>JBHJIZ010000001.1:0-13281 GCA_050043005.1 Paracoccaceae bacterium
GTGCGCGAGGTCACTCAGGAAAGCGAGATTTTCAGCTTCTGGGACTATCAGGCCGGGGCATGGGACCGCAACGACGGCATCCGGATCGACCACCTGTTGCTCAGCCCGCAAGCGGCGGATCGCCTGACCGCCGCCGGGATCGACAGTGACGTTCGGGGCCGGGAAAAGCCCTCAGACCACGTGCCCGTCTGGATCGATCTGGACGTCTGAACGTCGTTCGGCCCCTACGCGATCGACTCAGGTACGCTTCCGGCGCTTTGGCGCGCGCGGTGCCGTCACCGGTGCCTCTGCGTCTGCATCAGCACTGTCCACCGTAGCACGTTCCACCGTGTTGGCCGGATTGACCAGCCGGGCCGTTTGCGCTGACACCGTCGATGGCCTGGAGATCGGAACCACGACATCGCCCGCCGGGACCGTGATACTCTCTTCTATCGTGATCTCGGGCTGTTCGACGGGCGCGTCGGTCGCGGCGCTCTCGGTCTCCAGCTCATCATCGGGTGCCCGCCCGCCTTGCGCGCCGTCACTTGGCTCGGTCTCCTTCGCCGCGATCACGATCGTCGGCCGCAGATCGCTGAGGCGTTCGACATCCTCGGCATTCGATGCCAGAGCCCCGGCCTCGGCCGATGCAATGCGCTCGGCCTCGATCGGCGTGGAATCTGCAATCAACCGCCGCGTCTCGCCCAAGCCGCCCGCATTCGCCAGCTGGATCGCCTCGACCTGCTCCGAGAGGTAGCCCAGCATACGCTCGACCCCAAGCGGGCGGTCGCGGAAACCGTTGATCGTCACGACGGCCAGGCGGTCCTTCACCTCGATAAAGGCACGCCAGAACGTATCCGACAGGATCGGCACAGGGCCGGCGTTCTCGTCTTTGACCAGAACATACACCGCCTCGCCGATACGGCGGCTTTCAGTGACAGAGACACCGCTGCCGTCAGACGACCGCCCGATCAGAGACCGCCCCTGGGGCGACTCGAGAAAGGTTCCAAGATCGTCGATGTCCAGACCGGCCTGTTCGGCCTCGCCCGAGATCGATACCGTGATGATCCCCGGCAGGGCCGGCGGCAGTTTCAGTTCGCCCCGCTCAGACTTCGGCGTTGTTGCCGCATCGGCCTGCAACGCACAATCGCCAATCAGTGCGACGGCAGAACGATTGGACGTCTCGATCGACTCGCGCGACAGACAAAACCCGTCCGCCGGGCGGATCGCTACGTCCTGGCCGCGCGCGTTCACGATTGCCGCGTTCGGAGACGCCGAGACGACATAGAACTGCTGACCCTTGCGGCGCTCCCACTCGGCCTGAGTGGCGCTGAACCCGCGCTGGTCACACCCAGCAACTGCCAGTGTCGAGGCGATGACGGCAACCGCACCAAACCCCCGATACACCGGACTGAACCCCTTACCCAAACTTCGTTCCCCCCAGCGTCTAGAGATCCGCGTAGCAATGACCCTCGTGCTTTCCGCCCGGATGCGTCACGGCACCCTGCTGCGCGCCGCCCACGGTCTGCGCGTATTTCCAGAGCGCTCCGGCACCATAGATTGTCGCGCGCGGGCCTTTCCACACCTTCCGCCGGTCCTTCAGTTCCTTGGCGGTCAGCTTGACCTTGATCGTGCCCTTCTTCGCATCGATCGAAATGAGATCGCCGTTCTGCAACAGCCCGATGGGGCCGCCAACTGCCGCTTCCGGCCCGACATGGCCGATGCAGAAACCGCGCGTGGCACCGGAGAACCGGCCAGCGGTGATCAGCGCCACCTTGCCGCCCATCCCCTGACCCGTCAGGGCCGCGGTGGTCGACAGCATCTCGCGCATCCCCGGACCGCCCTTTGGCCCTTCGTTGCGGATGACGATCACTTCGCCTTCCTTGTATTCGCGCTTCTGCACGGCTTCGAACGCATCTTCCTCGCACTCGAACACCCGGGCCGGGCCTTCGAACTTGAGCTTCTTCATGCCCGCAACCTTCACGATGGCCCCCTCGGGGGCCAGGTTGCCCATCAGCCCGACAACGCCGCCAGTGGCCGTGATCGGCTTCTCGATCGGATAGATGACTCTTCCGTCCGCCCGCCCCGCAATGTTGTCGAGATTCTCCTTCACGGTCTTGCCGGTGGCCGTGATGCAGTCTTCGTGCAGATAGCCGCCCTTCATCAGTTCCTTCATGACAATCGGGATACCGCCTGCTTCGTAGAGGTCCTTGGCGACATAGGTACCACCCGGCTTGAGGTCGACGAAGTACGGCGTGTCCTTGAAGATATCGCACACGTCTTGCAGGTTGAAGTCGATCCCGGCCTCGTGGGCGATCGCAGGCAGATGCAGCCCCGCATTGGTCGCCCCGCCGGTGCAGGCCACCACGCGGGCGGCATTTTCCAGCGCTTTGCGGGTGACGACATCGCGCGACCGGATGTTCTGGGCGATCAGGTGCATCACAGCCCGGCCCGAAGCGTCCGAGTATTGATCCCGGCTTTCATAGGGTGCCGGAGCGCCGGATGACTGCGGCAAGGCAAGGCCGATCGCTTCCGACACACACGCCATGGTGTTCGCCGTGAACTGGCCACCGCAGGCACCAGCGGATGGGCAGGCAACACGCTCCAGGATCGCGAGGGCCGCATCGGACATGTCGCCGTTCTGGTGACGGCCGACCGCCTCAAACATATCCTGCACCGTCAGATCGCGCGTCGCGAAATCCTCGGGCACATCGGCGCCCGCCGGCACCTTACCGGGAAGAATCGAGCCGCCGTAGATGAAAACGGACGGCACGTTCAGACGCACCATCGCCATCATCATGCCGGGCAGCGACTTGTCGCAGCCCGCCAGCCCGACCAGGGCGTCATAGGCATGGCCGCGCATGGTCAATTCGACCGTGTCGGCAATCGCCTCGCGCGAGGCCAGCGAGGACCGCATGCCCTCGTGCCCCATGGCGATCCCATCGGTCACGGTGATCGTCGTGAACTCGCGGGGGGTGCCCTGCCCTTCCTTGACGCCCAGCTTGACGGCCTGTGCCTGGCGGTTCAGCGAGATGTTGCACGGGGCTGCCTCGTTCCAGCATGTCGCGACACCGATGAATGGACGGTGGATCTCCTCGTCCGTCAGACCCATCGCGTAGTAATACGACCGGTGCGGCGCCCGCGCAGGCCCCTCGGTCACATGGCGGCTGACGAGTTTGGATTTGTCGAAAGTCTTGGCGTCCATTGTCCCTGTCGCTCCGGATCTTGTGCTCAGATGGCGTGTGGCAGCCGGGTCCCTCTCCCGGCATGGCTGGCCGGCACCCTATACACCCCGGACCTGCCCCTCAAGCACAAGACTTCGCGGTTGCCGGATCAATCCGGACCATGGCAGCGCTGCACTCAGCTTATGGGACGGCGCCGGGCTCTCGCGTCAACCAGGGAGACTACGCTGCATGACGCCTTTCGAATCCTACATCGCACCTGCGCGGGTCGTCCCCGGCGCATGGCGCGCGCTCGTCGGCCTGTTGACGGTCGGGGTCATCTGGGTGATCGCAACCGCCCTGGTGCTCCTGACCTGGGCGGTCGCGCAACTCTCCACCGGTCTCGCCACGGATGGGCTCAACGACAGGCTCGAGAGATTCAGCCAGAACGGCGAACCGATCGAGATCTTCCTCTTGCTCCTTAGCTTCTCGGGCATCTGGATGGGTGTCTATACGGCGGCCCACTGGTTGCACCGGCACCGCCTGCGCGACGTGCTGTCTGCGTGGCGCACCGGCGCTCTGCGCGGTTTCGGCAAAGGTGTAGTCCTGACGGCGATCATTATCGCGGCCTTCACCGGCTTTACCTGGGCCATCGGTCTGGTTTCCGCAGAACCGACTCAGACCGCCGACATGCAGACCTGGCTGATCTGGCTGTTGCCAATCGCACTGGCCGTCCTGATCCAGGCCTCGGCCGAGGAGCTATTCTTTCGCGGGTATCTGCTGCAACAACTGGCCGTTCGGTCGGATCATTGGCTCGTCTGGGCTGTCATCCCGTCGATCCTGTTCGGATGCCTCCACTACGGGGGCCGCGAGGGCCTGCTGGATGCCTACTACGTCGGCACGACCTTCCTGATGGGCCTATGCTTCTCGGTTCTCGTCTGGCGTTCGGGGTCGCTCTGGCCTGCGATCGGCATGCATGTGTCGAACAATCTCTACGCACTGCTGATCGCCGGGCACAGCTCCGAGGCCACGGGAACCGAGCTTTGGCTTTATCTGGAAGACAGTTTCGAGGAGACTCTGCAGTTCGCACCGCTGCTTTATCTGATCGTTCTGATCGCTCTGATTTCGCCGCTTGGCCGGGTCTTCAACGCCCGGATCTGAACCGCGCTCGAACGCAGCAATTTGCGCCCGATATCCGGTTAACGGAAAATTGCGTGAAGAACGTCACGTGCGGCTTCACTCGATTGTGCGCCACTTTGTCGACCTTGATCCAAGCGATCTTTGCATCTTTCGGACGCGCGTCCGGGCACGGCACGCCACTCGCCCATCGGTAAACTATCGCTATTTCGGCTCGCCGGGGCGTGGTATCCTATGCGGATTGAGTTCCACGGCATGTTCAAGGATTTTTGCGCGAGATCGTTCGGGGGGCAATGGTGACCGATCTTTCTCACACTGTGAACGCGGTGCTCTTCTCGTTTGCACCCGAATCGCGAACTGTCGCGTTTGACCGTTGGTTGAAACGCGAGGGCTGGCGGTTGGAATTGATGCCGCCGCGCGCGCTGACAGCGCAGTGTGCGGCCGGGGCCGATCGTGGGATTCTGATCTTCTGCACCGACAGCACCGGCGGACACGAATTGCAGGCGGCATTTCCGTCCAGCCCCGGTCCAGAGCTGAGGGTCGTGGTAGATCAAAGCGTTAGCGGTCAAACCACCGAACCTGTGCCGGGGCAATTGTTATGGCCCTCGCAAAAAGGCGACATCGTCGATTGGCTCAAGCGCCGCGTGCTTGGTGCATGTAGTTGCGAGACCGGGGCCGGATCGATCATCGGCAGCAGCAGCGTGATACGCCATCTTCTCAGGTCCGTCCGGCGCGCATCTGCGGTCGATGCACCCGTGCTGATCGAAGGTCGCACCGGCACAGGCAAGGAACTGGTCGCACGCGAGATCCATCAGTCCGGAGCCCGCGCAGAAGCACCATTCGTACCGGTGAATTGCGGAGCGCTGCCAGACACCGTTCTGGAAAGCGAACTGTTTGGCCACGCGAAAGGCGCGTTCACGGACGCACGCCAGAACCGCGCCGGGTTGATCGCCGAGGCCGAGGGTGGGTCGATATTCCTGGATGAGATCGACTCGCTCAGTCCAAAGGGTCAGGCCACGCTGCTCAGGTTCCTTCAGTCGGGTGAGTATCGACCTGTCGGCTCCGATCGTGTCCGAAGCGCTGATGTCCGCGTGATCGCAGCGGCGAACTCGGAATTGATGACCCAAGTGCGCGCCGGGACCTTTCGCGAGGATCTGTTCTTCCGGCTCGGGGTGTTGATCTTGCGCACACCCTGCTTGTCCGAACGCCCGAGCGACGTCGAACTTCTGGCCAGGCATTTCCTTACGGAGATCTGCAGAACGTACGATTTGCCGGAGCGCACATTCTCAGAGCGCACACGCGATGCGATGACCAGCCATCCCTGGCCTGGAAACGTGCGCGAACTGGAAAACTTCGTCCATCGCGCCTGCGTAATGAGCGATGGCGATGTGATCGACATCGTGCCGGACGCCCCCTGCACGGGCCACATTCCTACAAGTCCGTCGAACGCCCGTTACGAAGTCCAGATCGAAGCCGAAGCCCCAAGCGATGCGCCCTGCAAGGGCGGCATTCCTGGCTTTCATGCTGCCAAGGCTCAGGCAATCGAGACGTTTGAGCGGGGATACCTGACGCGATTACTGGATGCGACCGCCGGGAACGTTACCCGCGCAGCGAGCTTGGCGGGAACCGAACGGCGAACGTTGGGCAAACTGCTCAAACGTCACGGATTGCGATAACACGTACCGGCGGGCTTACCGGGTCGTCTGCGACCCGGGCCGGGTCGGAAAGGACTCGGTTGTCGGGTGGCCAATGACCCAGACGGATCAACGCGCAAAGACGTTATCTCCATAAGTCACTGTAAACAATAAAACCTTTGGGAACCAGCCACACTGGCACGGCGTTTGCAACCTGTCCTTTGCTGCCGGAGTTCTTGTCTGACGGCACCAAGCTGGGGGGCGCATGCCGATTTGTGCAGACCTGAAGTCAACTCGTTCCGCCAAAATGTGCGCGAATGGCTGACAGCCGTGCAATTCAGGCAGTGGGCGAGGCGGTCGCCAATCTGCTGCGCGGCAGCCATGACCCGACAGATTTCGGGGCAGTCCTCGATTTTCGGGTGATTACGTCGGGCGACTTCGGAACCAACCAGATCACCGCAGGCGCATCGCTGTTCTTGTACCGGGTCATCCAGAACGGCTCGCATCGCATTCCGGCCGGTCGCTTGAACCTTCAGGGCCAAAGGCTGCAGACCCGTCTGCCAGTCGATCTGCATTACCTGATAACCTTCTGGGGCACTGACGCCAGCATGCAGCATTCGATTGCCGGATGGGCGATGCGGGTGCTCGAAGACACACCGCTTCTGACCTCGGGCGTACTGAATGCCGCGGTCCCCGGATCATTCCGCAGCGATGAGGTGGTCGATTTCAGCCTCTCCGAGCTTTCGAACGAGGATCTGCTGCGCATTTGGGAGGTTCTGGGTCTGAATCAGTACCAGCTCTCGGTGCCTTATGTGGCGCGAAACGTGATGATCGAGTCGACGCAACGTCTGCGCGATGGCGGCGGCGAACCTGTTCAGCAGCGCGATCAGGACGCCGGTGTCTTCCGCGCACCCGAAGCGTTCACGGGGTAGCGGATGATGCCGGTCAACGTTCTCGAGCGGATCAGTTCCTTCACACCCCTCGGCATCCGTTTCTGGGACTCCACGCTGGACAAGGAAGTCACCGATGGGCTGATCGTCGGCGCGTGGCCCGAGGCACAAGTGCCGCCACGGCCAGTCTTTGCACGCCGCTCTGGGTCCGGTATCTACCACGTGTCCGGCCTGCCCGGGCTTCGCGATTTCGAGACTGCGGACGATCCCGCCACGGTCCCGACCCCGCCAAGGCGCTTCGTGGTCAGCGTCATGGATCGCGAGGAGCGCTTTCTGCCCGTTGCATTCGCAGTGGACCTGCCGCTGGCTTACCGAGGGCTGTTCCTCGGGCCGAATTCCGGGATCGACCCGCCACTCCCCGGATTCGAACTGTATCCCGCGCCGAACCGACGACGCCCGACCTGGCTGGCAGCCGTGCGTGGCGAGCTGATCAGTGCCGCGACAGGGGCACCTGCCCCCCATGCCGTCGTCGAAGTCACCGCGCCGGACGCCACGATCTGGTCCGGCATTGCGGATGCCGAGGGCCGTTTTGCCGTGTTCCTGCCATGGCCAGCGGTGCCCAGTGTCCCGCAGTCAACGCCGCCCGCCGCGCCAGCTATGACGGCAACGCTGGATGATCTGTTCTGGCAGATCGACTTACAGGTTCGCTGGGATCCGGCCGGCCTGCCCGCACTTCCGGGCCTGCTCCTACCCGATGTTGCCGAGATCATGTCGCAACCGGCGGCCGATGTATGGGCTGACCCGCAGGAGGATGGCGGCACACCTGCCCCGTCGCTCCCCATCACGCTTCAATTCGGTGTCGAGGCGGTCGCCCGCACCACCAACTCGCAATCGCGGCTTCGTATCGGGGCCGCACCACCGTCGCCATAGGGACCACAGGAGAAGACGACATGCCCGAATATCTCGCGCCCGGCGTTTTCGTGGAGGAAGTCAGCTTTCGCCAGAAAACAATCGAGGGCGTCAGTACCAGCACCACAGGCTTCGTCGGACCGACCCGGTTTGGCCCGACCGAGGGCGAACCGCCCCTGCTGACCAGTTTCTCGGACTTCGAGCGCATCTATGGCGGGCTCGATCCCCTGACCTTCGACGGCGATGACAGCACCAATTTCCTCGCTCACGCGGTGCGATCCTACTTCGATGAAGGCGGCAAGCGGCTTTACGTATCGCGCATATACAATGCCGGAGAAGACGCTGAAGACGACGAAGGCACGTCGTTCTGGCCGCCCGAAGGCACAGCGCCGGATCCGGGCTTTGCGTTCCGCGCCAGGCACCCCGGCGTCGCGGGCGATATTCGCCTGCAGATGATCTTCCGGCTCAGCGGCAATACGCTGGTGACAATCGACGGCACGCCGCAACTGCGCGGGGTTCAGAACTTCGACACGGTTCTTGCGACACCCGCCGCACCTGCCGACTCGGATCCGGAAGTCTATTGGGTCGAGCGTTTCACGGACGAAGACCTCGGACGGGAATCGTTCCGCTTGCGTCAGGACGACGGCGGCGCTGCGGGTACGACGGTCGCACTGGACGAGGTGCTGAACGTCCATGTGTTGACTGTCAATCTGTTGATCCTGCCGCCCGGCCGGTTCGCCGACGAGATCGGTCTGGAAGGCATTTCCTTCCACCATGCGCACCCGTCGTCGTTGGCGACGGTTCTGGCCGCAGAACCGGAACGCCGCTCGACCCTGTTGTTCACCCCGTTGGTGATGACCACGCCAGCGACGAACGGATCAGAGCTCGGCACCTCGATGCTCGGTCTCATGAACAACGATCCGATCACCGCAAATCAGGCAACCATCCTGTCGGTGCTGCAAGCCGTGGTTGATGGTGGCGATCTTCCCACTGATGAGCAAGTGATGGCCACCGTGATGCTTGCCGGTGGCTCGGACGGCGAAGCACTGACAATCGCCCAGTACGATGGCGAAGCGGACGAGCCGAAGAGCGGCCTTGCCGTGCTCGAAGACCTCGAGGACATCTCGATCGTCGCGGCACCCGGATCTACTGCGGATACCGGTCTCGGACCTGCGGTCAGCCGGGCGCTGATCATCCATGCAGAGCGGATGCGGTACCGGATCGCCGTATTGGATTCGGCACCCGGCCAACTTCCCGCCGAAATCCGCGCACAACGCGCCGAGATCGATTCAACCCGCGCCGCGCTATACTACCCGTGGGTCAACATCGCCGATCCGCTGGCGCAAGGCCCCGGACAGGAACTCAGCTTGCCGCCATCGGGCTTTGTCACCGGGATCTACGCCCGAACCGACAATGACCGGGGCGTGCACAAGGCACCGGCGAACGAGGTCGTACGATCAGCACTCGGCTTCGAATTCCTGATCAACCGCCGCCAGCAGGAGGCGCTAAATCCCGAAGGCATCAACTGTCTGCGTTTCTTCGAGGGACGCGGCTTCCGGGTCTGGGGCGGGCGCACCGTCTCGTCGGACCCAGAATGGCGATACGTCAATGTGCGCCGATACTTCCTGTTCCTCGAGCAGTCGATCGACAAGGGCACGCAGTGGACTGTGTTCGAGCCGAACGGCCCGCGCCTCTGGGCCAATCTGCAACGCACCGTCGAGGACTTCCTCTACAACGAGTTCGTCTCGGGCCATCTGGCAGGACGCAGGCCGGAGGACGCCTATTTCGTGCGCTGCGACGAGACGACCATGACCCAGAACGACCGGGACAACGGGCGTCTGATCTGCCTGATCGGTGTCGCACCGCTGCGTCCGGCTGAATTTGTCATCTTCCGCATCGGTCAGAAGACCGTTGATGCGCGCAGCTGAGGAGGGCTGAGCGATGGCCATCGAACGTCCCGGCGTCCCGTACAACGCCTTCAACTTTCTCGTCTCGTTCGACGGTTCCGATGGAACCGCCGCCCAGGCGGGCTTCCAGGAGGTCACGGGCCTCGGCCTCGAGATCAACGTGGCCGAGTACCGGGCCGGCAACTCGAACGAGAACTCGCCGATCAAGATCACGGGGACCTACAAGACACCTGACATCACGCTGAAGCGTGGGCTTATGGGCTTTGTCGATCTCAACGAGTGGATCGGTCTCGTCCGTGACGGGTCACAGGAACAGCTTCGAACGGCGAAAATAGACCTGCTATCCGAGGATCGAGAGTCGACCGTCTTCACCTGGACGCTGCTCGGCGCGAGGCCGATCAAGTACACCGGCCCCTCACTGAACGGCAAAGGCACCGACGTTGCGGTCGAGGAACTGGTGCTGGCCGCGCACCGGATCGAAATGAGCTGATCCGGAGCGCACAGCGATGATCCGTCCAGAAGCACGTCTGCCGGGGGTCTACTTCGAGACCGAAACGCCCGATCTTTCGGACGAGCTTCCGCGTATGGACATTGCCGGGTTCGTGGGCTTCGCAGGTTCGGGACCGTTGCATGTTCCAGTACCCGTGGACGATCTGAACCGGTTCCGCGACATCTTTGGGATGGCGCCGGTTCTGGCGTTCGATAGCGAGCGCAACACCGAACAGCGGGCGATGCTGGCCTCTGCTGTCGAGGCATTCTTTGCCAATGGCGGTCGTCGAGCCTGGATCGTGCGGGTGGCAGACGAGGATCAGGCGGTCTCGCTGAACTTCGAGGTGCCTGGGGTGCGCACCGAAAGCGGATCCGCCACGGCTCGTGCACGGTCTCCCGGAAGTTGGGCCCGGCAGTTCGCGCTCGGCTCACGTCTGAGGCGCCAACGCTTGTTCCCGGCACCCGCAGGTGGCGACGTCAGCCTGAGCGACGACACATTGTCGATCCCGCTGGCAACAACCCGCACGCCACTCGTCGCGGGGGATTTGCTAGAACTCGCGTTCGATGCGGACGACGTTTTGTTGCTGGCCTATATCGACGAGGTCGTGGTCTCTGGCGCGATCGTGCTGATCCGCAGTAGCCGCCGGTTCTGGCTGGATGGCTCGGCCAGCCCAGCTAACGCGCCGCTGGGGGTTGAGAACGGCGATCTGCAAGCATTGGACGGTGCGGATCTGACCACGCAGGAGGACGCGCTGAGCGGCGCGCCGGCAATCCCGGACCGAGTGCATCGTCTGGCGATGGATCTGGTCGCATGGCAGGGTGCCAGGGTTTCACACATCCTAGAGGATCTGGGATTTGCGCCAGATCACCCGCGTTTTTGGGGAGCGTTACCGACCGACGACGTGCTGTTTGCGTCGGCGCGCGGCCGCCGCGCCCGGCAAAAGACACCGGCTGCGTTACGCGCCCTGACCGATGCGAACGCCCCGCGCTTTCCGATGGCGGGTCCCGAAAATACCGACCTGACCTACCCGCTCGGCATCTCGCTCGAGATCCGGCGCGACGCGGCTATGCCAGCAAACGCCGCGATCGATTCGGACGCGGAGATCAATGGACTGTCCACGTTCAGCGATGGTCTGTTTCTGGATCAGGAACTAACCGGTTCGCCCACGCAAGCACTGCTCGCGAATATGGAGGCGCGATATGCGTCAGGTTTCGATGCTTCTGGGTTACCCGGAACCGCCACCGTGCCACCGCTGCGCGGCATCTACGCGCTGGCACCGGTCAGCGAGGTTTCGATGGTTGCGGTGCCGGACGCAGTTCACCGGCACTGGAGCTTCGGGATCCCCGATCTCGATCCGCCGCTCAGCGCACCGCGTCTTGCACCTCTTCCCGCAGAGACTGGTCCTTTCGGGCGGCTTCATCTGGAGTGGACAGCGGTCCCTGGAGCGATGCGCTACCAGGTCGATTGGGCGAACGGCCGATCCTTCGATGGCGCCTCGCGGGTCGAGACCATCGAAACCACGGAAGCGATTCCGGTCGCTCGGGAGTGGCCCGTGCCGATCGCTGTTCGTGTGCGTGCAGCACGCGAGGGCGAGGTTGGCCCCTGGTCCAACACCCGCTTCAGCCTGATCCCAGACGAGGTATTCGGAGACTGCGCGCAGCCTGATCCAGATCGCACCAGCCTGATCATGGAGGTAGCCGCCGATCCACTGCGCCTGACCTGGCGCCATGAGAATCCCATCAACGGCCTCCCAGGCGACGAGTTTGAATTGGTCGTTGCCGATGCGCCAACCATGAAGGGCGCCGAGACGGTCGAGCTCCCGGACCCTACCACGACAGAGTTCGAACCAGACACCGCCTTCGAAGGCGTCCGCTACTACCGCGTGCGCGTGATCCGGGATGGCGCTCCTGGCCTGTGGTCGGAAACCGTGGCGATCCTGCCGGGATCGCGCCTGTCGCTGGTGCTCGAGCCCGAAGACACATTCGATCCGGGCACCGTCACGGCGATCCACCGTGGCCTGATCCGCTTTGCAGGTGCGCGCGGGGACGCCGTCGCGCTGCTGTCTCTTCCAAGGCACTTTCGCGAACAGGACGTGCGCAGCCATGCCGAGCGTCTGATCCCGCAACTCGACGCCGATGCCGAGGACAGCGCCGCAGCAGGCGATTTTCTGGTACCGGCGCTGAGGTTCGGCGAGGATGCCGCGCTGAGCTTTGCCGCGCTCTACCATCCCTGGATCGCCGTGATCTCTGGCGAGACCGGCAGCTTTCTGCCGCCGGATGGCCCCGCTGCCGGATTGTTGGCCAAACGCACCATTGAGGAAGGCGCCTGGATCTCGATGGCAAACCAGCCGGTCTTCGACGCGGTCGCGTTGGATCCAGAGCTGCCGCGCGATGCGGCGGCTCGGTTGATCGCACAGCAAATCAATCCATGCCTGCGCGACCCGCGTGGCTTCCTGTTCCAGAACGGCGAGACCTTGTCGCTGACCGACGAGTTACGCCCGCTCAGCGTGCGGCGGTTGATGATCCTGCTCCGCCGACTTGCACGGACCGAGGGGGATACCTTCGTGTTCGAGCCGAACAGCCCCGCCTTCCGGGCCTTTGTCCAGAACCGCTTTGAAGGCCTGCTTTCCCGCATCCACCAGCGCGGCGGCTTTGCCGGGGACACGCCTGCTGAGAGCTTCAACGTCATCACCGATGAAAGCGCCAATCCCGCCAACGCGGTGGATCTGGGACGCCTGACCATCGAGTTGCGCGTCGCGCCGTCCCGGCCCTTCAAGTTCCTCAACGTCCGGCTGCTCCAGACCGGGCCGGAACAGATCAGCATCAGGGAGGGGTGAACGGATGCAACCACTCTCTGCCCTCAATTTCGCGGTCCGCCTGCTGCTCGATGGTGAACAGCGGCCGATCTGCGATGGCGCGTTCTCGGAGGTGACTGGGCTCGAGGCTTCGATCGACACTCAGACGATCCGCGAGGGCGGCAACAACACGCGGCAGATCCACCTGATGGGTCAGATCAGCTATGGCCAGGCGACTCTGAAGCGTGGGCTGACGAAGGGGCTAGATCTCTGGACGTGGTTCAACGCGGTCTAAGACCGCCGTGAGCTGCGGTCGTCGTGCGATATCGTGCTGCTGTCAGGAGACCTCGAAAGCGAGACGATCAAGTTCATCCTTACCTGCT
>JBHJIZ010000002.1:0-74746 GCA_050043005.1 Paracoccaceae bacterium
AATTGTGAACGCGCGGCGCGATCTCGTTTACGATAAGTCGGTCACCGGGCAGCACGAACATCTCGACGCCCATGACGCCAACATAGTCGAGTGCGTTGACAATGCGTCCCGCCGTCAGTGCAGCATCGGCTTTTATCCGTCGGGCGACTTGATCACTCACAGTAGACGTATGCAAAATTCCGTTGCGGTGTACGTTCTCGGCTGGGTCATAACACACCACCTGGCCATCGAGACTTCTGGCAACGATAACCGAGATTTCGCGCTCGAACGGCACAACTCCCTCCAGGACGCAGGGCGCGGTATTGTCCGCCTGCCAGGCGGCGTCCGCATCCTGGGGCGCCATGAGCCGGGACTGTCCCTTGCCGTCATAACCAAAGCGGCGCGTCTTCAGGATCGCAGGCGTGCCGATCCGTGCGATCTCATCATCCAGCGCGGTACGGTCATCGACCGGCGCCCACGGCGCCACATCAATCCCCAGGCCTTGCAGAAACGTCTTTTCATCCGCCCGGTCCTGGCTGGTCGCCAACGCCTTTCGGTTCGGGCGGATGGGTACGCGGCTTTCGATCAGGTCCAAAGCTGACGTCGGAACATTCTCGAATTCGTAGGTGACCATGTCGACCGCATCGGCGAAAGCACGTACAGCGTCCGCATCCTCGTATGGCGCCGTTGTCACCTTAAGCGCGACGTCTCCAGCAGGCGGTTCGTGTCCCGGTTCGAAGACATGCACTTTCAAACCCAAACGGGCCGCCGCGATTGCGAGCATCCGGCCAAGTTGTCCGCCACCGAGGAGCCCGATCGTTGCACCCGGGGGCAGCACTTCAGTCACGGGTCGGTTCCTCAGCTACAGCGGCCGTGCGCGCATCGCGCCAATCACTCAAACGCTGTGCGAGGGCTGTATCTGTGGTAGCCAGCAGCGCCGCGGCGAAGAGCCCAGCATTCATGGCACCCGCAGGTCCAACCGCAAAAGTCGCCACAGGAATGCCGCGCGGCATTTGCACGATCGAGTGCAAACTGTCGAGCCCGTCGAACGCCCAGCCCTTTACGGGGACACCCAATACTGGGACGATCGTCTTCGCAGCCAACATGCCAGGCAAGTGCGCAGCGCCTCCGGCCCCCGCGACAATGGCGCGTAAACCACGGCCCTGAGCGGCTTCCGCATAGGCAAACATCCTGTCGGGCGTGCGATGGGCCGAGACAATCTTCACCTCGTTGGCCACGCCAAGTTCATCCAAAACCTCGACCGCCCCCTGCAACGTCGGCCAGTCGGACTGACTGCCCATCACCACTCCGACCAAAGGTTGTGCCATGCGTCCTCCCCGGCTGCGCTGGACGGCGGGCACTATAGTGACCCGCGTTGGCCTGTCCAGCGCGGCAGGCGGGCGCGCTAGGCGATGATGTCGGGATAGAGTTGGTCGGAAATCTTGGTGATCTGATCCTTGAGCTGAAGCTTTCGCTTCTTCAGGCGTCTCAACGTAATTGGATCAGAGAGAACACCCTGCTGCAACCCACCGATCTGCTCGTCGAGAGCCCGGTGTTCCCGCTTCAGCTCTCCGAGCAGGACTTCAAGCGCTTCGGCATCATTCACGACATTCATAAGTGCGCGTTCCTGCAGCCTAGGGCGATCAGAATTCGTCAGGTTGCTGGCTTATACACATTGCGCGCAAAAACGAAAATGCCGTTAGCGGTTGCGTCAACACATCCGAACGTCAATACGAGGCTACATGGGACCAAAGTCTGGCGATCTATGGCCCAGATGCCGTTGATGCTACTAGGGAAAAGCTTGCCATGATCACGAAGATCCTAACGGTCATCGGTATCCTTATAGCAATCTGGATGCTGTTTTTCCGGGTTCGCGGAACATCCGGCGCACGAAGTTCAGCAAAGACGCAACCGAAGCGTGCGAAACACGGCGGCGATCTGGTGCCCTGCCCGAAATGCGGGATGTACCTTCCACAAGACCGCTCTTGTGATTGCGGTCACGAAGTTTAAGTAACACGCACTTTTCGCACGTCGCTGACGAACCCGACTGTCGGGCAATCGCAAGAACGGACCCCTATGGACCTATTCTATCTCATTTTTGGTCTCGCCGTCCTTGTGGGTGCGGGAGACTCTCTGGTCCGTGGAGCGGTCGCACTCAGCCTCAAATTCGGAATTCCGGCCATTATCGTCAGTGCGACCATCGTGGCGATCGGCACCTCTGCGCCGGAACTGCTGATCGGGATCAAGGCAGCACTGGAAGGTGCGCCGGGCATCGCCCTGGGCAACGTTGTCGGTTCCAACATCGCGAACGTTTTTCTCGTGCTAGGTGTGCCGGCGTTGATCGCACCGCTGGCCGCCTGCGGCCAGGATGCCCATCGCAACCTCTATTTCATGATCGGCGCCACAATTCTGTTCAGCGCGCTGGTTCTCTCCGGCACGATCGCCTTCTGGGGCGGCTTGGTACTGATCGCCGTGTCGCTCGTGATGATCGCGGACTCGCTGCGCCTCGGCTTTGCCGCGCGGGCGGAAGCCGGGATCGTCGATGAGGCGGCTGAACTTGCGGAATTGGAGGACGCTGACCCCGACATGCCGCAATGGAAGATCACTGTGCTCGTGCTGGTCGGCATCGTCGGCTTGCCGCTCGGAGCAGACTTCCTCGTCAGCGGCGCACGCGGGATCGCACTATCAATCGGCGTGTCCGAGACCGTGATCGGCTTGACCCTGGTGGCAATCGGGACATCGCTGCCCGAACTCGCGACCACGGTCGTTGCGGCGCTGCGCAACCAGGCAGATGTGGCAATTGGCAATGTGATCGGGTCGAACATATTCAATGCCACTGCAATCATAGGCGCGGCGGCAATGGTCGCACCACTCAGCGTGCCGGCCGAGATCATATCTCGGGATCTTTGGGTCATGATTGCCGCATCGGCAATCCTGGTACCCTTTGTCCTGCTGTGCAAACCACTCGGCCGCGTCGTCGGATTTTGCTTTCTGGGCGCCTACGTTATCTACGTCTACATCGCATTTTTCTGATCGATGGAGACTGACATGGCTGGACGACGGCGCGCGCTCGTCACGGGCGGTTCTCAGCGTGTGGGACGGGCCATGGTTCTCGATCTCGCCGCCAATGGCTGGGATATCGCCATCCACTTCAACGGATCCGCCGAAGCAGCGACAGCAACCGCTACGGAGTGCCGTGAGCTTGGCGCCGCGGCTGTCACATTGCAGTCTGATCTGGCCGACCACGACGCTGTCGAGCAATTGGTGCCACAGGCCGCAACCAGGCTGGGTGGAGCGCTTGAACTGCTGATCAACAATGCATCCACCTTCAAGAACGACGAGATCGGATCGATTTCCGGCGCCAGTTGGATGGCCGGGATGGACTCGAACCTGCGCGCGCCAATGATGTTGACCCAATCCTTTGCAGCGCAATCGCCATCGGCGGAAATGGATGCGAACGGCGAACCCGTAGCCCGCGCGGTCGTGATCAACATCATCGATCAGCGTGTCTGGAAGCCGACACCGTTCTTTGTCTCATATCTCGTCGCGAAATCAGGACTGCTCGCGTTTACGCGATCCGCCGCCCAAGCCCTGGCTCCGAATGTGCGCATCGCGGGCATTGGCCCCGGACCAACCTTGCGCGCAACACGACAGTCCGAAGATCACTATGCCCAGCAAAGACGTTCTTGCATTCTGGGTCGAGGTTCCGACCCTGAAGACATTGTGAGCGCAATGAATTTCATAATTTCTAACAAGGCTTTCACGGGACAAATGCTGGCAATCGATGGCGGTCAGCATCTGATCTGGCAGACGCCAGACGTGCAGGGTATGATTGAGTGACAGTTCCAATTCCTCGGAGTCACATGTCCAAACCTGGGACTTTTCCACCTGATGGCAGCACATTCGTTGCGGTGTCAAAAATCTGTAGCATTTTCATAGACTTGCGGAACGGGCACTTTTATTCCCAATGATTTCAATTGCTTATAAATATGCTTATTTTTTAAGCAATCTATATTCGTACCTTGAGATGCAACGAAGAATCCGGCCCGGCCAAGGTTTTCCTACAGACTTATCCACAGTTTGCGGGGACATGTTTAGGGTTGTATTCAGTGGAATGCCGATGCAGCTGGGTAGGGAATCAACGGGTCGTGGTTGAAAATGCGGCAGTCTCTGCGCAGACCGGTCCAGAGGTCATACGCAGCTATGTGTCCAGGCTGGATGACAGTCCAGGTGTTTACCGGATGCTGGCGGCAGATTCCTCTGTACTCTACGTTGGTAAGGCCCGCTCTCTGAAGAAGCGCGTCGCGTCCTACACAAAGTTCGGGGGACACACGAACCGGATCGCCCGGATGATCGCCGCGACGGCGTCGATGGAGTTTATATCCACTGAAACCGAAACGGAGGCGCTGCTGCTTGAGTCGAACCTGATCAAGCAACTCAAACCGCGCTTCAATGTCCTTCTGCGCGACGACAAGAGTTTTCCACACATTCTTATCGAGGCCGGCGATTGGCCACTGATGCGCAAGCATCGGGGCGCCCGGCGCGAACAAGGCAAGTACTTCGGCCCCTTCGCGTCGGCGGGTGCGGTGAACCGAACCCTCAATCAGATGCAGAAGGCGTTCTTGCTGCGCACATGTTCTGACTCGGTCTTCGCCAACCGAACGCGGCCGTGCCTCCTGCACCAGATCAAGCGATGTTGCGCGCCCTGTGTTGGAGCAGTCACCACAAACGAGTACGACGCACTGGTCGAGGATGCCATGCGCTTCCTCGAAGGCCGCTCGACCCGCGTACAAACGGAGCTGGCGGACCGCATGTCGAACGCATCGGCGAACATGGAATTCGAACGTGCCGCGGTTTATCGTGACCGCATCCGTGCGTTGACACAGATTCAAGGACACCAGGGCATCAATCCGCAGGTGACGGCGGAGGCCGACGTTTTCGCACTTCACCGTGAGGGCGGACAGGCCTGTGTTCAGGTCTTCTTCTTTCGAAGTCACCAGAACTGGGGAAACCGCGCCTACTTTCCACGCGTCACGCAGGACATAGAGGACGCCGAGATTCTCGAAGCCTTCCTCGGCCAGTTCTATGCCGAACGGCCACCGGCCCGGATGTTGCTGCTGTCCAATGCGATCGAGAATGCCGAGCTTCTGGCCGAAGCCCTGTCTACCGTTGCCGCGCGGCGCGTGGTGGTCGCAGTGCCCCAACGCGGCGAGAAACGCGAACTCGTGGCCCACGCCGCTCAGAACGCGCGCGCGGCACTCAGCCGCAAGATGGCGGAGTCCGCGACACAGACGAAGCTGCTGGATGCCCTGGCCGAGGCTTTCGACTTGGAAACCCCGCCACAGCGGATCGAGGTTTACGATAACTCACACATCCAGGGAGCGCACGCGGTCGGCGCGATGATCGTGGCCGGACCAGAGGGATACGAGAAATCGCAGTATCGCAAGTTCAACATCAAATCGGAGAGCCTGACCCCCGGCGATGATTTCGGCATGATAAAAGAGGTGCTGACCCGCCGCTTAAACCGGCTGATAAAGGAAGACCCGGATCGCTCTCAGGGCATGTGGCCAGATTTGGTGCTGATTGATGGCGGTGCTGGACAGGTCTCGGCCTCGATGGAGGTGCTGGGCGAGTTGGGCGTCGAAGACCTCGCCCTGTTCGGGGTTGCCAAGGGCACGGACCGCGACGCGGGTAAGGAGGAGTTTTATGCGCCAAGTCGGCGTCCCTTTGCCCTGCCCTTCCGCTCGCCCGCGCTGTATTTCGTGCAGCGGATGCGGGACGAGGCGCACCGGTTCGCCATCGGTGCCCATCGGCAGAAGCGCGCGAAGGCTGTCGGTGCAACGCCGCTTGACGAGATCCCCGGGATCGGCCCCACGCGTAAGCGCGCGCTGCTCGCACACTTCGGGTCGGCCAAGGCCGTGTCCCGGGCCGGGCTGTCCGATCTGAAGAACGTGGACGGTGTGTCCGCCAACATGGCAGAGACGATCTATGCGTTTTTCCACGGAGAACGGTGAACCACGATGGTGCCCCGGGCTTGACCGGGGATCATAGGGGCGCGAGGTAGAGGTCCCGGGTCAGGCCCGGGACAGCTCGGAGCCGAAATGATCTGGACCATCCCAAACATTCTCACCTTCGGGCGTCTGATTGCAGCACCCTGCGTGGCGCTAGTCTTCGTGGTGTTTGAACGGCCTCTGGCCGACTGGCTGGCGTTCTGGATCTTCATTGGCGCTGCTGCGACGGACTTCTTCGATGGATGGTTGGCGCGGAAGCTGGATCAGGTCAGCGAGCTTGGGAAGATGCTAGACCCGATTGCTGACAAGGCGATGGTCGTGATCGCACTCGCCGTGATACTCGCCCTTGGTGGCCTCACGTTCTGGCTTGTCGTACCGTGCGCCGTAATCTGGTCTCGCGAAATCCTGATTTCGGGTGTCCGGGAATATCTTGGATCCATCAAACTCAGGGTCACGCTGGCGGCGAAGTTGAAGACTACTGCACAGATGGTGGCAATCGGTACGGTGCTATTGTTCTTCGCAACAGAGCTGATGGTTCTTTTTTGGCTGGGCCTTGGGATGCTTTGGGTTGCGGCGGGACTTACCTTCGCCACCGGGTGGGACTATTTCTCAAAGGCGATACGACACTTGCACGAACGGGAGGCGACCTGATGCAGATCCTCTACTTCTCTTGGTTGCGAGAGCGCGTGGGAGAAGCCTCGGAAGAGATCGAAACTCAGGCCGCGACGCCTGCCGATCTGATCACGGAACTCAAAACCCGTGGCGACGGCCACGCTATGGCGTTCGACGACATCTCGGCCATCCGCGTCGCGGTGGATCAACAGATGGTGGAGCTTGATCACCCGTTGGAGGGCGCACGTGAAGTCGCGTTCTTTCCGCCAATGACGGGTGGGTGATGTCCGTCTCTGTCCAAACCGAGGATTTCGACATTGCCGCCGAGATCGAGGCTCTAACTGCTCCGGATCGCGATATCGGCGCGGTCGTGACGTTCTCAGGACTCGTGCGCGAGATGACCCATGCCGGAGCGATCCAGACGATGGAGTTGGAGCACTACCCCGGCATGACCGAACGTGCGCTGGAAGAAATCATCGATCAAGCGCGAGCCCGCTGGCCGCTGAACGGCGTGCGGGTGATTCACCGCTTTGGTCCGCTGGCACCCGGTGCCCGCCTCGTTCTCGTGATCGCTGCATCCCGGCACCGCGAAGCAGCCTTCGAGGCCGCAGCCTTCCTGATGGACTATCTGAAGACCACGGCGCCGTTCTGGAAAAAAGAAGCCGGAAGTCACGGCGCCGCCTGGGTCGATGCGCGTGAGGCCGACGACAAAGCGACCGCACGATGGCGGACATCCTCGAGCTAATCGCGCATTCGGATTAGTGCATCGGCCACGATGGCGCCCTCGGGCATTGCCATCAATGGATTGATGTCCAGTTCGTCCAATCGATCCGCATGATCGATGACGAAGCGCTGGACGGCTTCGCCCGCATCCAGAACCGCGTCCAGATCAGCAGCTTTTTTGCCACGGTAGCCAGACAACAGCGCATTGATCCGCAGCCCGGAGATCGCAGAACGGACGTTCTCTCGGGACGCCGGGATCAGCAGCGTCGCGCTGTCGGAGAGTAGTTCGGTCAGGATACCGCCCGACCCAATGGTTAGAGCAAAGCCGTATACCGGGTCGCGCACGACGCCGACGATCAGTTCAGCGACGGTGTCGGTGATCATTTCCTCGACCAGAAAACCAGTCGCACCCCTCATGTCGCGCGCCGCGGCTTCAACGTCGGCGGCGCCCCGGAGACCGAGACGGACCGCGCCCGCCTCGGTTTTGTGCGCAAAGCCCTGCCCCTTCAACGCGACGGAATTCTCCCATCGCCCTGCAATCGCACCAGCTTCTGCGGGGGTCGCCGCGACGGCGCTGAATGGGATACGCAGCCCGTAGCCAGCTAGAAGGTTCTTTGCCTCAAACTCCGTCAGCGTGCGCAGGTCGCTATCTCGCGGCGATGAAGAAGCGACCGGAGCGGGCGGCGCGTTCCGCCAAGCCTCGCCGAGGTCTGCTGCCAAAACCACAGCAGAAAGGCACTCTTCCAACCCCATCATGGGCGCAATTGAGTGCTCCATCAGGCGCTCAGCACGCTCCTCCGTCAGGTTCTCAGGCAGAGATGCCGCAACTATGGTGCGCGCGCCAGTTGTGTCGGCGGCTGCGGTGACTGCCTGCTCGGCACAACGCCAGTTCTCCGCATCCGTCCGGTCCTCTCGCGGAAAATCCACGATCAGCATCGTCGCGTCCTGCGGTCCACGCATCATCGCGGCATATGTCGCCGTCATCCGTGGCACGTCGTTCCAGATGAAGGTGTGATAATCGATCGGATTCGTAACCGTTACAAGATCTGACAGCGTTGCCTTGACCGCGTCGCGCTGTTCAGGTGCCAACGGGGGAAGGTCGACATCATGCGACAGCGCGAGGTCAGCGATCAGGCTGGCCTCGCCGCCCGAGCAGGAAAGCGAAACGATTTTTCGACCCGGCATCGGCCCCTGGACATGCAGCAACTTGAGCGTTTCGAGAAACTGCGCAAGCCCATCGACTTGTACGATGCCGAGTCGCTTCAAGAACGCGCGCGATGCCGCGTCACCACCGGCCAACGATGCCGTGTGCGATATGGTGGCAGCTTGAGCTTGTTCGGATCTGCCGACCTTCAAGGCGACAACCGGCTTGCGCAATTCCCGTGCGCGCACCGCCATTGCCTCGAATGCGCGGAGATCACGAATGCCCTCGATATGCATTCCTAATGCCGTGACACGCTCATCCTCGAGCGCCGCCAACGCCAAGTCCTCTAGCCCGATCTGCGCCTGGTTCCCAGCCGTCAGACAATAAGCCATTGGCAGCGCGCGTTGCTGCATCGTTAGATTGATCAGAATATTCGACGATTGTGCAAGGATCGCGACGCCTGTCTCAACCTGTTTCCCGCCGTGCTGATCTGGCCAGAGCAATGCTCCGTCTAGATAATTGATAAACCCATAGCAGTTCGGCCCAAGCACAGGCATGTCGCCCGCCGCTGCGATCAACTGCGCCTGAAGATCGTTGCCCGCTGCGCGGTCGTCCTCGGCCTCGGCAAATCCGGATGCAAAGCACGTCGCTCCACCCGCACCAATCGACGACAAGGCAGCAACCGCTTCGATGGTCAGATGGCGATTGATCCCGATGAAGGTCGCGTCCGGTGCGTCCGGCAGATCTTCGATACGGGGAATGCAAGGTAGTCCATGGATCTCGTCGCGATTTGGATGCACCGGCCAGACATCGCCCGGAAATCCCATCTTCAAGCACTGCTCGATCACGGCCACGCCCCAGCCGCCGCCAATAACGGCGATCGATTTTGGCCGCAGAAGGCGGGATAGATCGGGCATGAAGCATCCAGAGAAAACACTATCGCCGGGACCATGTCGGCCAATCGCAGCGCGCGCTGCACCAAATCCGACATTTGGCTTCGATCTCGCTCCATTTCACTATCAGATCGTTGGACAACACGCCGACCCCCGGTAGCGTGAGCGACCCGAGACCTGCACGAGGACGAGATGATAGACAGCCCGACCCGCGACATGATCGGCTACGGTGCCCACAGGCCCGAGGGCAAGCGCATCGCGGTCAACTTCTGCATCAAATACGAGGAAGGCGGCGAACGCTGCATTCTGAACGGTGATGACGGGTCCGAGAACCGCATCTCGGACGGCATTGTCGACCGGCGCCTGGGTGGTCGCGATCTCAATATCGAATCGTCCTACAATTTCGGATCGCGCATCGGGTATTGGCGCTTGCTGAAAGCGTTCACCGACCGGGGCCTGCCCGCCACGATCAACCTTGTCGGATTGGCGGGGGAGCAGGTGCCTGACCCGCTGGCCGCCATGATCCACGCTGGGTTCGATATCCAGTGCCACGGTTGGCGTTGGATCGACTACGCAACGTTGACCGAAGCAGAGGAGCGCGATCACATCTCACGATCCGTGGCTCAGGTCGTGCGACTAACCGGAGAAAGGCCACTCGGATACTATGCCGGTCTACCGTCGCTCAACACGCGGCGGCTGGTGACCGAGGCCGGGTTTCTCTACGATTCGGACGCCTACGACGACGAACGGCCTTACTGGTCGACGGAATTCTCACGTCCTCTGCTGGTCCTGCCGTACTCGCTGGACACAAACGACAGCCGCTTCGCGCGGTGCCGGTTATGAAACCGGCGAGCAGTTTTTCACCTACATCAAGGACAGTTTCGACGTGCTTCGGGCTGAAGGCGGCACCATGCTAACCATTGGCCTGCACTCGCGTCTGATCGGGCGTCTGGGACGGATCGGCGCGTTGTGGCGGATCCTCGACTACATCAGTTCGCACGAGGATGCATGGATCACCCGCAGGTGCGATATCGCACGCGCATGGATATCGACGCATCCTCCAGGGCCGAGTGTAGCGTTGTGAACTCGCCCGTCATGCCACGTCTGAGGTTTGTGCTGAAAGCATACGCAGGCCGATAGGCCTATCGCGGCAACAGGCATAACCAGAGGTTTCACCTTGCACTCTGTTCGTGCTGCAAACGGATTACATGGCCCGAAGTGCGATGAGATCTGCACACGCTACCCAATTAATTGAGAAGCGACGCACTCATCCGTTGTTAGCAAACGGACAAACAGCCCGAGTCAGTGGATCATGCCCCTAACGGCCGCAATAAATCGCGGCTGATGATATGCCGCTGGATCTCCGACGTGCCATCCCAGATACGCTCGACCCGTGCATCGCGCCAGAAGCGCGCAAGCGGAAGGTCGTCCATCAGGCCCATGCCGCCATGGATCTGGATTGCAGCATCGGTCACGCGGGCCAGCATCTCGGACGCATACACCTTGGCAGACGCGATCTCGCGGTTCGCCGGAAGGCCCTGATCCAGGCGCCAGGCCGAGGCCAACGTCAGGTAATCCGCCGCATCAATCTCTGTGATCATGTCGGCGAGTTGGAAGCTGACACCCTGGAACTTGCCAATCTGCTGCCCGAACTGTTTGCGCTCGGCGGCATAGTTCAGCGCATAGTCGAATGCCCGGCGCGCGCGTCCCACGGACATGGTGGCAACGGTGATCCGCGTGGCATAAAGCCATTCGTTCATCACAGCGAAGCCGCCATCGACCTCACCCAGCACCTGCGCATCCGGCAGTCGACAGTCTTCGAACCGAAGGATCATGTTCTTGTATCCCTTGTGGGAGACGGAACTGTAGCCCTCGGCAATCTCGAACCCCGGGTGGCCGCGATCGACCAGGAACGCCGTGATCCGCTTCTTCGGCCCCTTGGGCGTGTCGTCCTCGCCCGTGGCGATGAAGACGATGACGAAGTCCGCGTGCTCCGCGCCCGAGATGAAGTGCTTGGTGCCATTGACGATCCAGTCGCCATCGGCATTCGGGCCACCGCGCACTGCGGTACACTTCATACCGCGCACATCCGAACCGGCATCTGGCTCGGTCATCGCCAGCGCGTCCATCTTCTCGCCGCGCACGGCTGGCAGCAGATAGCGCTCGACCTGTTCGCCCTCGCAGGCCATCAGGATATTCTGCGGGCGGCCAAAAAAATGGTTCAGCGCCATCGAGCCCCGGCCCAACTCCCGCTCAACCAACGCGAACTCCACGTGCGACAGACCGGCCCCGCCGACGCTTTCCGGGAAATTGCAGGCATAGAATCCCAGGTCGATCGTCTTCTGTTTGATACGCTCGGCGACCTGCGGCGGCACTTCGCCAGTGCGTTCGACCTCGTCCTCGTGAGGATAGATCTCGTTCTCGACGAAGCTGCGGACAGTCGAGACGATCATCTCCTGTTCGTCGGTCAGGCCGAAGTGCATGGGTTCACTCCTTGTGCGGGTCGCCGCCCGGTAAAATCTCGCGGATATAGTCGCGGTCTTTCCATGGTGGCTTCGGCACCGGCTTGCCTGTTTGCGGCAGGAATTCCGACGGTTTGTCGCTGGCGAGATCGGGTATGTACCGTGGACAATTGGGGAAGATCTCGCGGGCTTCGAGACGTACCATCACCTTGGCGCCGGGCCACCTTGCCAAGGCAGGATCATCGAAGTCCAGGCGCGCCGGCCCATTGACCCGCAGCCGGTGAGAGGAGCCGTCGAAGCGTATGAACAGCAGTCCAACGTTCGGACTTTCAGCGATGTTGCCGACGCTGCGATACATCGAGTTGCCGTCGAAATCCGGCCATTCCAGCGTTGTCTGCCCAGTGACCCGGACAAATCCCGGTGGCCCGCCTTTGAAGGAACAATCGACGCTGCCGCCATGGGCCGTCGCCAGAAAGAAGAACGCGGAGTCTTCGATCAGCTCTCGTTGTTCTGGACCGAGTTCGGCCAAGCGGCGGTGCTTCTCCAATGCATCGGCAACACGGCGCCCATCGAAGTGATCCTGCAAGGCGCGGTGGCCTTCGTGAAACATGCTGTCGGTCATTGTCGCCCCCCAAAACGAAAAGAGCCCGCACGATGGCGGGCTCTTCTCTCTTTGGTCAAGCGTGTCGTCAGCGTGGCTCTGTCCTAAGAGCAACGTAGCCGCAGTAGCACATCGTCAGAACGACCAGCGTGACCGGGATGCCGGTCGAGCCCGCCGCCCCTTGCAAGGCCGCGCGACCGCCACCCAACAAGAGCGCAATAGCGACCAGTCCTTCCAACGTGCACCAGAAGACCCGCTGCACGACCGGAGCGTCCATCTTGCCGCCAGCGGTGATCGTGTCGATCACCAGCGACCCCGAATCCGAGGACGTGACGAAGAAGATGATGATCAGCACCAGCGAGATCGGAGCTATGATGCCGTAAAGCGGCAGTTCCTTGAGGAACCCGAACAGCGCGCCTTCAGGCTTGTAGCTGTCGATCACGGTCGCCTTGACACCCTCGGCACCACCTGCGTTGAGCATGTCGATTGCGGCACCGCCGAAGGTCGACATCCAGAGCGCGCACACAAGGGTCGGCGCGATCAAGGCACAGAGGATGAACTCGCGAACCGTGCGGCCCTTCGAGATGCGTGCGATGAACATGCCAACGAACGGCGACCAGGCAATCCACCAGGCCCAGTAGAACGTCGTCCAGCCGTGGAAGAAGCTGGTGTCTTCCCGTCCAAACGGATTCGAAAGGGCTGGCAACAGCATCACGTAGTCGGTCATGACGCTGAAGTAGCGGGTGATCGCATCGACGACGCCGGTTGCGAAGATCACAAAGAAGAACAGGGCCACAGCCATGACCATGTTGATCTCGCTGAGACGTTTCACGCCCTTATCCATGCCCATCAGGACCGACCCCAGCGCGATAGCGGTGAGCGCTATGATCAGCACAACCGTGACGGTGTTCGACGGTTCGATCCCGAACACCTCATAAAGACCTGCAGCAACCTGTTGTGCCCCAAGTCCCAGAGACGTCGTCAGACCGAACAGCGTCGCGAAGACCGCAAGGATATCGATACAGTGCCCCGGCCAACCCCAGATCCGCTCGCCCAGCAGGGGATAGAACGCGGACCGCAAGGTCAGCGGCAAGCCCTTGTTGTAGCAGAAGATCGCGAGCGTCAGACCGACCAGCGCGTAAACCGCCCAACCTTCCAGTCCCCAGTGGTGAATGGTGCCTACGATGCCGATGTACTCGTTCCCCGGAATCGACGTATCGATGTTCAGCGGACGCGCGTTCCCGCCTTCCGAGAAGTTGTAGTACACAGGCTCGAGCACGCCGAAGAACAGCAGGCCAATGCCAATGCCGGCTGCGAACATCATCGCGACCCAACCGGCATAGGAGTAGTCCGGCTTCGCATCCTTGCCGCCGATCCGGACGCCACCGACAGGCAGCACGATCAGAGCCAGGCAGAACAGCGTGATTGCGTCGACCGAGAGCACGAGGAACCAGTCAAACTCGCTGGTTAGCCATGGGCTCAACCAACCGAAGAACTCGGCAGATGCTTCCTGGTTGGCCAGTGACAACAGCACAAAGACGATGATCACAAGGCTGGAGACAAGGAAAACCGGATTGTGGATATCGAGGCCAAAAGGCCGGATATTGTGGGAGCCAAGCTCGTAGTCTGTTTCAATTTCGTTGCGGTTACCGTCGTCGGCAACATCCGGATCTAAACTGCTCATGAAACCTCCCCGCCCGCGCACGGGCATGGGCAGGCAAAACACACAGGGGTCATGCTTTCCTCCTCCTGGGCCGTCGCTAGGCCCTTTGCCGGGTGGCCCGTTCTCGGGCTCGCTTTCGCTGCGGGGCCACCGGCGACCTTTCCACAACCAGCCTAGGAAGAACGCCGAGGCCAAACTCAACCTGCGACAAAAAAGTACGAATGTCAGGAAAATAACGCCGGTCCGGCGCTTGGAAGCGACGATTTCCGCGCACGAAGCGTTTTTGCAGGAAAAATCTGTAGTATCTGACCTTATCGCACTGCGTTGATCACTGCCGTGACGACCGGGGCTGCTGGCATTGGAATCACCAGATCTACGCGCTCGGGCAATTTGGCGACCGTGATTGCCGCGGGATCATTCTCGACGCCCAACAGTCCGGTCCGGAACCCGTGCTCAACCCAGGCGATCTCCTGCACGTCCGAATCTTGCAACGCCTCGGCCAGCCGCTTGCACCCATCAGTCAACGAAATCAGTGGGTGCGAGGCAAAGATGGTAGGCTCGGGATAGATCACGCGGATCTTGTCGCGGATCAGATCTGCATATTGCGCGTTCTCGATCAGGAACTCGATCATCTGGTTCTCGTAGCCAACGATGATCGGCCGCGCGCCCATACCCTGCTTCAGGAAGTTCTCGAAGATGTCACCAGACGAGGCTTCCATGTGCCCCATCGCATCAAAGTATTGAGTGACCTTCGGCAGCAGGTTCGGAAGATCATCCTCGGTCGGGGTGGTGCCGCCATTGAGCACGGTTGCGAGCAGCCCGGCCCAGATGTTGCCGGAGTTCGATTTGGCCGGATGTGTCGAGAAAACCTTGAACGGACCATACACATTCAGCCCCAAATCGTCTTTCCAGCGCGCACCCTCGCGGATCAGGCCACCGATCTTCGATACATCGGCCGCCAGCAAACCGTTGTCGCGTTTCTCAACCACGCCTCTCGACGCGAGGGCATCGGCCACGTCAGCCCAAGCGTAGAAGACGATCGGGGAATTGAAGATGGTTTCATCACCTTTGACCGGCTTGCCGGAATTCCGCGCCAGCTCAACAGCCACCATATTTGATGGCCAGATACACGCCTTACCCGTCGTATCCAAAGTCGTCGCCATTTCGACAGAGCCTGCCTTCCTGGCATCAAGGTCGATCTTGTAGCGACCCTCGATTATCTCGACGACTTTCGGGTTCGAAAGCAGTGCCCGTTTCTCACCACCATAAAAGATCGACAGATTTATCGGATCGCGACTGACGGGGGCCGCGCGCTGAATCGCGCCAAAGTCGATCTGGGTCGCAACGACGGCTCCGACGGCAACCACGCCAAGGATAATGATGCCGATCAGCGATTTCTTCATCACGAACTCCTTGCCGACTCAGCGGCTTTCCAACTGGTCGCCCAGCACTTCTACCTGCACTTCCAGCGCCATGAAGTCATTCTCGAGACAGGCCTGATCGATCTTCTCCAGAACCGGCGTAAAGCTGCGAATCCGGTCGCCCAGGGATTGGACGCGGTCCCGATTGCCGCCAGTCGCCTTCTTGTTCAACTCCACGTACCGCTCGGCCGTGTCGACAATTCGGGGCAGATCGTGCCGGATGAACCGCCGGGTGTGACGGTAATCGCGCGGGTCCTTGATGTGGTGGCCGCGGATCGCTTCAAACAGAGACGCCATCCTCTGGAATTCGGTTTTGTCATCTCCACTGGCCGACAGCGCGATCTGGCGCATCCGTTTCGAGGCTTCGGTGATCGCATTGATCGCACCCGTCAATTCGGCGCGCGACACGCCGTCGACGACCATCTCTTCTGTGGCCTCTGGCTTGCGGTCGATGATGAGTAAGGCTGCGGCAAAAACACCGACCGCACCAACAAGTGCAATCCACCAAACCAATTGCAACCCGAAGAACAGTCCCAGAAAGACGAGCGCTGCCGCGATCCCCGCGGCGATCTGACGAGCCGCTTCCGGCAACTGCATCAGTTGTAGCCCTTGGCCTTGCGGAGCGCATTCGCGAGATCGCCCTTGGCCTTGAACATCCGCCCGATCGACGCGTCGCTAAGCTCGCGCAGCTGCGTCTCGTCAGCCTGTCCAAACGCGATAGAATGGATCGGAATGTCCCGGCCGAATGCGAGACTGTCGATGTATTCGCGCAACGGGGTCTTGTTGGTCTCGTCCGATGCGCCATCGGTCATGGCGATGATCGCCGGAAGATGGTCAAAGAGCGTGCCTTGCCGGTGATAACCATCCAGCATCTCGAGCGCTTGGCCCAGAGCAAAGTAAAGATCGGTCCCGCCGCCCGCTTGCAGACGATCGACGTTGCGCTGCAAAGTTGCAAGTTGCGCCGGGTCATTACCTTCAATCATCCAACGTTGCTCGACCCGGCCGTTGAAGGGGATCACAATCGTCACGTCCTTGGAAGACGGCTGGAGCAGGTTCAGGGCGGCGGCTTCGGGGTCCAGCAATAGGCGCATCGCCTGCTTCAATTGAGAGATCGGATCCCCCTCCATCGATCCGGAGACGTCCAGCACCCAGACGGTCAACGAGGGTTTTCTCAGCTCGGTCTGGTAGAGTGTCAGCGCTTCGCGGATTACCGCGCTCGTGGGCGGCGGGATCGGTGCTATTGCGCGGTCGAGATCGATACCCCAATCCGGATTCCACACATCCTGGCTGCCACCTCCCGCGAGCCCGATCAATCCAGCGCGCCGTCCGAGTGCAAGGAGCTGCTCTTGCACGTCGCTCGAGAGCAGGTGCTGCTGCAAAGCAAGGAACGCCTCTTCTTTCGCACCATCTCCCTTCGATACATAGGCCAGCGGGCTGTCCGCAACAGCCATGCCGGATGCAGGATAAACTACGTAGAGCGGTTCGCCACCCGTCCGCTTCAGAAGCTGGTTCGCCTCGATGATCAGAGCTTCGTAGTTTATCATGCCGTCGAATGCCGCCGGGTTCTCGACCACGCTGTCCTTCAACCAACCCGAAGAGCCAGAAGAGCGGTCGACCAGACGCAGCAGGTCGGACACGTCCGAGCGGACCTGGGGATCATTCAAGTGATCGGATGTCAGAACATCCGGTTCACCGGCGCGCGCGTACAGGAAACCGAAATAGGCCGAAGCGCCCGAGTTCGACTGGGTGGCCGAGGTCATAGACAGCCGAAACTCCCCGTCCCTGGCGGCTGCCTGAATATCGTCCAGTGTGATGTCATCGCGACCGACCCATCCAAGACGCTGTGCGATCGACTTGCGCAAACCCAGCACGACTGGAGAGCGCAGGATCGACTCGCGGTGCTTCGTGACTTTCTGTGAATCGCCAAGCTCGATCCACAAGGAATGCGCAGGCCAAATCGCATCATAGACCGTCGCGGTGCCCTGACCCAGCTCGCGACTGATGTCCACCGAACCAAGATAGGACATCGAGACATCGACCCCGTTGTCCGCAGCCCACTCCATCACGATCGGTTCCAACGCCTTGTTTTCAGACCCTGACACAATCGCCAAAGACGCTTTTGGCCCAGCCGGGATCTGAGAAAACACGATCGCCCCGAGGATCCCGAGGCCCGCGAGGATTGCCACCGCCAGCTTGTTACTTTTCTTCGCCATGCTGGCCCTCGTCCACGCCCATCGAGAAATGGCACCGTCACCATCAAGGGTCAACTATACCGAATTCGTCACAATGGTGCGACAGTGCGCGGCCGGGCTAGCTCAGGCTGGCGCGGCGCTCCATGCCCGATCCCTGACCGGCAGATGCACGATGGCGGAGAACACGCCAAGGACGATGCTGGCATACCAGATCAGGTCGTAATTGCCGTAGAGATCATAAACACGGCCACCCAGGTAGATACCGATGAAGCTGCCGACCTGATGGCTGAGGAATACGAAGCCATAAAGGGTTGCCATGTGCTTCGGCCCGAACATGGTCGCGACAAGCCCGGTCGTCAGCGGCACCGTCGTCAGCCATAGCAGGCCGATAGCGACCGAGAAGATGACGACTGTCACGGGCGTGATCGGGAAGGAAATGAAGACCAGAATTACTACGGCGCGCAGGGCGTAGATCGCCGACAAGATCCAGGGTTTAGGCAAGCGCGCGCCAAGCTGCCCAACGATCAGCGTTCCAACGAAGTTCGCGAAGCCAACGATCGAGAGGCTGATAGCGCCCAGTTCCGTCGCAGGTCCTTCAGGTGTCGCACACATCTCGGCGACGAAGGCCGGCAGGTGTGCCGACATGAACGCCACGTGGAAGCCACACACGAAGAAGCCCATCGTCAGCAACATGTACGACGGATGACCAAAGGCGCGCGCAAGCAGTGCGCCGGTTTTCAGATGGTCGCTCTCGGACGCGTTCGACAGCGGGATATCAGCCTTCAGAAACGGAATGCAGAACACCATCGGCGCGAGAGCTATGGTCATGAAGATCAGCGTGGTCTGCCAACCATAGGCTTCGACCAACCAGCCGCTGAGCGCGGGTAAAATCATCTGCCCCAGTGACCCAAGGGCCGCCGTTAGAGCCAGTGCTTGGCTGCGTTTCTCCTCGGGCGTCGAACGCCCGACCACCGACAGGATCAAGCCGAACGCCGTACCAGACACGCCCATTCCGACCAGGAACCCGGTGCCTGCGTGCATCATCATCGGCGATTGCGCGAAGACCGTGACGATCATTCCGGCCAGATAGCACGCGAAACCCAGCCAGATCGCTCTACGGTCGCCATAGCGATCGGCGATCCAGCCAAAGATCGGTTGGGCAGCACCCCAAACGATGTTCGAGATCGCAATCGAAAGCGAGAAAGTTTCGCGCGGCCACCCAAACGTTTCGGAGATCGGATCCAGCATTACGCCAAAGACGCTGCGGATCCCAAAGCTGAGCGTCAGGACCACCGAACCGGCCAAGATGATGATGGTCGAATTCGACAATCCACGCATGCGACATCTCCCAAGCAAGGACCTCTGCGATGCAACAATGGACCGCGCCTGTCAAAGCAATCCTGGTGATGAACACGTTCACCAAAATGGTGTAAGCGTCCGACATCGAGGGAAGGAATGACCGGACATGCAAACCGGCCCAATGCCACGTTATCGGGAGCTGATCCGCCTGGGTGAACTAAACCCGGACCCGGAACAGCGTGCTGCGGTCGAGAAGCTGCAACTGCTGCACATGCGCCTGCAGGGATACGATCCGTCGGAGGGCAAGCAGGTCCAGCGGGGCTGGTTCGGCTGGGTGAAGGGATCGCCTCAGAAGGTGATCACGCTGACGGGGCTTTACCTTTACGGTGGCGTTGGCCGCGGCAAGTCGATGCTGATGGATCTGTTCTTCGAGAACGCCCCGGTCCGTCCGAGGCGCCGTGTTCACTTCCATGCATTCATGCAAGAGGTACAGGCCGGTATACACATCGCACGCGAGTCGAACGTTCGTGATCCGATCATCAATGTCGCCGATGAGGTTGCCGAAGGTGCTACCCTGTTGTGTTTCGACGAGTTTCAGGTCACCGATATCGCCGACGCAATGATCCTGGGCCGATTGTTCGAAGCGCTGTTCGACCGCGGTGTCGTGATTGTCGCGACGTCGAACCGCCCTCCGGATGATCTCTACAAGGACGGTCTGAACCGACAGGTTTTTCTGCCATTCATCGATCTTCTGAAAGCGCGTGTCGACGTGCACGAACTCGACAGCTCGACTGACTATCGTCAGGGTCGTGAAGAAGGCGATCGGGTCTATTTCTGCCCATCAAACGCCGTGGCACGCGCCGAGATGGACTCGGCCTGGCGACGAGAAACAGGCGGCGCGACGGGTGTCCCGATGACGATTTCGATCCACGGACGGAAGGTCGTGATCCCTCAGACATCGGACATCTGCGGCCGCGCCAGTTTTTCGGATCTGTGTGAACAACCTTTGGGGCCTGCCGATTATCTGGCGATCGCCGATCAGTTCGATGTGTTCTTCCTGGATGACATTCCGGTCCTGCCTTGGAGCCGAAACAACGAGGCGAAGCGTTTTGTCACCCTGATCGACACGTTTTACGAAGCCCGGATCCGGTTTTTCTGTTCGGCCGAAGCTGAACCCGAGAATCTGTACACCGAGGGAACCGGCGCCTTTGAATTCGCTCGAACTGCATCGCGCCTGGCTGAAATGCAGTCCACCGAATGGCTGCAGGGCTAGCGCCGGCCACGGTCTCTGAACGGACATCGTGATTAACGGGCACGCCGTGCACCGTAACCAAACCGAAACGCCATCGAACTACGGCCCCCGGCAAACGGAGGCCGTCATGCCAACTCAGGTCAATCGTGTGCTCGAAATCGTATCGCTGCACAAGAACCAGGATTATCTCCACGCAACGGAAGCAGCTCACCGGTATCTGCAACAGTACCCCGAGGACGAAGTCGTTCTCCAGATCCTTGGCGACTCGGCAATTCAGTCCGGCAACATCGACGTCGGAGAGAAGGTCATGACGCTGTTGCTTCAATGGGGTCGAACGGCGTCAAGACTGCAATGTATGTCCACCGTGCGCGCGGCGCAGGGCAACTTGGCTGAAGCAGAGAGACTTTTGCAGGAGGCGTTGAGGGTTGACCCCGGTCACGCCGGATCCTGGTCGGCGATTGCGAACCTGCGTCAGTTTCAACCCAATGACCCCTTGATCACAAAGGCGAAGCGCGCGTTGCGTTGGTCCGGGCAAACGGACAAGCAGCGCCGGGCAATCTGCTATGCCTTGTGCAAGGCAATGAATGATCTGCGCAAATGGGATCAGGCCTGGGATTACGCGGCCAAGGGCGCAGCCCTGGCGGAGACAAGCTACAATCCCGATCTCTTTCGGGATTGGTTGGCAGATGTCGAAGCCACATTCGATGCGGAGTTCCTTGAACCACTTGCAGGGCGCGGCCTGAGCACGAACGCTCCGATCTTCATCGTTGGCATGCCGCGGTCCGGTACAACGCTGATGGAGAGTATTCTGGCCGCGAGCGACTCTGTCAGCCCAATGGGCGAGATGATGACGATTGCAGAGTTCGCCCAGCGCGCCAGCCAGGATGATCGCGCCCGCGGAAATGCACCAAGCGCACACGGTTGGGTAAGACGTTGGAACAAAGACGCATTTCGACGGGCTGGTGACCACTATCTGAGCATGGTCGCTCAACGGTACGGTGGGAACGCGCCTCAACACTTCTCCGACAAACTGCCCAACAACGTCCTGTATCTCGGCCAGATCGGACTGATCTTCCCGAACGCCCGAATAATCAGAATGCACCGAAACGCTTTGGACACCTGCGTTTCGTGTTACCTTGGCGAGTTGCGCAATGGCCATGACTACACGTACCGCACAGACTGGCTCGCCGATGCAGCGCTCGGCTACGGCCGGATCGGTGACTACCTGAGCGGCATGATCCCGAACCCGGTGCTGGATGTCTGCTACGAGGATCTGGTCTCCCAACCGGAGCCCCAGATCCGACGCGTTCTCGACTTCATCGGGGTCGAGTGGAATGCCGACTGTCTAGAGCCTGCCATGTTCGGCTATTCAACGACAACACGCTCGGCCGCGCAGGTGCGTGGGGCCATCAACACGAACTCGGTGGGACGTTGGCGGCGCTACGCAAACAAGATCGCTCCGTTGGCCGACGCTCTTGGCGTCGACCTAGCTACTGCCGCATGATGAGGCGTCTGACGTCAAATCACACCTGACGCTCGATCATCATTTTCTTGATCTCGGCAATTGCCTTGGCCGGGTTTAGACCCTTCGGGCAGGTTTTGGCGCAGTTCATGATCGTGTGGCAGCGATACAGCCGAAATGGGTCTTCGAGGAAATCCAACCGCTCACCGGTTGCTTCGTCCCGGCTGTCGATCAACCAACGATACGCATGGAGCAGCGCTGCCGGGCCAAGGTAGCGGTCGCCATTCCACCAATAACTCGGACACGAGGTCGAGCAGGACGCACACATGACACACTCGTAAAGACCATCGAGTTTCTCACGATCCTCGCTCGACTGCTTCCACTCGGTCCCGGGCTCCGGCGACGTTGTCTCCAGCCATGGCATGATCGAGGCGTGCTGCGCATAGAAATGCGTCAGATCCGGGATGAGATCCTTCACGACCGGCATGTGCGGCAGTGGGTAGATTTTCACATCGCCCTTGATCTCGTCGAGCCCGTAAGTACAGGCAAGCGTATTGATCCCGTCGATATTCATCGCACAGGATCCGCAGATCCCTTCGCGACACGACCGCCGGAAGGTGAGCGTCGGATCGATCTCGTTCTTGATCTTGATGATCGCGTCCAACACCATCGGGCCACACGTATCCAGATCGACAAAGTAGGTATCGATCCGCGGGTTTTGGCCATCGTCCGGAGACCAGCGGTAGACCTTGAAGGTCCTGACGTTCTCGCCTTCGGGTTTTGGCCAGACTTTGCCTGTCGTGATGCGTGAGTTCTTCGGGAGTGCTAGCTCAACCATCTGTTTCTCCTCGTGCCTTGCGGCCAACAAAAACCTTCTCGCCCCGATGGAGCGCGTAGCGGGCGGCGTCGGGTTCCAACGCCGTGAATTCAGTTACAATGAATCCTGGTGCCGAAAAGCGGTTCCGCACATCTCGCCCATACCAGCGCAGGTGGGCTGCGTCGCCGTAGTGTAGTTGGCGTAGCTCTGGTGTATCGTTCGACGGATCCTCGTACGTCTGATCAAAACCCTCGATCATCGGCACGGTGATCACTGCTAGCCCACCCGGCGCAAGAACACGGTAAAGTTCCGCGAAAGCGCTCGCATCATCGACATGCTCGAGCACATGGTTCGCGATGATCATGTCCTCCGAGGCATCCGGCAACGCAATGTCCGTGATGTCCAGTTGCAGATCGAAGAGATCGTTGATGTCGGCAGACCGATAAGACGCGCCGCGGGCTTCAAGTTCGGGTCGCACCCAGGCCTCCGCCGCAAAGTGCAAGACCCGCGCCCGCGCAGGCAAATCCATCTCGCGATCCATCCAGAGCTTCAGCAGCCGATGCCGCGGGCGTGAGTCGCAGGATGGGCACCAGATTTCCGGCTTGTGTTTGACCGGAGAAAACATGCCACGATAACCGCAGATCGGACAGATACGTACCGTCTGTCCGTGCGCACGTGCCGTGACATAGTCGATGGCCCGTGTCGCACGCAGATCCATGATCCGTGCGATTTCCGCGGCATCGCGGGTACCCGGAGGCGACCAGGGCATCATACATCAACCCCGAACGCTGCTCTCATCGCATCCTGAAACCATGAGTGTGTCTGCGTCCGACATGTCGTTCGTCTTCAGTACACCCGCGCCTTCGGAGCGATCTTGGCTGGATCGATACCGCCCTGATTGTGCGGCGTCAGCGGATCGGTCACGACAGCGCGATAATCGACCTTCACGTCGCCATTGACCCAGGCCAACGAATGCTTGCGCCAGTTTTCGTCATCACGATCCGGATGGTCTTCGTGCGCGTGGGCACCGCGGCTCTCGGTCCGCGCCTCGGCAGAGTAAACCGTGGCCAGAGCGGAGGGGAGAAGGTTCGAGAGCTCAAGCGTCTCCATCAGGTCCGAGTTCCAGATAAGCGAACGGTCCGTCACAGCCACATCGTCAAATGCCGCATCGATCTTCGACACGCGGTTGCAGCCCTGCTGCAGCGTGTCAGACGTGCGGAACACGGCTGCGTCCTCCTGCATCGCCTTCTGCAGATTCAAACGGATCCGCGCGGTCGGGACCTCGCCCTTCGCGTGGCGCAAGCCATCGAAGCGCGACATTGCCTTGTCGACCGAGTGCTGGTTCAGATCCGGGTTCGGGGCCTTGGGATCGACGATCTCGGCAGCGCGAATTGCACACGCTCGCCCGAAAACAACTAGGTCTGTGAGCGAGTTGGAACCCAATCGATTTGCGCCGTGGACCGAAGCGCAGGCAGCTTCGCCGCATGTCATCAGGCCCGGCACCATGATGTCAGATCCATCCTTGTGATCCAGAACCTCGCCCCAGTAGTTCGCCGGGATACCACCCATGTTGTAATGGACCGTCGGCAAGACCGGGATCGGCTCGCGCGTGACGTCAACGCCCGCAAAAATGCGAGCCGATTCTGAAATTCCAGGCAGACGCTTTGCCAGTAGGTCCGGCGGCAAGTGGTTTAGGTTCAGGTAGATGTGATCTTTTTCCTCGCCGACACCGCGCCCTTCGCGGATCTCGAGAGTCATGCAACGAGACACCACATCTCGGGATGCGAGATCCTTGGCGGATGGCGCATAGCGTTCCATGAAACGCTCGCCTTCCGAGTTCGTCAGATATCCGCCTTCACCGCGCGAACCTTCCGTGATCAGGCAACCCGCGCCATAGATCCCGGTCGGGTGGAACTGAACGAACTCCATGTCCTGCATCGGAAGACCGGCGCGGGCAACCATGCCGTTTCCGTCACCCGTGCAGGTGTGCGCCGAGGTGCACGAGAAGTACGCCCGGCCATATCCGCCCGTCGCCAGCACAACCATCTTCGCCGAGAAGCGGTGCATTGTGCCATCGTCCAGCTTCCAAGCAATCAGACCCTGACATTGGCCGTCATCAGACATGATCAGATCGGTCGCGAAATACTCGATAAAGAACTCAGCGTTTTCCTTGAGCGAGCGACCGTAAAGCGTGTGCAGGATCGCGTGTCCAGTCCGGTCAGCAGCAGCACAGGTGCGCTGGACCGGTGGGCCATCCCCGAATTCCGTCATATGACCACCGAACGGGCGCTGGTAGATTTGGCCTTCCTCGGTTCGCGAGAATGGAACACCGTAGTGTTCAAGTTCCACGACTGCCGCAGGAGCCTCGCGCGCGAGGTACTCCATGGCATCCATGTCACCGAGCCAATCCGACCCTTTGACCGTGTCGTACATGTGCCACTGCCAACTGTCGGGGCCCATGTTCGAAAGTGATGCTGCAATTCCACCCTGTGCCGCCACGGTATGGGAGCGCGTCGGGAACACCTTGGTGACGCAAGCCGTCTTGAGCCCCTGCTCCGCCATGCCGAGCGTCGCGCGCAAACCCGCGCCACCGGCGCCTACGACGACGACGTCATAGGAATGATCAACAAATTCGTACGAAGCCATGCTCTTCTCCTCAGGACGTCAGCGCGATCTTCAACACGGCGAAAACACCGGCGAGACCGAAGGCGCCACAAAACATCTGGTTTCCGAGCAACAGGCCCGTACGCCAGCCTTTTTGATGGACGTAATCCTCGATCACGACCTGCAAGCCCTGCATGAGGTGGTGAAACGTCACGGCCAGGAAAAGGATCGCCACGATTGCATTGAACGGGTTGGCGTAAACTTCGATCACATTTGCATGGTCTTCGCCCAACGCCCCGGCGAATGGAAGAACTGCCAGAACTGTCAACGGGATCAGCGCGACGGATGAAACGCGGTGCTGCCACCAGTGATGCGTCCCGGTGCCCGCAGACCCGAGGCCGCGGGCAAGGCCCATGGGTGTCTTGTAGCTCATCTTGTTCCCTCTCAGGCCAACAGCCAGACCAACACCGTCAGCACACCTGCTGCACCGACGCTGATCTTGCCTGACATCTCGACCTGATCGAGTTCGAACCCAAAGCCCATATCCCAGATCAGGTGCCGGATGCCGTTGCAGAAGTGGTAGGCCAACGCAAAGGTCATACCGATCCAGATCAGATTTCCGATCCACGAGGTCAGAACCCCGTTCGCAAAGTCGAAATACTCCTCGCTCGTCGCCGCAGCCAACAACCACCACACGACCAGTGCCGACCCCAGTGTCATGGCGACGCCAGTGACCCGGTGCATGATCGACATCATCGAGGTGATTTGCGGGCGGTATATGGTGAGGTGCGGAGAGAGGGGGCGATTGCCCCGGTTCACATCGGCCATTCTGCTTTCCTCTCGCGGGCGCATAGGTCGCCCTGACGTTCACGGACCCGAGTTTATTCGGGCTTAATGCCATGCGCCAGTGACAACTTTTCGCGGATGCAAAATGACATCCCAAAAGTGTACAGAAGGAAAATCACCTCGGAACGACCGTGCTGTTAGCGACCCAATGCGCACGGGCGCGGGTGTGAAACCGCGCCCGTGTCGATATTTTTAGTTCGGCTGTTGAACGTGGGCGTCGCCATGCGCCTCGGATCAAACGAGGTCGAAAACGAAAGTGTCGCCGTCATCAACGGTTCGCTCGAGACTGGAAACAGTGTCGGACAGAGCGAAGACGCTCTCGATCGTTGTCGGGTCATTGTCCGTATCTAGGCCCGCGACCACATCGATTTCACCGGACAGTCCATTCAGTTCGATGTCCGTTGCAGCGAAGCTGAACGTACCGTCGCCGTTGTCTGTCAGCGACGTGGCGTCGACACCATCGACCTTTGTACCGTCCACAAGGATCGCAAACTCGACGAGATCGCCATTCGAGACCGTCGGCGCTGGATCGATCAGCGTGTCCAGACCAAACGTCGGGATCGGCGTCGTGTCGGTGTCCACCGTGCCTTCGTTGTCGATCTCTTCGAGAGTGCTGACGTTCACAAACTCGCCACTCGGAATGTAAAGAACATTGATGTCCGCCCCGGTGGCCGTTTCCAACGAGTTCGCGGCGAGGACGGAGTTCGCTTGGTCCGTAGTGGCCGTCGTTGTGATCGCGATCACCTCGTTCTGATCAGCACCATCTGCTGTCAGGACCTCCTCGGCCTTTGTAAAACCGGACGCGAAATCGATCGTAGAATCGAAACTGTTGTAGGTGGCCGCAAAGTCCGCAAAGAGCGTCTGCAGCGCTGCAACCGACCCAGAGGCAGCTTTGATCTCTCCTGCCGTGAAGGTGAATGCAGCATCGTTGCCCGGACCGAAGTCGAACCCGCTCGAGATCAGTGTAACAATGTCATCGTCCGCCAAAGTCGCTGCAAGATCTACGACCTTGGACAAAGACGCGTCTGCAACCGAACCAAAGTTCCCGTCGCCATCCAGATCCTGGCTGGTAAGGGCGGTTGCAACCGCCACGGCCTGAACGGACGTATCGATGATGATGACCGCGTGGGCCTGGCCCTGAGATACCGTCGAGACGGATCCGGAGACGGTGACCTTGCCATTCGGGCTGCCGGTTCCATTCACAGTCACCGTGACCTCGGCCGTGTCCGTGAACTGGCTATCCGAGATCGTGTATGTGACGTTCACGGTATCAGTTTCACCATCGTTCAAACCCTGGAAGCTCTGATCGGGGGTGAACGTCAGGGCGCCGTTCGACTCGACCGTCACCGTTCCGGTTCGGCCTTCGTCCGTCATCACAAGAAACTCAGTGCCAACCGTATTCCCGTCGATGTCGATGATGGTCAATGCGTCGTCGTCGGGATCGGAGTCGTTGCCGAGTATGTTGATGGTGACCGGAAGGTCTTCGCTGGTGGAGGTCGCATCATCGACAGCAACAGGCGCTGCGTTCTTGCCGTTTACTGTGATGGTTACGGTCGATGTATCGCCCGAAACGCCATCGGTAGCCGTGTAGTTCAGTGTGATCGTGTCCGTCGCACCTTCCGCGAGATCGTCGAAACCAGCGCCAGGATCGAATGTAAACGTTCCATCGGCAAGGACCGTCACCGTCCCCGTGCGGTTCTGAGCGGTCGTGACCGACAATGGAACGCCAACGGTGCCGCCTTCGATCGATGCGACGGTCAGGGTGTCGTTCTCGGGATCTGAGTCGTTCAAGAGAATGTTAATCGACGCCGAAACACCTTCGTCGGTCACCAGAGCATCCGGCTCGGCCACAGGCGCCGAATCCAGCCCCAATACCATGACCTCGACAACAGCCTCTGCGGTCTCAAAGCTTTCCGAAGCCGATGCCCCCAGGATGCTGGTTTCAACACCGCCCGTATCTGCGCCTGAATAGGTCAAGCCCAGTCCGGCCTGACCGAAGTTCTGGAAGAACAGGATCTCGATCTCGTGTTGACCAGCGCTGAGCGATGCCTGCCCCGGCACGGTCAACAGCGCATGAAGGCCATCATTGTCGATCACCTGCACGCCGTTGATGAACAGCGCCGAGCCATCATCGGAGGAGAGGTTGAAGTTGTAGACGCCTCCCTCTTCGATCGTGATCACACCGGTGTAACGGACCGCATAAGTCGTGGCATCGCCAGTCGCAGCCGTGGCCAAGGCGCCCGTGTCCAGATCGCCGACCGTTCCCGAGGCAATCGCACCGGTCAGCGGGATGCTGGCGACGGTGTTTCCGACAGGCGTGCCATCGTAAAACTCGTAGCTCAATTCGTTGAACATGGCGCCAGCAGCCATGGTGTAGTTGAGCTGGAAGCTATCCGTCTCTGCCTCGTCCAAATCGACGAAACCGTCCATCGGATCGAATTCGAACGTACCATCTTCCTGCACCGTCACCATACCGGTTCGGCCCGCGGCGGTCGTCACCATGAAACCGGTGCCGACCTGAGCGTCGGGTGCACCTGCACCTGAGATGTCGAACACACAAAGCCCCTGCCCGGCAGGTGCCGTATCGTTCTCTAGGATGTCGATACTGGCCGCTGTCAACTCATCGGTTTGGAGTTCGTCATCACCGGCACTGACACCGACACCGTTGATCGTCACAGTGATCGTCGCCGTATCTTGATCGCCCGGGATCACCGGCGCGTTGTTCACCAATGCGGCGGTGAGCTCGTCAGAGGTCGTAACGATCTCTGCGCCACCCGTATTGTCGATAACATTCAGCTGATCCAGAACCGCAGCCGTGCCGACGCCAACCGCGTTCAACTCGGCGCCGAAGCGGGTAGCCAGTTCGGCCGATTCGTCGTCGAACGTGCCACCGACGTTCTGCATGCCATCTGACAGGAAATAGACGATGTTCTCGTCCAGCGTTGTCGCCGCCTGATCCTCGAACCAACGGATCCCGGTCTGCTGCGGCGCTTCGAAATTGGTGAAACCGCCGTCCGTCAGGCTTTCTAGTGCTGCATCCAAGGCTGGATCGTTGGGCTTGAAAGTGCCCAGAAGCTCGCTGGCACCGGTCTGATCAGAGCTGTTGTTGCCGGAAAAGACAACCAGGCCGATGTCCACCTTGTCATCGGGAAGACCGCTGTCCGCGATCTGTTGGCTCAGTGCCTTGTAAGCGGCGATCTCGGCGTCCAGTACCGAGTCCTCGACACCATCACCGTTCTGGTCGCCGACCGGCGTGCCCTCGAATGTTGCGGGCGACGTCGATCCAGAGATGTCGATCACGAACAGGATGTTGTGCTTCGGCAGCGTGCCTGCTGTCGCCGCACCTTCGACCGTGTAGGTCAGGTCGAACGTGTCGGTCTGACCTTCTGCCAGATCGATGAAGTTGTCTCCTCCGTCGAATGTGAAAGTCCCATCGTCGTTCAGGGTCACAACGCCAGTCCGATCACCATCGGTGGTCACGGTGAAAGGCGTGTCGACCGAACGGGCTTCGCCATCTTCGGCAACGCTGATGACGGTCAGGCTGCCGTCGTTGGGTGTGTCGTTGTCCAGAATGTTGGCCGCGATGTCCTCTTCTTCCTCGATCGAGAAGACGTCGTCCACTGCGTCGACCGGAACGCCCTTGCCGTTCACGGTGACCGTGACGGTCGCCGTATCGGTGAATTGGCCGTCCGAAATCGTGTAGCTAATCTGGAAGCTGTCTGTCTGCGCATCGTTCAGATCTTCGAAGCCCGCGCCAGGATCGAACGTCAGATTGCCGTCAGCCTCGACCGTGACGGTGCCAGACCGATTTGCGGCGGTGGTCACGACAAACGTGTTTCCAGTTTCGTTCCCTGCGACATCGGTGATCGTCAGCGTATCGTTTTCAGGATCGCTGTCGTTGGCCAGGATGTTGATGCTACCGGCAGTATCTTCGTCCACTGTCAGAGCGTCATTCAGGGCATCCGGCCCTTCGTTCAAACCGTTGATCGTTACGGTGATCGTTGCCGTGTCCTCGGATCCCGGCACCATCGCTGTCTCGGTGATGTCAAGATCGTTGATGCCGCCAGACCCCGAGAGAACGATCTCCATGCGCGAGACTTCGCCGACTCCAACAGCAAAATCGCCCTTCTGACCATCGCCGGTCGTGATCCCTGTCAGCGACGCAATCAGAGCGCCGTCTGCGTCGAACAGATTGATCTGTGGCGGTGTTTCTCCGTCATCGATATCAACGAAGGTCAGACCATCGATCTGCGTCGGATTTTCGAAATCGAAGGTCAGCGTCCCGCCCGCTGCGTTGTCGTCGGGATCAGAGCTGTCATTGTCTTCCGACACGATCAGCAGGTTCCCGACGCCCAGGACCACCAGGTCACCATCGCCGCCCGACGGATTGTCAACGTCGAAGATCATCGCGTCGTTCTCGGACGTTGGATCGTCGCCGGATCGCTGGGCCGAGATTGTGACGCCTTCGAACTGCGAACCGACGACTGTGCCGCGCGCAAGGCCTTCTATGTCGTTCGTCCTGGACACGGTGCGCGGAGATGCATCTGCCACGGTGTAGGTCAGGTCGAATGTGTCGGTCTCACCCTGCGCCATCTCGATGAAGTTCTGCCCGCCATCGAAGACGAAACTGCCGTCCATGTCGACAGACACCGTTCCGGTGCGTCCATTGTCCGTGGTTACAGCAAACGTCGACCCGACTGTCTTGGAAACGCCGTCTTCCGCGACGCCCGTGACCATTAGGCTGCCATCGTCCGGGATGTCATTGCTCAGGACGTTGTCCGCGATGCTTTGATCCTCGTTGATCGAGAACGCATCATCGATCGCGTCGACCGGAACACCCTTGCCATTGACCGTGACGGTGACCGTCGCTGTGTCGGTGAACTGACCGTCCGAGATCGTATAGCTGATTTGGAAGCTATCGGTTTCTGTGTCGTTCAGATCTTCGAACCCGAAGCCTGGATCGAAAGTAAGGCTACCCAAGGCATCGACCGTCACGCTGCCCGTCCGGCCCTCGGTGGTGGTCACGTCGAAGCTGGTGCCGACCGAGTTACTCGCAATGTCAGTGATCGTGAGCACGTCGTTCTCTGGATCGCTGTCATTCGCCAGAATGTTGATCGATCCGACGGCGTCTTCATCGACTGTCAGCGCATCGTTCAGCGCATCCGGACCTTCGTTCAAGCCGTTTATCGTGACGGTCACTTTGGCAGTCGCAGTCGCGGGCGTTGAGACGGCGTTACTCACAGCAACACTCAACGTCGACGCATCCAGAATTTGTTCGGCACCGCCGGTGTTGTCCAGATCGTTCAGGTATTCGAGATCTGAATTCGCACCGACGCCAATGCCGTAGATCTCGGCACCATAGGTTCCGGCAATTCGGGCAACCTCGTCGCCGTAGTCGGCGTTTGTCTGATTGATGTACTCACCTTCATCGTTGTCATAGCCGATGATTGGCCGACCATCCGACAGAAAGACCAGCTTGTTGCTCGCGTTGTCGCCTTGTTGCCCAGCGAACCAGGTCTCGGCCTCCTGCAGTCCGGCCTCGTAGTTGGTCCAGCCGCCGGAGTCGATGTTTGTCAGCGTGCTGAACAGGTTCGCATCGTCCAGCGAGAACGTCCCCAATGTCTCGGCATCGACAGTCGCAAAGCCAGAAGCAACGCCGCTGAATGTAACGATGCCCACATCGATGTTGGCCGGGTCCAAGCCTTCGTCGATCAAGTTGTTCACGGCAGCGATAACTGCCGCAATTTCGGCGTCAAGAACCGTGTCGGCAACGCCGTCATTGTTGACATCGCCAACGCCGGCACCGTCGAAGATGTTGCTGCCCCCGCCCGAGCCGACCGTTGAGTTCGAGATGTCCAGAACAAACAGCAGGTTATGCTTCACATTGGCGGCGGGATCGTCCGAGATCGTATAGGTCAGTTCGAACGTATCCGTCTCGCCCTGCGCAAGTTCCTTGAAGTTGTCGTCCGGATCGAATGCAAAGCTGCCATCTGCCTGGACTGTGACCGATCCTGTGTACCCGTTCGCTGTTGTGACCTGGAAGCTTTCGCCAACGCCGCGACCGTCGACATCGATAACCGTGATCGGATCACCATCCGGGTCGCTGTCATTCGCCAGAAGGTTCCCGAACACCGACGTATCCTCGTCAGTCTGGAACGTGTCATCCAGCGCAACCGGGGCTTCGTTCGATGGCTCGCAAGGCTTCAACTCGAGCTTGTCAATCCGAAGGAACTCGCCTCCGTCGCTGCCGGCCCACAACGTGATCGTATCGCCCTGCTGCAGATCCAGCTCCGGTAGCGTGAATTCCGAGAAGCCGCCGTTGTCGGATCCCCAACCATCGGAGTCCTGATCCAGCTTAATTGTGCCTACCGCGACACCGTTCACCCTGACGATGATCTCACTTTGACCGTCCATTTCGTCTTGAGCGAAGACCGTCAGATTATAACAACCCGTCGGCCCGCTGAAGGATGTCGAGATATCTCCGCCTTCGCCAGCGCTATCGATTTTCACGAGTTCTCCCGACGACGCCTGGTCGCCCGTAACAGCATGAAAGTTATTGAGGTTCATATCTTCGGCTTCGATCACGATGCAATCGCTTGCCGATGGAGCCGGGACAACTGGCTCTTCCTCTTCGAGAACAATTCGGTCGATGCGGACGTACTCGTTTCCGTCTTCGTCGCCTTTGACTTTGATCTCGATTTTGTCACCATCTTCGATCTGGACGTTTTCGAATGTGATCGCCGTGAAGCTACCGTTGTTCGATCCGCCACCATCGGAGTCTGCATCGAGTGTGACAGTGCCAACGACCTCGCCGTCGATCTTGAGCTCAAATTCGCCCTGTCCGTCGCTCTCGTCCTGGACGTAGACGGTGAAAGAATACGTGCCAGTCTCACCATCGAAATCGACGCTCAGCTTGCCGTCTTCGTCAGAATCGTCGAGCTTCACCAACTGGCCACCAGATGCCTGATCCCCGCTGACAACCTCAAGGTCGCCGCCAAGGTTCATATCTTCCGCTTCGATCGTATAGCTCGTCATGTCATGCCCCGTTCTCAAAATCTCTTCGGCCGCGAACCCACATTCGCGCCGTCAACTTGTCGGTTCATCCCGCAAGTTCTGTGCCAAATTTTTCTTCGCCCCGTTCGTACCGGTAACAAGATCTTACCGGCCACCGCACGCGCCTGACGACGCGCCCGATCATCGTGATCCGTAGCCGAATTTGAGGGGAAAACTAGGCAAATTGTGTTTAAAGTGTGAATTCAGAAGCGCTTAGCAAATTTAGCTTGATGCATCTTGCATTCTTCACTCTATGGTTGAAGAGTTGCCTCAAATCGGAGCATTTTCTCGTTGCGTTCCGCAAAACTGCAATTCCATAGTAGATGGATCTCCGACGGAGAGTTTTCGTCAGCCACAAGACTCAAAACATCGGATTACTCGCGAAACGGGCAACTTGCGTTGCTATCGGCAATGCAGATCGCATGCGCATCGCATGTTTCCGAAGCGACGGCCGCCTCTGCACGAACTTCAAACCGTCAAGCGGCCACGGCTACCGAACTGTCCGTCAAGAGTACGGATCCAGTGCGTCCCGCAGCGCATCGCCCAGGAAGCTGAACGCAAGCACGACGAGGATCACCGGGATCATCGGCGTCAGGATCCACGGATAGAGCTCAAGCGCACCAAGGTTGGCCTTCAACGCATCGTTCAGCATCAAACCCCACGAGACCGAGGGCGACCGGATCCCGAAGCCGAGAAAGGACAACGCCGTCTCGCCCAGTATCATCGCCGGGATCGAGAGCGAGGCCGACGCAATCAGATGGCTCATGAAATTCGGCATCATGTGCGCACGAATGATCCGCGAGGGTTTAGCTCCCATCAACTCGGCCGCCCGGACATAGTCTTCCTCGCGCAGGGCGAGGAACTTGGATCGCACAGCGCGCGCAAGCCCAGGCCAATCCAACAGCCCAAGGATGACCGAGATCATTGCGAACACGGCCAACGAATTCCAGTTCACGGGCACCGCCGCAGACAACGCCAACCAGATCGGCAGTTCCGGCAGCGACCGGAAAATCTCGATCAGACGTTGCACCGTGGCATCGATCCAGCCGCCGAAGTATCCCGCCATCCCGCCCAGGACGAGTCCGATGGCAAAGCTGACAGTCACGCCGATCAGACCGATTGTCATCGACAGCCGCGCACCGTGCAGGATCCGGCTCAGCACATCGCGGCCCAGTCGGTCCGAGCCCAGAAGATGCAGGTTTCCATCCGCAGGCGGGCAGATCAGTTTGAAGCTCGTCTTGATCAGTCCCGCCAGATACTCGCCATCGCCGCAACTCGCGAACAGTCGGATCGGAATCACGTCGTGATAGTTCGCGACCGATTTGATCAGACCCGTCTGCTGATCGTACACCGTCGCCGTCGGATACGTGTGCAGGCCGACGAATTCGCCCTCATGGTACAGATACAACCCCTGTGGCGGCGAATAAATCGAGTCCTCGTTGATACGGTTGGGATCGTAGGGCGCGATGACCTCAATGAATGGCAGACTCAGATAAATCAACGCGAGGAAGATCCCGCAGAACATGCCAAGCCGGTGCCGCCTAAGACGCCGCCAGACCAACACCCAGGTCGGCGCATCCAGATCGGCACGATCCAGCATCTGACGGTCGGCATGCGGATCGTAATCGTCGTCGGCGACGTAATGCGGCATCGAGTTGCTGGGCTTTTCGCTCATGGCTCAGGCGCCCTTCCGTCCGCCGCCGATCCGGATGCGCGGATCGAGGATCGCCAGCAGAATGTCCGAAATCAGCATCCCGACCAGCGTCAAAGCCGAGACGAACAACAGAATGAAGCCCGACATGTATATGTCCTGCGACTTCAACGCTTGGAGCAAGATGGGGCCAATCGTCGGCAGGCTCATGATGACGGAGATGATGACGGAACCCGACACCAGCTGCGGCATCAGGTTGCCGATGTCCGCCACGAACGGGTTCAGCGCCATGCGCAGCGGATACTTGATGACCCGCTTGGTCGGTCCGACACCCTTGGCGCGCGCCGTCTCGACATAAGGCTTGTTCAATTCGTCCATCAGGTTGGCGCGCAGGCGCCGCATGACGGCCGCAGCGGCCGAGGTCCCAATCACGATCGTCGGCACGATCAGATGTGTTGCGATCGAGACGAACTTGTCCCAGCTCATCGGCTGACCTTCGTACTGCCGATCCATCAAGCCGCCTATCGGAATGCCGAAGTACTTGGCTCCGTATGCAAGCAGGATCAGCGCCAAGAGGAAGTTTGGCGTTGCCAATCCGATATAGCCGATCAGACTGCTGAGATAGTCGATCCAAGTGTTGGCTCGGACCGCTGCGATCGTCCCGAGCGGCAATGACACGAAGTAAACGAACAACAGCGCCGAGAAATTCACCGCGATTGTGAACCAGACGGTCTCTCCGACCACCTCGCCCACTGGCTGATCCAGTTCGAATGACCAGCCGAGATCTCCTTGTAAAAGACCGGAGTATCCGTTCACGCCCGGCATTGCGCCAACCCAGATCAGGTACTGCTTCCAGATCGGCTGATCGAGCGCAAATTCCGCCATCAGTGCTTCTGCTTTGGCTATGCCCGCAGCCTCGCCGGTCGCCCGCATTTCTGCGATCTGGTTCGAGAGATAGTTACCCTCGGGCAGATTGATAATCCCGAAAATCAGGACCGAAACCGCCGCCAGTGTAACGAGCATCGTGGCGAACCGGCGGATCAGGAAGCTCAGCATGCGCGTGGCCTGAACGCTTGTCCGCAATCGCGACGCTCGACTTGCTCACCTGGTAGACCGGGGAGCTTGTGCCGCTCGCAAGTACGGCGAGCGAACGCACGCTTAAGGCTTACAAATGCAAGGGCATGGAAGGGCGCGAGATAAATCGACACGGCACGCACCGGCTTTGGTTTCATCCGGGCTTCGACATACTTCATCGCGAAGATGAAACCGTTGACGACGAAGGCATGAGCTTTCTTCGCTAGTCGCGCGAGCATGCGTTCAACGACCGTTTCGTTGCCGAGAGCCGGTAGCCTCATCGGATCGAAGCGCCCTTCTCGAAGAAGAACTCATCCATCCGGTGCACACCGATCTGACCGCCGGGATCCCATGCATAGATGCCAGTCTTGGGAACATTCATTAAGCTAGCGGCGTGTACGACCGGGACCGGCGCACGTGCGACAGTTCCGATGCAGAAAACCTGATCTGCGTGCAGGGCCAGCATCTCGGACCAGATGTCAGCCTTCTCTTCTGGTCCGGGCGCTTGCCCCCAGGCAGCGAAAAGGTCCATCAGGCGCTTCGCCTCCGGCAAGTCCGGCTCTTCACCGGCAGAGCCCTTGGTCTGGTAGTACTGCCCCCATTTTGGCCATGTGAAGGTTGCCTGATCGACGGGGGCGAGGTCTGTGGGCGCTGTCGCGGCGGTCGGGATGCCGATGTTCCAGCCATACCAGGCGACCATCATTGTCTGCCCCGCGTAGGCACGGTTGCGTAGTACATCGCGGTCCTGTGGCTTCACCAGCAGGCGAATGCCCAACTCGGCCCAGGTCGCCCCGATCAGTTCCAGAGTATCTTCGACCTCGCTGCGCTCTCCGGCCGTCTCAACGATAACCTCCATCAACCGGCCATCCTTCAGGCGGCGGATGCCCGCCGGGTTGCGCTCGGACAGCCCGATTTCATCGAGGAGGCGGTTCGCCTCGGCCAGATCGAATCGCGTCCACGCAGTTGCATCAGCCTCGTTGAAGAATGGACTTTCCTCGAGCGCCGCAACCGCCCGCGGCTTCGCAAGACCGTAGTACAGCACCTTGTTGATCGCCTTGCGGCTGATGCCCATGCTGAGCGCGCGCCGGAAGCGGACATCCCGGAACAGCTCGCGCCAGCCGGGATCGAAATAGTTCAGGTTCGGATAGATCGCGACTTCGTTCGCCGACCCTGATTGCCAGAGCCTCGTCGTATAGCCGTTCTCCTCCTGCATCTGCTTCAGCACCGGTGCGTCGGAAAACCCAAGCGACCGGATCTGAAGCGTCGCTTCGCCTTGGCTTGCCTTCAGCGGGATCAGACCGGACGCCGCGATCTCGAGCTCGACCGTATCAAGATATGGGAGCTGCCGCCCCTGCGCATCGATACGATGATAGTACGGATTGCGTTCCAAGACGTAGCGCTTCGAGTTCTTTTTGTTCTGGTTCACCCACGGCTGAAGAACCGGCAATTTTGGGTTGTCGTTCTTGTAGAGATTGTCTTTGCGATTGTGCAGCGCCGCCCAGGTTTTCTTGCCCGAGCTCTCGACCCGCTCGGCGAGTTTTTCAGGCTTCGCATGGTCAGCATGGTACTTTTTCATGTAGTGCGCAGGGCGATAGATGTAGATGGGTCTGGCCTGCGCCAGTGCGGGCAGGAAACGCGGATTGGGCTTGGGCCAAGCGTAGGTGATCGTAACATCGTCAATGACGGATACCTCAGGCGCCCGACCATCCACCAGCATTTCCACCGGCGGGCCCGAGGGCGACAGTTCCTGGTTGAGCGCCACATCATCCCACCAGTAACGCAGATCCTCGGTCGTGAAGGGTTCGCCGTTCGACCAACGATGTCCACGGCGCAGGTGGAAAGTGACCTTTCGACCATCTGCGCTGACCTCGTAGTCGCGCAGGATGTCAGGAACCAGCTCGTAGTCTTCGTTATAGCCGATCAGCCGAGCATAGCCCCAGACCGACATGTACCGGATATCCTTCGAGCGCGAGACGAACATCCGCAGGGTCCCGCCATGACGTCCATACTCGCGGTCACGGCCTTCGAGATCGACGCTCACGGGATCGACCGGAACGCGCTCCTCGATTGGCAGCAGATCGCCTTCCGGTTTGACGTAATGCTGCAAAGACAGTGTCTCGATCAGCGGACCGGAGTATACGGGCGTCTCCGCATGAGCGGTTCCGAAGAACGCCAGACACGCAAGTGCCCCAAAACCGCGCCGCCAATCGATCATGCCATTGCCCTCACTTTGTGTCCTGGAGCCACCTCGACCAGGCCTGGTGCTGCGTCGCCACGGTACCCAAAGGGTTCCGGCCAGGAATTCGGCTCGCCCGCCCCGGCTGCCACGGCGCGAAGATCAAGCTGATGCTCCATGTCCGGTTCCGGGCTCGCCGCAATCAACGCCTGTGTATACGGGTGGCGCGGATCATTGAAGACACTGTCGGCCGCACCTTCTTCGACCACGCGCCCGCGGCGCATCACCATGACCCGGTCCGCGAGCTTCGCAACCACCGCCAGATCATGGCTGATGAAGAGGTAGCTCAACCCCATCTCTTCACGCAGTTCCGCGAGCAGTTCGAGCACCTCCTTCTGGACCGAGACATCCAGCGCCGAGGTCGGCTCATCACAAACAAGGAGTTCCGGCTGCAGCGCCAAGGCGCGCGCGATCGCGATCCGTTGCCGCTGACCGCCCGAGAACGCGAACGGGAAGCGTGCCAGATGGTCCCCGGACAATCCTACACGTCCCATCAGATATGCCGCACGATCGCGGCGCTCGCTGCGCGATCCAACATCGTGGATCTTCATGGGCTCGGTCAGGATGTCCTGGATCGACATGCGCGGGCTCAGGGCCGCATAAGGGTCCTGAAAGACCATCTGAGCCGCACGCCGGAACTTGGTCAGATCATTGCCCTTCAAGGCAGCAATGTCCTGCGTATCTCCGTCCCCGCCGCAGAACTGCATGACAGCGCCGGGGTCCGGCCGCTCCGCGCGCAGTACCAGCTTGGCCACAGTCGACTTTCCCGATCCTGACTCGCCGACGACTGCAACCGTCTTGCCGCGCTCGAGCACCATGTTGAAGTCAGCCACAGCCTTCACCGGCGGATCGTCGGATTTGAAGGTCCGGCGACGTCCGGGGTAGGTCTTGGACAGCGCTGAGACTCGCAGGATCGCGTCGGTTCCGGGAACCTCGTGGCACGTCATGTTGTGAGGGATCTTGGGCGCGGCCTCGATCAACGCCTTGGTGTACCCGTGCCCCGGCGCGCCCAGGACCTCGGACGCGGGACCGCTCTCGACCACCCTGCCCTTGCGCAAGACAACCACCTTGTCCGCCATGTTCGCAACGACGCCCAGGTCATGCGTGATCATGATGACCGACATGCGGTGGCTCCGCTGCAACCGGTTCAGCAAATCCAGCACCATTGCCTGCGTCGTCACATCCAGCGCCGTGGTCGGCTCATCGGCGATGATCAACGCCGGGCGCGCGACCATGGCCATGGCAATGACCGCGCGTTGGCGAAGGCCACCGGAAAGCTCGAACGGGTACGCTGACCATGCCCGTTCGGGCGACGGGAAACCGACCTCTCCGAAGATCGAAAGGACGGCATCATAAACGCTGTTCTCGTCCTCGGGCGCACCGCCATGGGTTCGCAATACCTCGGCCACCTGAGAGCCGACCGTATGCAATGGCGAGAGCGCGCTCATCGGTTCCTGGAAGATCATCGACACTTTCGACCCGCGGACTCGCCGCATCTGCCGGTCTGACAAGGCGAGCAGGTCGATCTTCTTCCCGCCATACTCGAAATTCGCTCGTCCGCGCGTAATCTTGGCGGCTCGCGGCAGCAGTCGCATAAGGGATTTGCCCGTCAACGTCTTGCCAGACCCGGACTCGCCGACCAGGGCAAGCACTTCGCCGGGCTCGACGGAGAATGAGACACCATCGACCACTGGCGCAGCGACACCAGACGGCCCGAATGATATTGCCAGATCTTCAACAGATAACAGTGGCATTCCCCAAAGCCCTGGTTTCTCCGATACGCGCGCTCCCCACCAAGCACACCGCACAATGCGTCAGGTCAGACGGACCTGCAAGCCATCAATATCCGTTGCGCGATGACGATTCTGTAAATGATTGCTTGAGTTACAGGGAAGGCATACCTGGCGCCAATCGCATCCCTGAAACGCGCACGGCCATAGCTCGGATCGGGTCATAGTCTGTGTCCACCGCTGCCAGAACGCCGACCGGTAGCGGCAATCGATGCGGCACGTCCGCGTGTTTCAAAACCACGCGCGACAGTGCACCAAATAGTGTGTCTTCGACGTCCGAGTTTCCGTGAGCCGTAATGTACGGAAGCGCCGGCATGGGCCGCGTCCAATTGATCACACGCAACCGCGCATAGTGCTCTGGTTTAACCTCCGCATAAAGCGCCCACGCCACCGCGTCGATTGCCGCAAGATCAGCCGTTCCACCAACCACAAGATCGGCCGAGCTTCGATGCGATCCAGAGCGCGTGACCTGCGCAAAGAAGGGCGGATCATCCGCATCCGAAACATCCAGAACCGCATCCGCGAGAGCGTTGCATCCTGATTGACTTCCAATTTCATTAATCGCGGCAGTGCGCGAACGAAAATCGCCAAGGGTTGCTGCATCGTCGTCAGCTCGGCAGATCAAGGCAGAACTGTACGTGCCGCCGTGCGCGCCTTGAAGGTTGAAATCCGGACGCGCCAGAAGCCGCGCGCTTCCGCACCGGTTGCTCACGTATGGCAGACCGCATGTTTGTCCGACGAGCAGATCCGGTGCGTTCCAAGCCGACCTCAGATCAGCGGGGCGCGACAGTGATGCCGGTGCGTCGATGCCCAGATCGTGAAGGTCTTCAGCCAGATCCGTCCAAAATGCATCCAGCCGCGGCTGCACCTCGGGCCAGTCGTACATCTGCAGTGCTGCAATCATGCGCCTTGGTCAGGCGCGTCCCCATAGTTTGTCAATGGGTGGACGTAAGGCTCGCGCCTTCGGAACAGCCACCGCCAGGCTACGCTGCCGTATCCCGGGAACACGTACCCGCCGTTGCGTTCGGCGATCGTCTCGCGTTCTGCATGCCAGTATCGCGGCAATCGGTACCATGCCATCGAGGGCCGATCATGGTGCACGAGGTGAAAATTGTTGTTCAGGAACAAAAGCCGCCAGAACCAGTGCGCGTCCACAACCGCTGTTCGTGCTGCCACATCCTGATCGGCACGATGCTCGATGAAGCTGCGCACCATGATAAGCGACATTCCGAGATAGGCAGCGGTAAAGTAGAGCCACCCATCGACGCCAAAGACGTAGAGGACCCAAATTAACGCAGAGACCAGAATCAGATGGCGCATCCATGCATCGATCACGCGCCTGTCACCGCTGCGAAAAAGTCTCAGATCCCACGTCCAAAACGCAAACATGGCCATGGCCGGCCCGATAAGCATGCGCCCCGCAAACGTCGCGTTGACCGCGAGCAATGCTCGCACGAGCCCACAGCTCTTGGAAATCTCGCTGTGACACTGGTAGAAACTTTCAGGATCATCGTAGGGATCAGTCAGCCGGTCGTCGCGATGGTGACGGAGATGCAGGTCGCGAAACCGGCGGTACGGGATGAAAAGCCCCATCGGGATCGATATCAATGCTTCGTTTAGCAGAGCATTGCGCGTCGGGTGCCCGTGCAAGATCTCATGTTGCAACGACGAATGCAAAGCGATCGCGATCGCCAAAGGGACGACAGCTATCCATCCCAGGGCCTCCAAGCCCCAGAGGGAAAGCAACCACAGAGAATAACATCCCGCAAGAACGAGCCAGGTCGGACCCTCGAATTCGGATCGACCGGAGCTGGTCTTGCGGGGCGGTACAGCCTCGCGCATATTGGCTCCGATTCAGGTACCAAATAACTATCGTGCACAACCGTCACAGCGTGAACTGAAAACGACAGAAATGTCGGAATCACCCAATGAGCAATGTCGCAAACGACCTTGGCCTGACCTGCCTGATCGCCCTGGACAACGTTGAGGAGATTCTGCCCGGTCAACTTCGCCGCGCAATGTCCTACGTGGCCCCTCGTTCCTCATTGAACATCCAGACCGGCGAATCACAGGACGCAGAGCAAAGCCTTGTGCTGGAAATCGACCGTCAGGTCTTCGGCTGCGGCGTCTATTCCGGGCGCATCCCCGACCCGGAGTTTTCGTTCGCCTTGCGCAAGTCGATCTTCTGGAACGACGCCGCAGAGAGCATGGCCACGCATTCTGCGTTTCTCGCAATCTCTGCCGCGGAAGTCACAAATCGACATGGGCTGATCCGCGCGCAAGCCGTTGCGCTGACCCGACTGGTTGCATCACTCGCCGAGGTTCTTCCATCTTCAGGAATACTCTGGCACGGATCGCAGATTTGCACTTCACCGCAGCGGATCGCCGCCGCTCCGGCAGAAATCGCACAGGGCAAATGGCCGGCGGATATCTGGGTCGGGTATCAGTTTCTCGGCCAGAACGACGCTAAACGGCCTTTTCTGGGGTTACAGACGAGGGGCGCCGCTGAGTATCTGGGTTTCGAGATGGAGGTTCCCCCCTTCTTCGTGGATGACCGGAAGGAACCATTGCGGATTCTCTACAATGCCGTTGGCTACCTGATGAACTATGGCGACGTGATCAAGGATGGCCAACTCGTGGAAGTCGCGGGCGAGCGCCGTACAAGATATCAGCTCCAACTGGGAGCGAACGGAGAACCCGGTCTGGCGCGCCTCGCCGTACTCCCGACCGATCATCGGAGACTGAACTGACTGCACGCGCAATGCACTCCCATTCAAACGCTTGGAGCGCGCTGCGCCTTCATTGAAGGAGATAATACCTCTCTTACGAGGATCGCTGTCTTTTCGCCATCACGGTGCGAGGTCCTGATTGTCAGGAAGCACCGCAAAACCGCCGAACATCTGCCGCACATCCACGGATGACCGCTTGCCAAGATCGTCGAAGTGTTCATCCAGCCATCGCGTTGCGGTGTCACGCCCAATGTCGAACAGATGCCGCAGGAATGACCACTCGGCGTTCATCTTGGAGGACGCGTCCAGACTGCGCATCCGTTTGCGCGAATGAACAATGTGCACGTTCATGCGCCGGTACTTTGTCTCGTCCAGTTCTCCGGCATCCAGCAGCCTGCGCACGAAATCGATAGCGCGCAGCTCGTGCAGCAATGCAGAGTTGAACGTAATCTCGTTGATGCGGTTCTGGATTTCCGCAGCTCCCTTCGGCGTACCTTCACGCAAGACCGGGTTGATCTGCACGATCAGGATGTCACTGGACGGGCTTCCGTGGAAGAACGGGAAGAGCGGCGGGTTCCCCATGTAACCGCCGTCCCAGTAGGGCACGCCGTCGCTCTCGACCGCCTTGAAAATAAACGGCAGGCAGGCCGACGCCATTGTGACATCCAGAGAGATCTCGGTCCTATCGAAGACGCGGACCCGTCCTGTTTCGACATTCGTGGCCGAGAGGAACACGCCCATATCACTGCAGTCTTGCACCTTTTTGAAGTCGACCGCTCGTTCGACAACATCGCGCAGTGGATCCAGTCCCATTGGGTTCAAGTCATAGGGTGAGGCGAGCCGCTGCAACATCGTCATGGCCATATACCCGGGCGAGTTGTCGAGCGACCAGTCGCCGGTCGCCCGCGCCCATGGCGCGCGCTGTATCGGCGAGAGCCGCGCGCTTTCGCTGACGTCGCGCCAAAACTCAGCCAGGCGCTGCCGCGCCCCTTCAGCGCCATTCTCGTACATGCCGTGTGCGGCAACGACAGCATTCATGGCTCCGGCCGACGTACCGGAGATCGCGTCGATCCAGATCCGGTCGTCCTCGAAGAATCTGTCCAGCACACCCCAGGTGAAAGCGCCATGGGCGCCGCCACCTTGGAGCGCCAGGTTCACGCCCTTGTGCCGGGCATTCCGGCGCTCCGGGCCGCGGGTTGGTTTGCAGGTCATGCGGCGGTCCGATCGCCGTCTTCGAGCAATGCCACGCGCATGGTTTGGAACGGCGAGTTTGTATTGATCGCGACGGTCAGATCCCAGCGCTCCAGCGGAAAGTCCTCCGCCGGTTCGACGGTATGGATGTCTGTAGTCTTCACTACGAACTCGACACTGCCGAAGCGCTGCTCGGTAGCCTTGATCGTCGGTAAGATGTCATTCGGCTTTGACGTGTCTGCACGATGGCAGATCACATCTCGGCCACCCAGCACCTCCAACTCGGCGCGTTGACATTCGATATCGTCCGGATCATCGAATCCGTTCGATACCACTTTAGTTCCAGCTTCAACGAAGCTGCTGGCAATGCCCAGTCCGATAGCGGGCATTAGTCCGGTGACCTCGGCGGCTTTGTTCTGGACGGTCATTCCCGTGTTCTCCAAATTTTTTAGAGAAATAGGGAGCACCGACGCGCCGCCCTGATCAACTCCATGGGAGTTGGGATAACATCGACCGAGATCAACACGCCAACAAGTTAGCATCGACTGACCACCAGTGCGCAGCCTCGGGACCGAACTCCGCAGTGAGTTCGCCAGCTTGACGGACGCTCGGCGCGGGATGGAAAGGTACGTGATCGGTCGCCTTGCCATGTGTGAGATAGAACATCGACAGAGTGTCCCATGGCTGTAGATAAGCACCCAGCTACTCGCATGAACAGTGGTGCTACGCCTCGTCAACCGCTCGTTCTAGATTGCACGCAAGCCACTAAGATCGACACGGACCGTACACGTTATGGATGCCGCCGACAGTCTAACTTGGCCGATCGCATATATTGGACGTCATGTTGCTGGCGCACCGCTGTTCCCTAACAAATACCTCGGCCTGTTCGCGATCGATGAAGCGATCGGTTGAAGGCCTTGTCAACGGCATACGTTGATCCGCGTGTCCCACTAGGCAGACCCGATCAGCCGCAAGGGAGAGAATTACCATCTCCACTACAGGCTCTTCAGACCGTCACCAGCCCCGCATTTCTTCGATCATCCTGAGCAGGACCAGAGTTGGGCGTCTTCGCGGGCCCCAGCAGAACAATATCGCAGGTCCTAGTGAGCGCGACGGGGCAGTGTTCCACACCGTGCGGAACAACAATGAACTCGCCCTCTTCGACAACCTCCTCGCGGTCGCGAAACTTCATGAGAAGCCGCCCACGATGCACGAGGAACAACGCGTCCTCACGTTCCTGAAAGTGCCAGGTGTATGCCCCCTCGAACTTCGCCAGCTTGATCTGCATGTGGTTGATCTGGCCTGCAACACGGGGTGACCAAGTCTCGTCGAACGCATCAAAGGCGCGGTCCAGACTCAGCTTTCCGAAAGGTGACAGGTGGCCGTTCAGATCGGCAACATCGCGCACGATGGCGGCAAGTTGCGCCTCGAGACCCTTGTCATCCGTCGGGTACTCGCCATCAAGTGCTGCTGTCCCGATCGTAAACCCAGCCGCGCCCGCTGCCCTGACCGCTGCGATTCGGTCACGATCCGCAATCGACCCAGCGACGATCACGGGTTTACCCGCGGCCTTACAGACAGCTTCGATCATCGCCGGAATGTCCGGTAGCGGTGACCGATAGGCCAGCAGGTCGAGCCCATGGACACCGTCATGGGCCGCGAGTGTGCGGGCGCTCTCTGCGATCTGTTCGACACTCCCTTTCAGAACGCTTGGATGCCCTGCAATCGTGCCGGGGAATGGATAATACTGAAGGCCGCTTCCATCGATAATCGGCAGCTCATCGTCCACCCGCGTACCACCCAGAAGGATGTCGACCCCGATCTCCAGGGCTGCTCGCGCGGATGCCGCCTCGCTGTCACGATCAAGGCTCACGACCTCCAGGTACGACGTGGCACCCTTCGCCTTGATCGAGGAATTGAGCAGTTTCAGATCCGCAACCGGCAGGCCGATATCCTTGAAACCAATATGGCGCACACCAAGCGACAGCGCCGTTTCCAGATGGTCGGCCGCTTCGGGCACCGTACGGTCATTGCGCGTGAGCATGAAGATGAAACGCAGTCCCATCAGGCAACCTCCTCAGCTCTGCGGCGCGTGGCGATCAGTCGACGTGCATAGGAGATCGCGGTGGACATACTGGACGGATCCGCGATGCCCTTTCCGGCAATGTCGAAGGCCGTCCCGTGATCGGGCGAGGTTCGGACGAAGGGCAGACCCAAGGTTACATTCACGCCCTTCTCAACGCCCAGGTACTTCACTGGGATCAAGCCTTGATCGTGATACTGTGCAACAACGATGTCGAACTTTCCCCGCCGCGCCGCCATGAAGACCGTGTCACCGGACCAGGGCCCAGAGACATCGATGCCTTCTGCGCGAGCTGCCTTGATTGCGGGCGCGATGATCTCGATCTCCTCGCGTCCGAACAGACCGCCTTCGCCTGCATGGGGGTTCAAGCCCGCCACCGCAACACGCGGCGCGGCGATGCCAAGATCGATGCAGGCACCGTTTGCCAGACGGATCGCGTCCATCTGCGCGGAAAAGTCCGCACGATCAATCGCGTCGCGCAAGCTCATGTGGATCGTGACCAGAACCGTCCGGATCTCATCGTTCGCGAGCATCATGGCGACACTTTTGGCGCCACCGAGCTCGGCCAGCATTTCGGTGTGGCCGGGATACGGAAGGCCAGCTGCCGCGAGCGCTTCTTTGTGAATGGGGGCTGTCACGATGCCCGATGCCCTGCCAGACTTTGCAAGCTCTATTCCCGTGACGATCGCATCGAAGGCCGCCTTGCCGCTGGCACGTGAGACAACACCCAACGGAAAGGTCTGCTCGGACGGTGTCGTCCGGAGGACTTCGATAAAGCCCGTGCTGAACGTCGCATCTTCCAGCGCTCCAAGTTCTCGAACCTTTAGGTCGAGTTTGAGCGTGGCCAACGCTTGTCGCATGACAGTCGCGCTTCCCGCCACCAGGCAACCCTCGGCGCTCCCGTCAGCATAGGACTTTGCGATAATCTCGGGTCCGATTCCCGATGGGTCACCCATCGTGACAACGATAGGAAGCGACGGAGAGGCTGCAATCACTTGGCAGGCTCCTTTTCTTGAATGGGCCTTACGTCCGCTCCTACTATGCCGGTTATGTGCTCGCAGGGTGCCACGACACTGGATTGGACGGGCTGGACGATACCACGCCCAGGGTTTGGCTTCGAGATCATGCTCATAACATCGGAGCATCAAAGCAGTGTGACAAGTAATGGATTCCCAAGAGAGCTCGGGATAAACGATCAGGGTTCAATGGAAGCGGTCGTCAGCCTCCTGATCACCCGTAAGACGCTGCTATTTAACCGTCTTTTCGACAGGTCGATGTAGGTTTATCGTAGACACTGATCAGTCCTGAGCCCTCTGTGACGCTTGACCAAACAGCGTGATCGCGATCGATCATTTTGAAGTTGTGCCCTCGCGACGTGTGTATCTGATCATAGAATCTGCGTCGTCGAGAGCCGCGACCAAATCCTCCCGAGAAACTGGTCCACGCGCCTATGCGAAACCAAACGACGCATTCAACGAGAACGGCTGTTCTTTGTACGCCACTTGCTTCGGCAAATCTGATCGTAAGCGCAATACGACCGCCTCCAGATCCTGGATTACTTCAACGCCTGGCAATACGATGACAAATTCATCACCACCGATCCGAGCGATAAAGTCATATTCTCGAAGCTTCTTCTTTACAGAAACTGCGGTCTCTTTAAGCGCCATGTCTCCTGCAATCATTCCATATTTCGAGTTTATGTCCTTCAGGCCATCAAGGTCGAAGAGCACCAATCCCACGCTGTTCGAAAACCCCGAAAGCTCGCTAATTTTTTGCTGAAATGAAAACCGGTTTTGGGTCTGCGTCAGCGAATCAAGGCGCGCCAGTCTCTGAAAATGCGAGTTGGATCGGAGGATATTATTACTCGTATCCTCCAGTATCTCGGATGCTTCTTTCGCAAGTTGTTTGATTTCATCGCTCGGAGACACATCTAATTCTACGGAATGAAAGATATTCTCTAATAATTCCTGCAACTCACCATGCACGATAGAGCTCTTTAAGGAACGCAGCTTTTCAAATTCGCGACATATCATCAAAGCGGCACCGTTATCCCGCTCTTCCGCACAGCTGATAAGCTTCAAACAAAACCTAGCAATATCAATGGCTAAGATATCTACCGCGTCTTCGTCCAACGTCGGTTTCGCGTCCGGCACTTGCTTCATCAATCGTTTCCCGACGATCAGGCATGATCCCCCGGATTGCGTAACACTTTGTCAACGATTAAGTTACAGTTTCACGCCACGGGATAAAGACAAAAAGCTCGGGCGCTTGCGCAAGTCAGAAAACTGCGCGAACTGGGGAGCGAAAATGATGACACCGCCCACGATTGTGTTCTGGGACGGATCGCCACTCGCGGAGACGTGTTCTATTCTGGGGATCCTGAATTCTGATATGTCAGAGGAACTTGTTGAACGCTTGTCGAATGCGCGTGATACGTCTGAGTACCGGGTCATGGCCGCCGCAGTGGGATGTGATGATTGGCGACTCGATGCCTTTGATGACGCTACCTCATCTTCGACAACGTTTCATCTCGCGTATTTTCGGGACAAGCTTCAGGTGAGTTTCGGCGAACGCGGATTCGTCCCGCTCGCGCATTTGCTGGATTACAACTCGATCGAGATGACTTCCTATTTGTCGCTTCCGCGTCGCATACATCTGGCGCACGGGTCTTTGGGAGCGTCGGAGGCTCTTTCGCCAGCCATCCACTGACCCGAGTCGAGGCTCGGCTCACCGCGCCATCGTTCACCGCATATGCGGCCGAACTATCCAAGACTATCGATGGCGACCTGAACCGGTCAAAGACTCATCCGTCAAGCTGATCTACTGTACGCTCAGGATAGAATCCGCGCGAACCAAGAAACCGGATTGCTCAGCACGCCGCAGCCAGATTTCGGCTTTCGAACGATCTTCTTCGATCCCCGCTCCGTCCAGATACGCCATCCCGACGCGGAATTGCGCCTCGGCGGAGCCGCCCTTCGCAGCAATCAACCACCATTCTACAGCCTTCTGGTCGTCTGGTGGTGTTTCGATGCCGACCGAGTAGCGACGCGCGATCCTGATCGCTGCATCAAAGGAACCCGCTAGTGCGGCCTTGCGATAAAGCTGCAGGACGTCGCTGCGCGAGAACCCCGTAATCTCGCCTGCCTCCGCAGCGTCCGCCACCCAAAGCATTGCGGACGCATCACCCCGATCTGAAGCCATGCGATACCATCGCTTCGCGGTATCGAAATTTTGGGCAACACCCTTCCCTTGTTCATAGGCCCGTGCGATTGCCGTCATCTGCTCCGCTGCCTGTTTAGGCTTGCTCCGTCCGAACCAACGGGCAGCTTCGTCATCATCCCTGACACCATCGAGGCCAAGCGCGAAAGATCGCGCCAATTTCGGAGCCAGGCTTGGGTTTGATCCAACCGCGATAGCGAACAACCTGTTCGCGGCGGCCATATTGCGTTGGACGCCTTTTCCAGAGGCGTACGCCCACCCGGCCCGCAGGGCACCATTGGCCGACCCGTTCCTGGCAGCCTCGGAATACCAGCGGGCCGCATTCCCGAAGTCCACAGGTGTTCCGCGTCCCAAGGCATAAGCCTCGCCAGCATCCAGCATCGCACCCACCGATCCCTTGCTTGCGGCCACGAGCGCCCACTTCAAAGCGCCGGGCAAATCGCGATCCCCCCCGCGCCCGTCACGGAGCAACTCGGAAAGCTGGCGTGCTGCGCGTACGCTTTCCATTTCCTCGGCTGCCAGCGCGAGGTACCGCCGCGCCGCTACGTCATCGCGCAATGGCTCACGCTCTGTCGCGTACATCTCACCCAGATCCGCCCAAGCACCGCTCTCGCCAGCATCAGACGCAGTCTTCAGATAGGCAATCGCCCGTGCCGGATCGGGTGAAACACCTCGGCCGGCCTTGAGCAACCGACCATAGCGCAAGGCTCCGGTTGCAATTCCCGCATCCGCCGCGGTCTGGTACAGCCGCGCTGCACGTCGCACGTCGACGCTCACATACTTCCCTTGCTCGGTAATGCGACCGAGCGCGAGCGCAACCTCGGGATTGGTGCTCGATCCTTGCTCAAGCAGAGTAACGCCTGATGATGCCGTATCCGGTGTCAGCCTTAGATCCGGGTCGAGCATTAGAGACGCCAGTCCCAGATACCCAGCAGGCTGTTTGGCGCGCGCAGCGAGCGCATACAATTGCGCCGCTTCTTCGACTTCACCTGCATTACGGCGCCGTTCTGCAAGCGATGCCGCGGCGCTCACTTCGCCAGCGTCTATACCACGGAGGAGCAGCGCTTCGGCTCTGTCCTGATCTGCCGGTGTCCCGGAGTCGAACCACAGTTCGGCAAGCGGAAGAATAGCGCCGCGCTGCCCCATCTCGATTGCCCGGCGAAGGAGTTCCTCGGCTTGGACCGGATCAGTCTCGGCAACCACCTGCCCCAGTTGCCTGGCAGCAGATCCACTGCCGCGTTGTTCCGCGATCTTCAGATCCGAAACGGCATCTGCAAGCAGCGCCGATCGCTCACCCGGCATGGCTTCCGGGATGCGTCCCTCAGCGATCAGTTCCGACAGTTGCAGCGCCGTGGCCGGGGAACCTTGAGCGCCCTCGCGCAACAATTGTGCTGCGCGCACCGGATCCGCTGGCACAACACCGCCATCGAGGTACAGCAACGCCAGATCGCGTTTGGCGGACGCGTCTCGCGCCGCCGCCTCGGTCGTCAATGCGACCGCCTCGCGGACGTCCGCTTCGGTGCGCCCGGTATCTTGCAGCAGTAGGCGCGCCAGCCCAACACGTGCTCTATCCGCGATGCGGTCAGACTCAGCCTCGGCAATAGCTCTGCGGAAATGGGCTTTCGCTTGATTGGCGTCCCGGTCTTCCGCCAGATTTCGCGCGGTCGCATACGACTGAGAACCGGGCTTTAACGCAATCGTCTCAGCGCATGCCGCCGTCGCAAGCACAAGGACGACGCCGCCAATGCGACGCAAAACCGGCGACATCAGCAGATCACGGGGCATCGGCAAGACCCCTGGAAAACAGCATCGTCACGTTTCCGCCAAGCGCGGTAAAGCTCAGCGGACGGAGTTCCTCTAGGAGAGCCATCGCGTCTGGATCACCCGTGCGCGCCGCGTACGGCTCCAACCAGGCGAGCCGGTTCTTCGGCGGCAGATCCGCCTCGGACGGGAAGGGCAGTTGGGTGTCTCCGGCCGCGGCGCTCATGTCGGATGGGTCGTGCAATGCAAGGATCACCGCGTGAGCCAACCGCAACAGAGCGCCATCATGCTCAGTGTACAGATCCGTGCCGCGCAAAGCGGCGATTTCCGCAATCAGGATCAGCGGCGCCACGGCATAGAGGTGATAGTCGCGCGCTCGGCGCTCACGCGCCAGTTCGAGCGGAAGAAATCCATCGTCCGTGACTTGCCTCAGACCGATGCGCGCACTTTCGATGCCCCAGAGCACCAGGCTCTCATCCCGCGCAACGACACCGGCCGCTGCCGCACCAAGGCCCGTCCAGTATCGATGGTTTGCATTCGATGAGGTCGCCTTGGGTCTAGAGTCCGCATAGGCCCGGCTGGCGTCAGCGAGGCCTTTCAGCCACACGATCACCTCGGGAAGACGCGGGTCCTTGGCGACTGCGTCCCGGATCTGGAGGGTCGCAAGGGAAAGCGCTGCGACCTGAGCACCACGATGGAGTCGAGCTGTATTTGTCTGAAGGTCCGTCAGTGCACCGGCAGTCGCCCACGTACTCAACAATGATAGAGCACACTCCGCCCATACCTGACGTGCAATCGGCTTCTCGACGGAGCGGTTTGCGCTCGATACCACCGATTTTATAAAGCTGCGCACGGGTTTGATCGCCCGGCGATAGGCCTCGGAACGAACTTCCTTGATCTCGATTGCGCGTTTGTCGGACGGATCGTAACGGCTTTCCGTGGCCAATGACACGACCGGTTCCGGCGCGGCTGGACAATCGACCGGCGTTTCGACAAGCCGATGAAGCGATGCTTCCTCCCCGACCAGCCTATCGATCGGGAACGGGTTGACCGCGCTCGCGGCTGCGGACGTGCCAACGAATCCGATCAAGGCCAGACTGCACATGCTCTTCACTGTGATACCTTTGCCGCCTGCGTGAGGAAACCGATGTCGACGGCCCGATCAACCCAGTATTGCGCACGGTCGGCATCGGCTTCGACGCCAAATCCGGTTGCATAGAATACCGAAAGCCTGTGCATCGCCTCGCCGCTGCCGGTCTCTGCTGCGCGCGTCAACCAATCGACCGCCGCCTCGGGGGTCGCACTCTCTCCGATCCCGACAATGTGAAGGTTCGCCAGTTCGATCATCGCCTTGCGATTGCCCGCCTCACCGGCCTGTTCCAGCAGACTGATGGCACGGCTCTGATCAATCTCGCCCGCCAGACCGCTCAGATAAAGCCGCGCAAGTTCACGCATCGCGTTGCTGTTCCGCGCCTCGGCGGCGGCGGCGAGATCGATGATCGCACCACGGGTGTCTTGTTCGACATCAATTCCCGTAATCCGCGCCATCCCGCGACGGTACAGCGCTTCAGGGTGCCCCGCCTGTGCGGCGCGATCCAGCCAAAGTGCGGCTGCTTGTTCATCAGCAAGCTTCCCTTCCGAGTAGACATCGGAGAGTTCAAACATCGCGGCGGCGGAACCGCGTTCAGCCGCATCTTCAACCAGCGAGAGTGCAATCTCGATCTGCTCCGGCGACGTTGCCGCATCAAACGCCGCGCGACCGAGCCGACGCGACGAGTCCGCATCCAGCGTGAAGGCTGTCGTCACAAAATTGACCCAGTCGAACGCCTCACCGATCCGATCAGGTCCGCCGACGCCCACCGCAAACGCTTCGGCCAGAGCAATCCCCTCGGATCTTGAGCAGGGCTGCGTAGCGATCGCCTCGTCCAGCAGAGCACGGGCTACCTGTTGGTCCGCGTCGACCCCCTGCCCTTTGTCAAAAAGCAGTTCTGCCTTGTCCGTTCGACTCAGACGATCGCCAGCCTGAATCCCACGATCAAGAAGCTCTAGCGCTTTGGCGCGGTCTCCACTCTTCAAAGCCTGTCGCGCCATTGCACGCCATGCGGATGGAACTCCCGCTTCCGCCGCTTCGGCGGTCAGGCGAACACGTTCTTCCGCATCCAGAGACTTCGAGCCACCCGCGTCAACGCGCCCAAGCGCGAGTTTCGCAGATGCGTTTCCAAGGCGGGCCGCTTCTTCAAGCATTTCGAATGCCTCAGTCGGGTCACCAGAGAGCGGGCCATCTCCCAAAATCGCGTAAGCCATGGCGGTCAAACCTTCGGCCCGCTCCTCGTCACTGCCGGACGTCAGGGCAAGCGTCCGCCAGCGATCCACGCTCTTCGGATCCGGCTCATCTCCCGAAGCGTAGGTCTCTGCGAGTGCGATCATTGCTTCGCGGCTCCCCGAGACCGCAGCACGCAAGAGCAGCAATCGGCGTTCTGCCGCATCTTCCGCGCCCCCTGCATCAAGCTTGCGTTTCGCCAGAGCCAGCATCGCCTGCGGTGCACCCTGTGCGGCAGCGCGATCGAGCCAACGTTCCGCTACGGAAATGTTTTGTTCGGTACCAATGCCGCAACGGTACAATCGTTCTATCGCCGAGTAGGATGCTGTATCGCCACGACCGGCAGCTTGCCGGAACAACCGCAACGCCTGCGCGGCATTGCTCTCGACACCATCGCCCGCCAGGTGAGCGTCAGCGAGGAAGCGCATCGCTGACACGCTGCCCTCCTCCATGGCTTCACGGTAGAAACGGGTCGACAATTCAGGGTCGCGCGGCACATCTCCACCACGTGAATAGGCCTTGGCGAGCGCGCTCAGAACGCCCAGGCGCTTCGGGTCATTTTGGTAGGCGGTTTCGAACCACCCAAGCGACTTCTTCGCATCAGGGCCGTCTGTGGGGAGAACCGGCAGATCGCCCGCCCAGAACTCACCAAGGCGCTGCATCGCCTTGATCGATCCGCTTTCAGCCGCACGCTCCAACCACGTCAAGGCCTGCGCGGGGTCCGCGGTCACACCTTCACCCGACGAGTACAACCGGCCGATTTCAAAAGTGGCTTCGAAGGAACCTGCCTCTGACGCCGATTGATACCACTCAATCGCCCGCGCCATGTTCAGATCCACGCCGACGCCACCCGCATAGCGATCGGCAACCTCAGCCATTGCCCGGACTTCCCCAGCTTTGGCAGAGGCAAGATACCAGGCACTTGCAACTTCCTGATCCTGTTGAATCGAGTGACCGCGATCATAGACGCGCGCAATGGCCAACAGCGCGCCGCATCTGCCGGTGCTCGCCTGACCGAGCATCTCGATCAGCCCCAACCGCGCCATTTGCTGTGCTGCTCCAGGGTTCGGTGCCGCAACCAGGCCATCGGCATACAGCCTTGCAAGTGCGAAAGCCGCATTCGGCTGTTGCTGAACGGCTGCGATCCGGTAGAACCGCGCCGCGCGCTCGTAATCCTGCTCGACTCCCCTGCCGGATTCATACAGCGACGCAAGCTCAGCGGCGGCAGCACCCAATCCGGACGACGCAGCTTCTTGAAACAATGATGCAGCTTGGCGGGCCTCGGTCGGCGATGGATCCGCTGCCATGATGAGCTTAGCGACCTGATACGTCGCACGCGCCCGGTCTCGGCCCGTGGCGGTATCCGCGACGTAGAGATAAAGACGTTTAGCGAGCTCGAGATCCTGCGATGCGTTCGCTGAACCATGCCGATAAAGGTCGGCGATCTGAAGAACCTGATCCGTCGGCAGGGACAATGCGTCGCCGGTCCACGCCGTCAGGCCCGCAGGATCCGCTGTGATCCCGGACTCGCGCCGACAAAGCTGCGCGAAATCCATATCTGGTGGCATGACGCGCAAATCCGCCGTTTGCGCAAGCGCTACGCCGGGCAGACACACCAGCCCGAGAGCAGCGGAGAGCGCGAGTGAGATCGAAAAGCGCATCATTGGATCCTCGCCTCCTTAAACAGTTTCGTTCTCTGCGCTCTCGGCCGTGTAAGCGCCTGCTGCCCCTGCAACCACGAACGAGAAATGCGAGCGACGTTGCAGTTTGATCTTCGGAAACCGGGTGATTTCAACGCCGTCTGCCGAGACGGCGAGATCGACAGTTATTGCGTTCACCGCCCGCGTCTTATGCTTCATCGGCGCGAGACCCTGGATAATAGGGATCTCCTTGTCCTTCGATGGCACGAACAATCGCGCAGGCGAGGCGCTTAGATTGTAGAGCATCAGTCCGCACTTTCGGGCGTCGCTGATGATCTCGTCTTCGAACAGGACGTATCCGGGCGCCTCCGGAACAAGAGCTAACGAGTAACTCGATCCAGGCGCCAATTCGAGGTCGAGCGACAGATCGCCCGCGCGCATTGGCCAGGTTCCACCCTTCAGCACTCGGTAGGGGCTGATTTGACCTTCCGTGCCAGCCTCGAAGCTTGCTGGCCCGACCTGGACCTTACCCTCGGCATGGGTTGATAGCACCCGAAGAAATACCGAATCCGGTGGTGGAACCGGATCGTAAAGCTCGGCGTCCTGATTGGCCCACACCGTGCCGCCGAATGGCGCTGCGGCGACGGTTGCGCCCATGCCGCACAATACCTGGCGGCGCGACAGTTCAAAGCGTATCGGTTTCGTCGACATGTCGTTTCACCCGGCTTGCTGATGAGGTTTCGTGCGACAGATCCGCAGATCGGCAGCGATCGGATGGGACGTCTCTGCCGACACGCGCACACCGGTCACGGACGCCGCAATATCCGGAGAGAATTCGAGAAAGAACTTGCCTTCATGATCAAACCGGCCGCTCCGGTCGATTGGCACGGACTCGAAATCCCCGTCCTCGTACGCGACATCAATCTGCACCGCAGTCTGTGTGGCATCGTCCAGCGATACGTACACGTAGCTTCCGATGCCCGAGACCTGCTGCGCCGGATCGATCTTGGCTTCGAGCGGCTCAGTGATGTCACCTGACGCAGCAGCAACCGCGTCATCCGGTGCGCATGCGCCGATGGCGGCTGCCAGGATCTGGCGGAACTCGAGCAACGACCCGCTGACATCGTAGTAGCCAGGAAGCTCCCAAACGATAGCGTCGGGCGGTGCTTCGGCAAAGACCTTCGACGAGAAGTAAGAAATCGGGCTGTTGGCGAACCCACCACCCGAGATCGCATGGTTTGCAACGGTGACGCCCAGTTCTTCAGACAGGAAACCGTCGAAATTGAAGATCCTGACATCGCTGAAACTGGTTCCGAGAAGAACGATCTCTGCACCGTCGGAGGGATCATCGAAAAGGCCGAGATCCTCGGCGTTTGATGCCTGTTGAGCGGTCTCATAGGCCGTGAACGTCTCTGCCGGAATGACATCGCTGCAGAACCGGGAAATGACTCGCGCCATCCCACCCTTCAGTTCTTGCGCGGCCGTGCTTTGTGTTTCGATCTGGAAGCTGTCGAGGCCCGCAAGCGTGTCATCCGCTCTCAGTTCCCTAGCGACCGCAATGGCGGTCTGCCTTGCCCCATCCGGCGTCCAATGGTGATCCCGCTTAAAGAAAAACGGGACGCTCAGATCACTTGCGGAGGCCAGCAGGTTCGGAGCGTGCGCTCCGGTGGCTGCGACGCGCTTGAGAAAGTCGTCGTAAAGCTCGCGACCTTCGCTCGGGGTCAGGATCGGTTTGTAAGCGGCACTGTCGGGCACATGCTCGTATTCGACCAGACCGCGCGGCGGCACCATCGCGAACACGAGGCGCGTGCCCTTTTCATCGAGAGTCGTGTGAAGACGTCTGATGTAATCCTGGGCTTCCGCACCAAGATAGAAGCGCCACGTCAGGTCCGCCGCAGTCCGGAAGAACCATCCATCGTTCCCCTGTACAATGCGGCCGTATTCTTCGGTGGGTTGCTCACCGTCTTGCAACTGGGCGCACTCATAGGCGGCTGCGGGCCCAGCGAACAGGACACAGAGCCCTGCAAGCAGCTTGGTCTTCAGATCTCCGAGCATTGCCAAAACAGTTGTCTCCTTACGCCGTCAGTTGGTCTGGGCACGATCTGCGAGATAGGTTGCGGCACGCGCCTCCCCGAGTTCGGCTGCATCGCGCAACAGCTCCAAGGCCCGTGGCTCATTTGCTTCGATGCCGTGTCCATCTATCAGCGCCATCGCGAGCAGGAACTTTGCGTCGCTCGACCCGGACTCACTGGCGCGTTCGAGCCAGAAAGCAGACGCAACCGGATCCTCCGGGACCACGAACCCGTTGCGATAGGCGAGCGCGAGTTCCAGCATCGCGCCGACCTCGCCAAGGTTTGCCGCGCGTTCGAACCACGCGATCCCTTCGTCGGGGCGCGGCTGCAATCCATTGCCGGACAGCAGGAACCGGCCAACCTCGCGCATCGCATGGCGCGATCCCTTGTTCGCGGCGTCACGGAAGAACTGAAAAGCCCGTTCCTGATCTACCGCCGCGCCAAACCCGGATGCATAGATGCGTCCAAGCTCCACAAGCGCAGTTGTCGAGCCCGAAGCAGCCGCACGCTGATACCATGGCACCGCTTGGGTGGGGTCCTGAGATGTGCCCAAACCTGTCTGCCAAGCCCTCGCCATAAGCTCCATCGCGCGCAGGCTGCCCAGTTGCGCGGCGCGTTCGAAGTAGGAAAATCCGGTACGCGTGTCGCGCTCGACGCCAACACCATCTGTGAAAGCTCGACCAATTGCGATCAGAGCCGCAGTGTTTTGTGACCCTGATGAAACGGCCTTGTTCAACCACTGGAACGCTTGACCTCGATCCTGCGGGACGCCTTTGCCATCGCTGTAGGCTTTCCCAACTTCCACCATGGCCGTCACACTGCCGTTCTCCGCTGCACGACGATACCAATGAAGCGCTTCGGACGGGTCGGCGGGAAGTGTCTCGCCGCGGTCATACGCACGGGCCAACGTCATCATCGAGCGGACGTTCCCGACCTCCGCACCGCGTTTCAACAGCTCCAAACCTCTGGCAATGCTTTCGTCATCGCTCGCACTGGACAGATAACCACGTCCGATGATCTCAAGCGTCCTCGGGTCGGCGACACCTTTCGCGTCGGCGCGACGCAACCAGTCATTGGCGCGCTCGATGTTCGGCTGAACTCCGATCCCCAATGTGTAGGCACGGGCGAGTTCCACCATCGAGTAAACACTTCCACGCTCCGCCGCCTCTTCAAAGATCTCGACCGCTTCGTCAGCCTCATCGGACGACAGGTATAACCGAGCGAGCGAAACCAACGACGATGTCCGCCCCGCATCGGCTGATCGACGCAACAACTCTCGCGCGAGGTCCAGTCGCGGCTCGCCCAAGGCATCGCTCGACAAGACATCCGCCAGCTCTGCCATTGCGGACGCGTTGCCTTGATCAGCGGCGGTTTGCAGGAGTTGCACCGACCGGTTCAGCACGGCGTCATTTGCCTGGTCGGCGCCCCCGGCCCGCGCGATCAGCGCACGGCCGAGCTTTGTCATCGATGACACGTGCCCGCGCGCAGCCGCCGTCTCCCAAAGGCCGATGGCCTCATCAAGTGTCTCCAGCGGAGCGTCATCGGTGTAGAGCACGCTCGCCATCCGATCCATTGCGGACAGCGAACCAGTCTGCACAGCTATCCGGTAGTAATTCAACGCGCGAGCGACATCGCGATCGCCGGTCAAGGTGCGCGCGTAGTAGTCTCCTATCGCCAGCAGTGCCGACCCGCGACCAGCGTCCCCGGCCTCTTCCAGAAGCGCAAGCGCTCTCGGCGCTTCGTCCGGTCTGCCATGGATCAGGAGGAATGCGCCCAGCCCGTGTTTGGCGGCAGCGTCGCCGTCTTTCACGGCGCGCTCGTACCAACGTCGCGCCAGTTCAGGGTCTGGGATTAGTCCGTCTTCCGGGTCATAAGCCGCTGCCAGCTTCAGGGCATCGCCAGCGCCCGAATGAAAGTTATCGCGTGCACGCTCCACCAGAACGCTGGCTGCTTCCGTCTCGCCACTCAACTGCAAACGACGAGCTTGGAACATCAATGCCGGAATATGATCAACGGCGATGGCCAGCTCGAGCCATGTCCCTGCGGCGGCATCGCTGATCACATCAAAGCCTGAGTTCTCGTGCAGCTCGACCATCGCCATGGCACCGGATGGGCTTCCCTCCTGCGCCGCGCGTTCGAACCACCGAGCAGCCGCCAGAAAGTCACCCGCCTGCACCGCCGCATCACCCAGGGTCAAATTTGACCCGACATGTCCGCTCAGCGCAGCACGTTCAAGCACCGCGTTGCCATCAGCGAATTCGCCTTCCTCCGTGAGCATTTCGGCCAGATCGGCCATGGCACTGAGTTCACCGGATTCTACACTCGCCTGAAGCAAGGCGCGGCCGCGGCGTTCATATTCGGCGGCTTCTCCCGGTATGTGTCCGAGAGTGATAGCCCTAGACAGGATCAATGAGGCTTCTGAATCCCGTTGATCGACTGCGAACTTCAGCAGCACCTGCGCGCGGGCACGGGCACCCGCCTCATCTTTCGTAAGAAGCTGCTTTGCTTGCTCTCGCACTGCGGGCGGATATCCAAGCGCGACAGACCGGCCTAGAAAGACCTGCGCAGCATCGGGATCTGGCGCGAGCAGATGCGCTTCGAATGCGGCCTTTGCCTGGTGCGACCCGTGTAATTGGCTTGCGGCCCGATACGCGTCGTATGCACGGTCGAGGCGCTTGCGGCGCAGCGGCGGTGCCTCGCGTAAGCCGACACGCCAGAGCTTGGCCGCATCCATCAGAGTCAGTGGATCCCGCCTCTCGACCTCGGCCGACAGCATTTGCATCGCGCCTTGGACGTCACCGTCAGCTGCGCGCGCATCGATCGCCGCGACGGTTGCGGTCTTGAATTCGCTCGCGCCCGCGCTCGAGAGCATCAGAAAGCCGAGGACAATCGTCGATATGGACAGAGTCCGCATCATTGCGTCACCGCCGCCGGAACATCGGACGGATCAGTAGCGCGGTCGGGATTCCATGCAAAGCATGTCACTGCCCCACCGGAGAAATCATCTATCAACGGACGCTCGTCGACCGCATATAGATCCAGCAAGGACCGCAATCGAGCACGAACAGTGGCATCGTCTGTCATCGAAACAGCGCGCTCAACCCAGGCAAGATAATGACGCCCATGGCCGCGCTGGTCGAGGAAACCGAGATCCTGGCGTTTGTAATCTTGGGAGGGCCCCGGAATGTAGTTCTCTGCCGCGTAGTGCTTCACCAAGCGCGGCCACCGCACACTGTCGGTAAAGTACGTCAACGTCCGTTCCCAAGCATCCGAAAGCTCTGGATTCTGAAGGGGTTGTCGCCCAGCATATCTCAGCGCGGCCAGGATCGTCGTCAGGCTTGCCAGGGATTGTCGATGGTACCAGATCGCGCGGGCGCCGCGGCGTGCCTCTAGCGGGAAAGATCCATCGGGCCGCATCTGCTCCAGCAAAGCGGTTTGCAACCGGGCCTCGCCCTTGTCGAGCAAGGCAGTATCATCGACGATCGCGCCCCAACTCGCCAGAACCGAGTCCGTAAGGTAGCGATGATTGTTCCGGTCCACATCACCGTCGAACGTGTGATCAATCTTGCGGACCAGAGCATCAAGCCAGGTCCGGATCAGCTCTGACTGAGCAGGCTCTAGCGCGCGCTCGGCCACGAGATACGATGTGGTCAACGGCAGTAGCGCACGCTTCAACGCGAAATGGGCGTCATGCGTATCTTCGGTCGACATCAAGGCATCAGCGCGTGCCCAGGTCTCAAGCGCCCCGACGAGCGCGTCACGCGACGCCTTATCGTCCGCCAAAGCACGACCGGTCAAAACCATGACTTGCCAGACAAAAGGCTCGATCGAATTGTCCGACCCATAACCGCGCGTCGATTTCAGACCAGCGACCGGCAGCATCTGGGTCGCTTCCAGCGCGATATCTTGCGCCAAACACGATTGGCGCGCACTTGCAAATTCGGGTTTGAGAAGTTCAGCCTTACGACTCGAGACATCGAACGGCATCGCAGACGCTGTTCCTGCGACACAGAGCATAGCCGTTATGGTGGCGGCCCGGATCACTGCGCCTCACCCTGAGAGGCTGCTCCAATGGACCTGACGCCTTGGTCGGAATTGTTATCCGGAACAAACGAAGCCGCGTCGTTCTGGAACGGGTAAGGCGTGCACGAACTCTGCTGATCAAGCTCTGGCAAGATGCCCTGACCGTCCCCGCTCAGATGCCCAGCTTCGAGATAGGGGCACGCGTAGGAAGGCCTGGGCTGAACGCAGCTACTGCTGATCCCTACCCCGCGTCGGTCCCGTGCATTCAGGATCGCGGCGCCAACCGCTCCGAGTTGGTTCGAGAAAACATGCGGCGATTGACGGTTCCAGATATTCTCCCCGATCAGGGCGCTGTTGAGACCTTCAACCTTCAACCCGATCCCGTTGTCGCCGATCACATTGCCCTGCATCGAGAAGGATGTAACGGTCTCGTACGGGTCAAGCGGGAAGTCCCGATGGGAGTGCTGCGGACTGGATTTCAGATCGCTGACATAGGCCTCGAGGCCAGCTTCGGTATTACCTTCGATCCGGTTCCCGAAGAACCCGATATCCCAACTGTTGCGCACTTTGATGCCCGAGCGTTCGTTCCCGGTGATCTCGTTCGCCGCGACGATAACGCATGAGCTTTCAAACAGCGTGATCCCTTCCTGCCGATTAGCCAGAACGGTGTTCGCATACAGCAGGGTTTCGATCGAATCCCGGTCGATCATGATCCCGGTGCCGTTGTTGCGAAACGACACGTTTCCGACCAACCAACTGTGATCAACCTCGCGAGAGATGATGATCCCGTGACGATAGGCCGTGCCATAAGCCGTGTTGTAGGCGATCTTCAGCCATCGGGACCGGTCGTGCGGGTCCAAACCGTAGACAACGTTGTCGCGTAGCTCGTTTCCAATCAGGGCGACGTGATCGGCCTCGTACGAGTAGAATGCATAATACATCTGCTCGAACGTACTATCGACGATCGCACCGCTCGGCCGACGCACCTCGACATCGGATTTTTGCACAATTGGCGTTGGTCCGGCCGAATAGGAAACCCCATAAGACTTGTCGTACTGATAGCCCAACGCGACGAAGGTCGCGCCGCCCGCGTGCAACTCGGCGTCGCTCCAGGTGATGAGGAACGGGCGGAAATCGTAACGATCGCGGTACGAGCGTTCGGCGGGCTCGGAAGTAGCCTCCTGCCAGCCGATGACGTCCGAATCGATGACGTGAAGTTTGCCCGCGTTGACGATGTAGCTGCCGCTTTCCTGACTGAGCTTCAGCGTGTCACCAAGTTGCAGGACAAGCGTTGCATCCGGGCCGATCAGGATAGGCAGGCGAAGCAGGTAATCGCCGTCATCCTCGATCAACACGCCTTCCCGCATCAAACGGGCGTCGAGATGATCTTTTAGACTTTGCAGATCAAAGACGCCACTCTCGATGAAAATGAACTCGGGGTTCAGCTTGCGCTGACGACGGCCCAGCTCTTCCCATTTCGGAATCTCGGTGATGAACTTTTGATTGTACTGGCTGTACCGCATCAATGCGACGGTCGCATTGCCGGGCGCGATGGCCGGTAGCGCCGCCCGCAGATCAGACACCGACAAAGACATGTCCGGGATCGGAGGCAGAGGAAGGTTCAACGGAATCTCGTTCACCCGGCGTGCCGAGTACTCACTCGAAATCGCGACTGGTCGATCCGAAATTTCAGGCGATGCGCGATCAGTTACAAGCGTTTCAGCACCAATCAACAGATTGCTGCGATCCAAAGTTTGTGCCTTTGCCTCTGCGATTGCGCGGAAGGTTCGCACCCTCAACCGCGCATCATCGAACGTTCGGACAAGGTCGAGCGCTTCGAGCAGTCGCTCTTCATCGGCAATGGTCAGCGCTGCAACTGCTCGAGCCTGATCGGCGCTGCTGGGCGACAGGTTGCCCTCGGAGACCAGCGTATCCGAAAGCTTCAAGACCTCGTCGGGGTAAGATCTCGCCATGCGGTCCAGAACGATCCCGAGCGCCTTCTCCGGATCAGAGCTTTCCTTCGCCACATCCAGGGCGATCTCTGTTCGCTGCAGGTCGACCAAACCACGAAGAAACGAACGTTCAACCTGCCGCTGCTGTTCAATTGCCAGAGCACGGAAGCGTTCCAGAACCGACGCGACTTGCGCGTCAATTTCAGTGTGATCGCTCGCGTTTCTTCTGAGGATCTGCATCTCGGCATCGAGACGGACGGCGGGCGTGTCGATCTGTTCCAGTATCGATCGCGCCCGCTCCAGTTCGGCTTCGTCGGCCAGCCCCTTTACGGCGTGCCGCAGAACACGGTCTTTCAGTCCCGCGGTCGAGATCGTTTCCGCAACACGAAGCGCACCATCCACGTCGCCATTGCGCGCAAGCTGAACACCAATCTCACTCGATGCCCGATCAACCTGGTCTGCATCGGTTATCAGCGCCAGCCGCGCTGCGGCCTGATCGACTTGTCCGACGCGCGCCAACTCACGCGCGATTTCGGCGTTTGCACGCGATGCCCAATTGGAACTTGCAGCTTGTGCGCCGCCGAGAACGTCGATCGCCGAGGCGGCCTGACCAATCTTTGCAAATGCACTTGCCGCACGCGCGAGATCGTTCGGATCGTCAGATTCTTCGGCGAAACTGCGCACTTTTGCCAGAGCACCAAATGCTTGGGCGTCTAGTCCTTTGCCATGCAGAAACTGTCCGATCTCAGACCAGATCTTCACGGCAGACCCGGTATCGGCCACTCCGAGCGCAACCCGGCGCGCCGTTCTGTGATCCGATGCCGCGATCGCCGCCGAGACGATGTCCTCGGCGACTTCACCGTGAACGTCGATCTCCGCAATCGCCAGAGCGGTGTGCATGGCTGACAGACGGTCACCATTCGAAGTCTGCGCTCGCGCAGCCCGTGCCAGAAGTTCGTCGCGGCGTCCGGTGTCAAAGCCTCGACCAAACGGAAGCATCGCAGCGGCATCCGCCGCAATGTCAATCTGCCCGTTGGACATCATGGTCTCGGCAGTGTCGGCACGAAGATCATGATCCTCTGGCACCTGCACACCAGCTTTGAGAAGCCGCGCGGCGGCGAGCGCAGACGCAGTTCGAAGCCGCCCGACTTCTCCGGGTATCCGCTCGAGCACAAACTCTCCGAAACGCAGACCGGCATCGTCCGACGCAAGCGCGGAAATCGCGATCTCGCCGAGTGCAAGGCTTCGAGACTTGATCGCAGGAATGTCTTGCGACAGATCGGCGGCTCGCCGCAAATTGGACATCGCGCGGATCGTATCGCCGCGCACGAACCAGGCGCTTGCAATATCCAGCATTGCCCACACTCTGCCCTCAGCCGTCGATAGAAGGCTCGAGGCATAACTCGCGATGGCCAGCGGGTCTTGATCGCTCTGCAAATCGGCGACCTGCGCCTCGGACAAGGCGAGCGCAGACGAAATCACCGCTTCGGCGTACCGATCAGTCTGTGCTGGCGACCATTGATCCGGTTCTCCCGCCGTCATGAACTCCAGAGCTTCATTCCAATACGTGTACGCCGCGACTGGACCCGCCACGAGCGCATCGCGCTCGATCTCTTCAAGAGTGCGCTGAGTTTCAGTGCGGCTCTTCAACAGGTCGAGGATCGAGATCGGCTGGGCCATCGCATCAGGCCCAATCACAAGGCCAGTGGCCAGTGCGAGCGGGGCAAACATCTTGGAAAAGATGCCGCCCTGCGCCCGGCCTGGAAATGGTGCGTCCGATCTGATCATGCGCCGAGACCCTATTCGGGCTCTACTGATTGCGCGGCAGCGGATGAGAACACCGTCGCACGGCTGAGAAAGACATCTGCCGCACGACCGACAAGCGAAAGCGGCAAGTCAGTCTCTGGCGAAATGATAACTGCGACCTGCCCGCTGTTCTGATCCAGGTGCACGCTCTCGATGCTCCCCGACACCGTATCGGTCGTTCCGAGAAACCTGAGCTGCGCACGTTCCGTACCGTTCAGCGACTTGATGGCTTCCGGGTCGAAGAACGCACGGACCTGAACAGGTTGATCCGCGTTCGTGATACGCATGACCGGCTCACCGGCCCGAACGAATATGCCAGGTTCAGCGTTCGTATCGAGCACGCTGCAATCGCATGGACTGTCCATGTACCTAACGGCCCCGTCAGCTTGCTCGATTCCAAGCATCGGACTGCCATTGGTCAGCGCACCGCCAGCCTCGGCAGCTGTAAAGACCAGAACGCCATCTTGCGGAGCGCGAACATCAATCGCCGGAATTGTGACCTCGGCCACCGTCGCGGAAATCAGAAACGCTCTTTCATAAACAATCGACGCGACCAGGCCCAGGATGCCAACAACGAAAACGGACGCGGCTGCGAAGGTCAGCATTCGACCGATCGAGAACCGCTCTGCGATCGTCGGCGCGGGTGGTTCCTTCTTCCGCGCCTTGGCAGAGTTGTCCCGATTGACCACCGCGAACAGATCGCCCGAGTGAACGAGTTCGCCTGACAGGATCGCCCCGGACACATACCGCAGCGTCGATGTTTGATCGCGCGTCACATCAACAAATTCGAACCCGGTTCGAACCTGACCACTCGTCGTCGGCGTTTCGTGTCGCATCTGCGCGCGCATCGGCTGCAGAATTGCAAATTCGTTGAAGTTGATGTGAAGCGTGACGTCGACCGTCTGCGCGCCCAGCCCGAGTGTCGTCGCCGTCTCGAGAGAGAAGCCCCCGACGCTCCAGTCAAATGCGTCAAACATCTGATTAGAGATGTCGATCCGGAGCGGAACGCGCAGTCGCGCATGCTGGCGCTGGACTTCGGCTTCGTGAACGATCGCGGTTTGGAAAGTCATGAGTTTACAGCCCCAAAGAAGTCATGATGGCACCGGTGTTCGGCAGCTCGAACACGCCGATGCTCAGCCCAAGCAACATTACGAAGGTAATCGACGCGACAGCCATCATCGCGGGTGACGAGGCTGCCGACAAACGCGTGCGCCAGTCCGAAGACTGCGCCGCCAGTGTCGTCTTCTGGCGCGTCCACTTCTGCTGGTTCAGGTGGTACACCATGTAGATTTTTACAAAGGAACCAACGACTTGATTATAGTAGAGCAACAACGGCCACCAAGGCGATACCGTGGATCGCGAGGCCAGGAAGCTCAGGGTCAGAATGTAGCGCGTGCTCAGGATCCAGAACGCATAGAGCGCGATCATGACCGGACCATCGGTGACACCATAGAGCGCTGTGACAACGACACCCGTCAGACACGTCCACATCGAGATGCGCTGGTCGATGATGCTCCACCAGGTGAACAGCCCCATACGCCGAGGACCGAGTGCGATGGCTCGTGTGTTTGTGCGCAGCATGTTGCCGAACCACCGGCGCATCAGAACGATCGATCCCTGCAAAAAGCTCTCGGACGGAGCATCCTCGACAGTCAGCACGCGTACGTCCGGGATGTACAGCATCTGCCAACCGTCTCTCAAAAGATGGTACCAGCTCGACTTGTCGTCGCCGGTCAGGAACTTGATGCGTCCCAGACGCCAATGGTCGATCCAGTCAACCTCGACCCGCTGGATGAACTCTGAGTCCGTGATGATCGACGCGCGAAACATCGACATCCTGCCCGTCAGCGTCAGCACGTTTCGTGACAATCCGACCGAGGACATGTGGATCTGGCGCTGCGCAAAGCGCATTGCGTACCAGTGATGGAAGACCCAGTTTCCCTGAACCTCGCAGTCTTCGTCCGTCGTCAGCGCGCCCGCGCGCGGGAACATCTGGAAGAACGGAGCACACCGGCGGATCAGGCCTTCCTCGAGGATCGAATCGCCATCGACAACAGCGGCCACTGCGTCGTCGGGCGGATTGTCAGCAGCGATCGCGCGAAAGCCGAATGCAAGCGCATCTCGCTTGCCGGTTCCCGCAATCCGCACAAACTTGAGTCTGACATCGGGCGGTGGCGCGCACATCTCGAAAAGCTGCTTGATGAGACGCTGATCGCCCATCTCAACGATCGAGGCGACGATCGTCGTTGGCGCCCCACAATCGATCGCCTCGCGGATAGCGGCTTCATAGACACGCATCGTCGTGTCGCTGTCGATCCGGAAGCTCGTGACCAGAAGATAGACTTGGCTCGGCATCCCGGCTTCGGCAAGCGCGTCCGCGCGGCGCCGCCAGCGCGGAAACACGATCTTGCGGTAGATGATCGAGCGCACCCAATGCAGAACAGCCCAACTGTAACGCCACACACCGATCAGGCCGATGATCAGCAAGAATTCAGCAGCCTTCGGGTCCCAGGCAGCGGCGGGCATGGACAGGGCAAACAGCACCAGGCACGTCAGGAAGACGAGGTGCCCGGCAAGATTTTTCCAGCCAGGATCAAGGGTGCTTTTGTACCCTGCGCCCGTCATGTCACCAACAGATGCCGTCGTAGTTGCCGCCCGTTCGTTTGTCGGGATCGACGCGGATCAAGTCGATCACCTGCTGCTCGGGGCCCGCCTTCTCGACAGCTTTCACGAAGGATTTGTCACCATTCCCGATGATGATCGTGTCTGAACCCGCGATCAGGCCCTCCAGATCGTCGGTCATGAGTTGCGAGAGATGGCTCAGCTTGGCCTGAATGTGCGCAAGATTGGATCCGCGCAGCGTCGCCATCTCGACGTTCTTGTCGTAAATCTTGAGATCGTATCCTTTACCAAGCAGGCGCTCGGCCAGTTCGACAAGCGGGCTCTCGCGCAGGTCGTCTGTCCCGGCCTTGAAGGCAAGCCCAAGGAGCGCGACCTTCCGGCCGCCCTTCGACGTGACCATCTCGACGGACTTTTCAACCTGTTGGGAATTCGCCTCCATGACACCGTCGAACATTGGCGTTCGCACGTCCATAGACGACGCCTTGTATCTGAGGGCACGCAGGTCCTTTGGAAGACACGATCCGCCAAATGCATAGCCAGGACGCAGATAGGCACGCGAGATGTTCAGGCGCGTGTCCATGCAGACGATGTCCATGACCTTCTGTCCATCGACCTGTGCGGCCTTGCATATGTTGCCGATCTCATTGGCAAAGGTCAGCTTCACCGCGTGCCACGCGTTGTTCGCGTATTTGACAGCTTCGGCCGTATCAATTTCGGTGACGATCTCGGTGCTTTCGATGCCAGCATTGATCTCGCGCAGGACCTCGAGCGTCTTGTCATCATCGACACCCAATAGCATGATGGCAGGTGCGAAGAAGTCGTCGATCGCAGTGCTTTCGCGCAGAAATTCCGGATAAATTGCCAATCCGAACCCGTCGCCATAGGTCAGGCCGGACGCCCGCTCCAGCGTTGGGATGACGGTTCCGCGCATCGAACCCGGCAACATGGTCGATCGTATGATGACGGTATGGCGTGTCGACTTGCTGGCAACTGCCTCGCCAATCTGTGCGCAGACGGTTTCGACAAACCGAAGATCGAGATCCCCGTTCGGCCTGGATGGCGTCCCCACACACACGATCGAGACGTCGGTGTCAGCTACAGCTTGTTTCAGATCAGAGGTTGCAGTGAGACGTCCGGCATCGACATTCGCCGCGATCATCTCGGACAGGCCCTTCTCCACAATCGGGGCTTGTCCGTTCGCGATCAGGTCGACCTTGGCACGATCCACGTCGACGACAGTTACTCCGTGACCACACTCCGCAAGACATGCTCCGGACACGGCACCAACATATCCTGCACCAAGAATGCTTACTCGCATAAGGGATTCCTTTCCCGCTCAAGCCCCGCATGTATAATCATATTGCAGCGCAGCAATAGTTCAAGAAAAAGATCAAGCACTGCGAGTTTTTTATTAAATTTTATGGGGCGTAATAGAATTTATTCGCCAAAACTGCGAAAGCAGTCGCGTTACAAGCTTCATATATATTTATAAACTAGAACTGAAAATACAGAAATGGCGAATATGATGATGATAGAACCTTTGCCGCACTGAACACCAAAAGCAGCGCTGCACCACGCTCAAGATAAATTCTGAATCTCGGTGATTGAGTCAGGCTTTGAATCTTCGGCGCAAAATACATACCATAAACAACGGCCCAACCGATCAGCATCCAAAACACATGGCTACTGTTGATCTGCCATGCGACTTCGTCACCCAGGCTCCAACCATTCAGGCCAATCATGCCCTCATACACAGCGATAGCCGACGCCAGGTCGGGCGCTCGGAACAGAACCCAACCGATCATCACAAGCAAAAGCGTCAGCAAGATCCGTGGCGCGTGCCGGGGTGCATTGACCTGCGCCTTCACCCCAAAGGCGCGTTCGATCGCCAGAAGCACGCCGTGCCAAGCACCCCATAGTACGAATGTCCAGCTCGCGCCGTGCCAAAGCCCGCCAAGCAACATCGTCAGAAACAGGTTTAGATAGGTCCGAACCTTGCCCAGACGGCTGCCACCCAGCGGAATGTACAGATAGTCGCGCAACCAAGCCGACAGACTCAGGTGCCAGCGGCGCCAGAACTCCGTGATGGACATCGACACATACGGATTGTCGAAATTCTCCATGAACCGGAAGCCCATCATCAAGCCCAATCCAATCGCCATTGCGGAGTAGCCCGCAAAATCAAAGAACAACTGGATCGTGTATGCGGTCGTTCCCAACCAGGCTTCAGCAGCCGTCGGCGCGGGCAGAGCGAACATCAGGTCCGCGACCGGTGCGACGCTGTCCGCGATCAGAACCTTCATCGCCAGCCCAAGCGCAAAGCGATATGCTCCCTCGGAGAAGAGCGCCCAGGAATGGATGCGATTCTCGAACTGATCGACCAGATCCTTGTATCGCAGCACGGGCCCGGCGATCAGCTGCGGGAACAGTGCGATGAAAGCAGCAAAGTCGATCAGATTTCGAGCCGGCGGAGCATCACCCCGATGCACATCGACCAGGTAGCTGATCGCCTGGAAGATGTAGAACGAGATCCCGATTGGCAGGATGACGGACCAAAGGCTGAACTCACCAGCCGAGACATCCAACATGGCGAGGAAGCTCTCCACGCCAAAATTGAAATACTTGAAGTAGGCTAGCACAGCCAGATTCCCGGCGACTCCGACCCCAAGCCAGATCTGCCGGCTGCGCCCTTGGTCGAGCGAGGTCACACGCCAACCGAGCGCATAATTCCAAAGTGTTACGAGGACAAAGAGCCCGAGGAAATCGATCCGCCACCAACCGTAGAAAGCGTAGCTCGCAATCAAGACGGTGACGTTGCGAAAGCGCGCTGGCGTCAGGAAGTATGCAGCCAGGAACCCCGGCAGAAACCCAAACAGAAAAATCGCCGAGGAAAACACCATGCGCGTTACGCCCAGCCAGTCATAAGGGAACTACTCGGCCAGCGCATCTGCGTACTCTGTGTCCACAAAGCGCATCGGCCATTCCCAGATGGCGATCTGGGGCAGCGCCTCCATGCTGGGCAGACCGTCCAGAAACTTCGCCATCGGCTTCACCGGCCCACCGCCATCTTCCGCGAGGTTCAGGACATCCGCGTCCAGCGCCAGCCGCAACGACGCCGCGAAGCTCCATTGCTCCTGTGCGGAGTAGCTCGTTCCAACAAGGGCAACCGGGATTTCCGGAGCGCCGAACAAACCAGAGGCATCAAGTTCAGCTTCCGGCGCCTCCGCTTCGAAGGCCTGAACCTCTTCGTCCCCAAGTCCCAGCCAATCCCGTGCGGATCCGACAGGTGTGAACTTGGTGAGGTCGCCCCGATGCATCATCTCGGGCGACCCGACCCTGCGGTAGCCCTTGGCTTCAGTCGAGATCCGGGCCGCAATCTCGGACCTGACCGCTTCCGCAACAACTGTGGCGCCAACCGGTGTCCAGTGCGTATCACGGGCCATAAAGACGGGAGCATTAACGCTTGCCGCAACCAACGCATCGGTCGAGTCCAGGTAGGGGATCTGTCGATCCATCAGACCTTCAACAAACGCAGCGTAAGCGTCCGTGCGGCGGCTCGGAACGGCGGCTTTCAGGCGATCGGGGTAGACCGATGCCTTGGCCGGGACGAGCGTAACCAGCAGCTCGATCCCTTGTTCGGACAGGATCGATTGCACTTTGCGCACGAACTCAAGATTTGCGTTCAGGTTGGTCTCTGAGCGATCGGGCGTTCGATATTCTTCTTCGGTAAACAGCCAGCCATCCCGACCAACGACAACGCCCGAGCTTCCAACGCCGAAAAGCGCATAGTCTACGACGCCCCACAAGGTCACCGCAGCTTCCCGGGCGGCCAGGCTCTCGCTGTAAAGATCCTCGAATGCCTCGGTGTACTGGCCCTTGATCAGTGCCGATGGACGCTCCGGTAGCCCCGCTTGATCAAACGATTCTCTAACTGCCGACGGCGTGAGTAAAGCGCCAACAGCCAATACGCCGATAATCAGCGCGCCGGGCAGCGTCAGGCTGCGGATATCGCTCACACGACCCATCATCAGACCCGCGCGTAGATGTCCTCGTACCGGATGATATCATCCTCGCCCAGGTAAGACCCCGACTGTACCTCGATCAGATGCAGGTCGATCTTGCCGCGGTTCTCCAACCGATGGTGCGCACCCAGCGGGATGTAGACAGATTCGTTCTCGCGCAGGATCTGCTCTTCACCGTCTATCGTCACAATTGCCGTACCCGAGACGACCACCCAGTGCTCTGAGCGATGAAGGTGGCTCTGCAGACTAAGCTTGCCCTTCGGCTTCACAACGATCCGCTTCACCTGAAAGCGGTCGTCCATGCAAATCGTTTCATACGATCCCCAGGGGCGAAAGATCTGCGCGTGGATGTCGGCTTCGGGGCGCTTTCGCGTGCGCAGCGCCTCGACGACCTGTTTCAGATCCTGGCTCTTCGTGCGGTCTGCGACAAGCACCGCATCGCGCATCGCGACAACGACCAGATCCTCGACCCCCAGGGTGGCGACCATCGGACCGTCGCTCGCGCGGATGTACGAGTTTTGCGTGTCCAGTGCGACGACATTGCCGACCGCAACATTGCCATTCGCATCGGTATCGCCAACCTGCCAAATAGCTTCCCATGACCCAAGATCCGACCAGGCAAATCGCCCGCGAACGACCTTGATGTTCTTTGCTTGCTCCATGACCGCAATATCGAACGGCAAGTCAGGCGACCGCGCCATTTCAGCAGCACCCAGCCTGATGAACTCGAGATCCATTTCAGATTTCGCGAAGGATGCCATTGCCGCCGCGAAGACATCTGGAGCATTCGCTTCGAACGCTGCCAGCAAAGTCCGTGCGGTCGCCACGAACATCCCGGAGTTCCAGAGATAGTGACCATCCTCGAAATAGCTCTGAGCGGTCTCGGCGTCCGGTTTCTCGACAAAGGTGTCGACATCGAGAACATCGCCCTCCTGTCCCATCGAGACGGTCTTGATGTATCCAAATCCGGTCTCGGGCGCGTTCGGGACGATGCCGAACGTTATGATGCATCCGGTATCGCGCGCGGCTTCGAGCGCGACCGGCAAGTCTTCAAGGAAGCGGTCGGCGTTCGGGACGTTGTGATCCGCAGGCAGGATAACGAGAACGCGATCAGGGTCTGTTTCCGCGGCCATGATCGCCGCCAACGCGACCGGGAACGCGGTGTTTCGGCCCATCGCTTCCAGAACAATCGTCGGCTGCATTCCAGCGGACAGCATGTGTTCGCGAACCAGAAAACGTTGCTCCGCCGCGCAAATCACAACCGGCGCGCCACACCCGGGCGATCCGGAAACCCGTAGAGCCGTTTCCTGAATCATCGAGCCGTCTCCAACGACGCTCAGGAACTGCTTGGGATGCGCTTTCCGCGAAATTGGCCAAAGCCGTGAGCCGCTCCCCCCAGATAGAATCACAGGCGTGAACGCGATGCTCGCAAGGGATAGATCTTTGGGTGCCATAACACTTCCCCGTTAAATCTCTGTTAGGGAATTGTGCGACGCACCATCAAGTCAACCGAAACCGCAGGTTGTCATAGAAACTTTTCACTCAAAGCGCGATTCGACGGCAAATAGGACATAAATGCCTTCATATTGAGCACTTTGAACATCAGAGTCCCGTCGCTCATAACCGATTGTACCGGACGCAAAGAAACTCTCGATCACTGGAACTTGCATCCCTAGGGTGATTCGCGACAGGAAATCACTTCGCGACTGCACACCAGGTTGAACGATCTCGAAATCACGCAACTCCAGGTCAGTGCTGGCGCTAAGTTCGTATCCCGGACTGAATTCCTTCGTGAGGTCAAAGCGCAAGCGGTACTGCACGAAACCCGAAGCAGTGCTCAGATCCGTTTCCCGAATACCCGCGTCGAAGCGGCCGCGAATGCGCGACAGAATCTCCGAAGGACGATAATCGAATTCAACCGCCGCGATGGGCGCGACGTCCGATCCGAAGAAGGAAGCATCGTAGTTCCGGTACTCCAGACCCAACCCCGTCTCGACCTCGAGCGTTGCGGCGCTATCGACGAACGTCAGGCCCGTAAGCCCGCCATACCCTGTGGAAGACCGATCAAAGCTTCGGCCTTCCAGGTCATCGAAATAGCTTCTCCGATCGAGCGACCCTTGCGCGAAGGCGCTCAAAGAGTCCGTCAGTGGGTAAATCGCACGTAGGCCGCCTCCGACCTCGATCCGATCTCGGTCGCCGTTGAACAGCGGCGGAAGTCCGGAGGCCTGAGGTGTGAAATCATCGAAATCGATGAAATAGGTTTCGCCGAAGCCTCGCAGGCGCCAGGTGCCAAAGTCTTGCTCCAGTCCGAGGTCCAGCGTCAGGTCATGGAACACCGTCACCTCGTCAGCAGCGGAACTCAGGTCCCCCGACGACTCGTTGATCGCGTTATGATCGCGCCGCACCCTGAAATCGATGTCGCCTGTCAGGCTGTCATTAATGAGCCAACGTCCACGCGCCCTGGCTTCGGCATCGATGTAGTTGTTCTGCGTCAGATCCAGAGACCGGCCGACCTCCAATCCTAACGCTAGCTCGCCCTGAACCTCGTCTCCCGTCAAAACGAACCGTGCGCGCGGTGTGATTGCGACGGATATGTCGTCCTGCTCAGCTCCCTCGACAGCGCGGAGGGGATTTGTCTCGTACAACGTCGAAATCTTGGGTTCGACAAACACGCGCAGAAGCGGCTCCCCCGTCTCGGGAACCCGAGGCGGTATCTCGGGCAAGTCCAGATCATCAGTGTTAGACAGTTGCTCTTGCGCGGCGGCACCATGCGCGACAACCATGCACAGAACTATCGTTTTCAGCGCATTCCGCATCGCCGACTCCCCCGTAAGGCCTTTACGGGAGAGCACAGGGCATCCAACAAATCAAGAATTATGGTGCAGTGCAGCAGATCTGGAAATGGCAGAGCCTCATAGAAGCGAGGTGATCCAGGCGTGCGCATCCGGCGTCAACGAAGCGCTCTCAAGGCTTTCCCAGTCGACAATCCATTCAGGAGTTGACCCGCTCACGCTAAGTGACTCTTCAAGCGCCGATCCGTCGAAGGACGCCCGTGCGCGTGCTGTGAGCGCAATTCGATCCTGAGACGCGTCAAAGTCCAGCAACACCGCCGGTATACCAGTGGTATCGAAGACCAGAATGTCAGCGCCGTCGCCGAGCGACGCCTGGACGTCTCGTGACGGCCCTACGATTGCCACGACATCGTCGCCCTGCCCCATCGCTGCAATCGACGCTTCGCCAGCCAGGACGACCACGTCATTCCCCCGGCCGCCGTCCAGGGCTCCGCTCCCGCGATGAAACAGATGGTTACCCGAGCCGTCGCTCAGGGAGACATCCCCGGGACCAGACGTGATGGGAACACCAAGGAAATCGACAATGGCAGTGTCAAGACGATCGATACCGGCGGTTCCCGTCAGCTAGACGAAAGACCCGTTGTCCGAGTTAGATTCCACGTGCTCATCATGCGTAACGCGATCCGTGCTCGCGCCCGTCAGATCGATTACGTCCAGTCCGCTGATGAG
>JBHJIZ010000003.1:0-17180 GCA_050043005.1 Paracoccaceae bacterium
GGCAGCATGTGGCTGAACGCCGCCGCCTGCGCGGCCATCAAACCCGGATTGCGCACCTCGTGCAGATCTCCTGCACCCATGCCCAGTGCCTCGCGCCGGTTCACCGAGGAGATCACCAGCATCGGCACACTGTCGGCATAGGCCTGCGCCATCGGCGTCAGGATGATGGTCAGGCCCGGTCCGGTGATCACGAAGGCCACCCCAGGGTTGCCGGTTACCCGCGCATAGCCATCTGCCATAAAGCCCGCGCCTTGTTCGTGCCGGGGTGTCACATGGCGGATCGAGGACCCGGCGAGACCGCGATACATCTCGACCGTGTGGACCCCGGGACTCCCGAACACCGTGTCGACGCCATACGCCTCCCGCCAGCCGATGATCTGTTCCCCAAGTGTCGCCATTTCAGCCTCCTCCGCGCTGTCGCCGCGCTATCGCTTGCCAGCAAGCAATGCAATCTCTACATCTCCGGCAGCGACAAGCCCGAGGACGCAGCCATGCCCGTACCCGCCTCTGAGATCGAGCGCCTGATCCTGGCGACTTTTCCCGATGCGAAGGTCGAGATCCGGGATCTGGCCGGGGACAACAACCACTGGGCTGCCACCGTCATCGACGAGAGTTTTCGCGGCAAGAACCGTGTGCAGCAGCAGCGCATGGTGAATGCCGCCCTGAAAGAGATCCTGGAGGGGTCCGATGCTCCTCTGCACGCACTGGCGTTGACCACCAGCGCCCCGGACTGAGAGGAACCTGAGATGTTGGATACGACCGAAGCCAAGCAGCAGATCCAAAAAGACGTGGACGGCCATGACGTGGTGCTGTTCATGAAGGGCAACAAGACGATGCCGCAGTGCGGGTTCTCGTCCCGTGTCGCGTCGATCCTGACCTATATGGGCGTGGACTTCCATGACGTGAACATTCTGGAATCGGACGAGTTGCGTCAGGGCATCAAGGAGTTCTCGGACTGGCCGACCACTCCGCAACTCTATGTGAAGCAGGAGTTCGTCGGCGGCTGCGATATCGTCACGGAGATGACGATTTCGGGCGAGCTGGATCAGCTTCTCGATGACAAGGGCGTCGGCTATGACAAGGACGCAGCCAACAAGATCCGCGAAGCCAACGGCTGAGGCGGCGGCAAAGCCGGCCAAGAAAACCAAAGCCGCGAAGACCTTTGCGACAGGACAAGTCGTCCTGATCGCGGGCCTGGGCAATCCGGGCGCGCAATACGCCCGGAACCGCCACAATATCGGCTTCATGGCGCTGGACGCGGCGGCGGACAAGCACGGGTATGCGCCCTGGCGTACGAAGTTTCAGGGCGAGATGGCCGAGGTGCGGATCGGCGACAAGCGGATCATCCTGCTGAAGCCGATGACCTACATGAACGAGTCCGGCCGTGCGGTCGGTGAAGCTGCACGGTTCTTGAAGGTGCCGCCCAGCGATGTGATCGTCGTGCATGACGAGCTGGATCTCGCACCGGGCAAATGCCGCGTGAAGTTCGGCGGAGGCCACGCAGGGCACAACGGTTTGCGATCGATCCACGCGCATATCGGCGCGGACTATGCGCGGGTGCGGCTTGGGATTGGTCACCCCGGCGACAAGAACAAGGTCTCGGGTTACGTGCTGCACGATTTCGCCAAGTCCGAGGAGGTCTGGCTGGACGATCTGTTGCGCGGGTTCTCCGACGGTCTGCCGAAGCTGGTGGCAGGAGACGACGCAGGCTTCCAGAACGCGGTGGCATTGCGGGTGAACCCGCCCCGTCCGTCGTCTGGCAAGGTAGCGTCCGCGCGAAGATCGCCCGGAAAAGCGCCGCCGCATCAGGCAAAGATGTCCGGTAAGCGGCCCGCAGAGGCCGTCAAGAAGGCTCAGAACGCACTAAAGGATGCCGGGCCAACCAATCCGCTCGCGCGGTTGCTGGCAAAGTTCTCGAAGTGAACGACAGCAGGTTGCCACACATTCTGGAAGCCGAATTTGGCGAAATCGAAACGGGGTTCCAGGTCACTGGGTTTGCGGATGTTCAACTCGTGAAGTACCGCTCGGACGATCGACATCGGATTTCCACTCTTGGTTTACATCGCTGGGGTTGGAGTACTCAAAGCGTCCGATTCGAATGGTTCGCAGAATTCCGGAACGAGTTCTCGCCAGACCGCATGGCGACCGCTATGGACTATGCAGTGCAATGCCTGCTGAGTGGCAACGTGTCACCTCCTATGCAGGGAACATACCTGTCGCTGCCAGAGTCGGTTTGGCCCGAGATCGACAGTTCGACGCTCTACTTCACGTCCATGCCGCTTAGCGAGCGGACAACTGCATATTGTAAAGCAACCGGGCTCGCTTTTGTCCGCTTGTTCGCGATCTCTCAAGAAGAGAAATCGTTGATCCGGAGCAACGGCTGGCAGGAACTTGAGAGTCGCTGGGAGCTAGCGGACGACTGCCAGTAGAGTGGATCGGAAACAGAAGATCCCAAGCCTCAAAACGCACCGTATAGATCCTTGAGCAGGCCTTGCCCGGCAGTCTGCTCGCGTTCGCGAAGTTCCTGAAGTTCTAGGTTCCAGAAAGACTATGGGGTACGGCAAACGGATCGACGTTCGGATCGCGGTGCCACGTGTATTCAGCCCACTCAGCCGCGTCTTCGGCGGCCTGCTGACCGAGGATCTTGGCGATAAGCGCGAGGCTCATGTCCATGCCAGCCGAGACACCGGAGGAGGTCCAGAACTTGCCGTCCTCGACCCAGCGGGCCTCGTAGATCCAGTCGACCTTGTCGCTGTGGGTCATGACCCAATCGAACGCGCGCTTGTTGCTTGTCGCCCTGCGGCCATCAAGCACGCCCGCTTTGGCAAGCAAGGCGCTGCCAGTGCAGACCGAGGTCACGAACTGTGCCTTCGCGGCCTGTTCGCGCAGCCAGTCCATCATGACGGCATTGTCGTTCTGCGCCCGCGTGCCGGGCCCGCCGGGAACCAGAACTATATCGTAGGACTTGCCATCCTGAAACGCATCGGCTGCGACAACTTCGGGGCCATGGGTCGACGCGACCGGCCCGCGCGCCTCGGCGACCATGCGGATCTCGAATTGATCGCGATGCATTCCGAACATCTCGACCGGGCCGAGCGCATCAAGCGTCTCGAATTGCGGGAACACAACGATTGCAACGGTGAGCATGGTTTTTCCCCATAGGTTGTGGCGAGCAGCTTGGGCAGATAGCCCCGGGAATTCAACACCGGACTCCGTTCGCCAGTGATCACTTGAGGATCGACACCCGCCCAAGGGGAAGACTGGGCGGGCGCAGCACGGGGTTGGCCGGGGTCCTGGTCCCTGAGCCGAGGCGTCAGGGACCAGGTCTTGCACATCAGACGAACAGGAAGTTCGTCTCGGTCAGCTCTTCGAACGATGTGTCGCGCAGCACGATCCGGTCGGCGCCGAGGTCGATGATCACGCTGTTGCCACGGCCGCGGGAGACATCCTCGAGACCCGCAAGATCGGTGATGTCCGTTCCACCCAGAACGATGACGTCCGCATCCGCGTCGAAGTCCTGCACGACGTCACGGCCATCGCCCGCGGCAAACAGAAACGTATCCGATCCACTGCCGCCTTCCAGGCGGTCGTTGCCCTCGCCACCATTCAGCACATCGTCGCCGCTGCCGCCGTGCAGGAAGTCGCGTGCTGCGCCACCGGACAGTGCGTCGTTGTCCGCGCCGCCGAACAGCACGTCGCGCTCTTCTCCACCGTCGAGGACATCGTTGCCGTCCTCGCCATAGATCCGGTCGCGGCCGCCACCGCCTTCGATGGTGTCATCGCCCGATCCACCGAGCGCCCGGTCGTTGCCCTCGCCACCGAAGATGCGATCATTGCCGGCACCCCCGAACAGCAGGTCGCGCGCTTCGCCGCCATCCAGCAGGTCGGCACCGTTGCCGCCAGCCAGGAAGTCCCGGCCTTCGCCGCCAAAGAGATCGTCGTAACCGTTGTTGCCGAACAGAAAGTCACGGCCCTCGCCACCGGTGACGATGTCGTCGTCATCGCCGCCGAAGAATACGTCGCGGCCCGCGGTCAGGTCGGTCGTGACAACCGTGTTGATGTGTACGACCGCACTCTGCGCGCCCGGCAGCGTGAACTCAGCGGCAATCGGATCGATGAAGTTCCCGAACGCGTTGGTGCCGCCCAAGATGTTCTGCGTACCGCCCGGATTACCGTCGGAGCCGTTGAAGCCCGGATGCAGCTGGACGGTGCCGTTCTCGTCCACGCCCGTGTTCGGAGCGGTCTGGTTGATGAAGGCCGCGTCTTCCTCGGTGTTCACCTCGGTCCCGGCGTCGTAGACATCCGTGCCCTCGAACACGCTGCGGCTGGCGCCCAGGAAATTGCCCGAAGAATCGAACAACTCGACCGCATCGTCAGTGCCAATGAACGCGTCATTCGACGGCAGGATCATTGCGCCGTAGCTCGCAAAGCGGTTCTGCGAACCGTCGACATCGATGATCGCAGTCGCCACCTCCTGCGTGTCGATCGGACCGGCAGCTCCCGCAACGACGATGCCCTGACTGTCGGGCGAGACCGCGAGACGCTCCTGCGCAAGCGTCGCTGCGGCGCCATCTTCGGCAAGGGATTCGAGCCCGGGCGAGGCCACGTCGCCGACATCGAACAGATCGAAGCTGCCGTCATGGAAACCGAAATATGTGGGGGTCAACGCGACACCGCCGGTGGGTGACGTGTTGGTGACCGTAATGCGCAGTTCAGTCATGGATGTCTCCTGGCTATTTCCCCAACGTCATGTTGGCGCGGCAGGAGCTAGGCGGTTTTCGCCTTCGTGGCGAATGACACCTGCTCGCGCTTTCGTTCTCTGTCGTGTGAAGAGGCGCAGCGAATTATTAACCACTCTGAGTGTTCGCGAGGAGCGGCCGCTCCTTGACCGGTGCCCAATCGCATGCCAGAGGACCGCGCGGATCAGCAGGAGCAAGTCATGGGTTTCAGGTGCGGGATTGTCGGGCTGCCGAATGTCGGCAAATCGACATTGTTCAATGCGCTGACGCGGACCGCTGCGGCACAGGCGGCGAACTTTCCGTTCTGTACGATCGAGCCAAACGTCGGTGAGGTTTCGGTGCCCGATCCGCGGCTCCAGAAGATCGCGGACATCGCCAAATCTGCCAGCGTCATTCCTGCCAGGCTAACCTTCGTTGATATCGCAGGCTTGGTTAAAGGCGCCAGCAAGGGCGAGGGGCTGGGCAATCAATTCCTTGCTAACATTCGTGAGACCGACGCGATCGCTCATGTCCTGCGCTGCTTCGAGGATGACGACATCACGCATGTCGAAGGCCGGGTTAACCCGGTCGAGGACGCAAGTGTGATCGAGACCGAACTGATGCTTGCGGATCTCGAGTCGATCGAAAAGCGTCTGCAGAACCTGTCGCGCAAAATCCGGGGTGGCGACAAGGAAGCCGTCGAGCAGGAGCGCCTGCTGAAGATGGCGCAGGAAGCGATCGAGGATGACCGCCCTGCCCGCACGGTAGAGATTGCCGACGACGACGCGCGCAACTGGAAGATCCTGGGCCTTCTGTCGGCCAAGCCGGTGCTCTACGTCTGCAATGTCGAAGAGGATTCTGCATCCGACGGCAACGCGCACTCTGCGGCAGTCTCAGAGCTGGCGGCCGGACAGGGGGCGGCGTCGGTCGTGATCTCGGCCGCCATCGAGGAGGAAATCAGCCAGCTCTCCGACGAGGACAGGGCCGAGTTCCTGTCCGATCTCGGGCTGGAAGAGCCCGGGCTCGATCGTTTGATCAAAGCCGGCTACGGGTTGCTCAGGCTGCGCACGTATTTCACGGCCGGTCCGAAGGAGGCGCGCGCCTGGACGATCCCTGCAGGTGCCCGAGCACCACAGGCAGCGGGCGTGATTCATGGCGACTTCGAGGCCAAGTTCATCCGCGCCGAAACGATTGGCTATGATGACTACGTGACGCTCGGTGGCGAACAGGGTGCGAAAGAGGCGGGCAAGATGCGCGCCGAAGGCAAAGGCTACGAGGTTCTCGATGGCGACGTGCTGCACTTCCTGCACGGAGGCTGATCCAGAGGCTCGGGTTTGAACTGCATTTACGTCGATTTGGCCTCGACATCGTCTTGACCATCAGCCGGTCCGGCGCTATCTGAGCTCTCCTCCCGCTGGGGAATAGGTTAACGGTAGACCCACGGACTCTGACTCCGTTAGTCCTGGTTCGAATCCAGGTTCCCCAGCCAATATTTTCAAAGACTTAGCTAGGTGACGGAAGTCTTAGGCTCAGAATCGCGTGTCTGGGCACCGCTAATCGGATGAACTACGAGCTGCTCGACCACGCAGTCCTTGTATTCTTCTCCGGCGACCGGAGTTACTCGGTTCCATCTCCAGGTAGCTCGTTCAAAGACTGCGCAAGAACGGCTGGTATCAACGACGACCGGGCGAACACACATGGCCTGCGAAAATCAGGGACGACTCGTAGGTTATCGCCGGCGCAACTGAGAACGAGATCGCGGCATACCTCGCTCATAAGGACATTCGCCAAGCGTCAATCTACACGCAAAAGGCGAACCGTCGACGACGCACGGAAAGCCGAATGGCAGAGCTAGACGGAACAACGTCAGTCTGGAACCTGACCAACCATCCCAGAAGGTTGGTCACCGCGGTCTATCCCCAGAAGGGAAAACGAAAAAGAACCAGAATGGTACGCCCTACGGGACTCGAACCCGTGTTTCCGCCGTGAAAGGGCGGCGTCCTAGACCGCTAGACGAAGGGCGCGCCGGAGCGCCTCTCCTAGCGGCTTGCCTGGCACGTGACAAGAGGTTTTACGCGGAAATGTAACATCACGATCAAGGGACCGCAGCGACGTCTTCGACGCGCAGTTTCGACTTCCGCCGCCCGCCCCAGTCGTCGCTCTCGAGCCGTCCGGCTACATGGACAGGCTGCCGTCGTCCGGCCGCGGCATTCAGGAACTCGGCGATCCCGTTATCGGCAGCACCGAACGCGATCGCGGCGAGGTTTCCGCCCTTGTCCCCGAAACGGGCCTGGCAATGACCGCTTCCGACAACACGCACTCCGGACGGCACGACATCCGGAAAGACAATGCGGGGCGCGGCGTTCGCTGGGCCGAAGGGCCCAGCCATCTCGATCTGCTCGACAAGCTCGGGTGTAGCGAAGGCCGGGGCGAGACCGCCGATGACGAGGAGGTCGCGAGGCCCGGCGCGATCCGCCCCCTGCGCCGCAAGCAAGTCCGATAGCGCCGCCATTGCCGCCGGAATAGTATCCGCGGCCACGGTCAGTCCCGCCGCCATCTGGTGACCGCCACCTTTCAGCAGAGCGCCGCGCTGAGTCAGCGCAGAGACGGATGTTCCCAGGTCAACGCCAGCGATTGAACGGCCGGACCCCTTGCCCTCGCCGCCGTCGACACCGATTACAACAGCAGGGCGGTTGAACCGGTCCTTCAGGCGGCTCGCAACGATGCCGACCACGCCGGGATGCCAGCCTTCGCCCGCAGCCCAGACCAGGGCGCCTTCCGTCCCGCGCGCCTCGATCTGCAACGTCGCCGCATCCTGCACGGCCGCTTCAATCTCGCGCCGCTCACGGTTCAGCGTATCAAGCTTCTCGGCCAGCGCTGTGGCTTCATGCAAATCGGTGGTGGCAAGAAGCCGGGCGCCGAGATCCGCCGCGCCGATCCGCCCGCCCGCGTTGATCCGGGGGCCTAAAGCGAACCCCAGATCCCGCGAACTCGGCGGTGCAGTCAGCCCGGCAACATCGGTCAGCGCCACCAGGCCCGGTCTCTGCCGCTGTGCCATGACACCAAGTCCGGTGCGCACGAAGGCACGGTTCAGCCCGATCATCGGGGCCACATCGGCGACCGTCGCGACGGCCACAAGATCCAGCATCTCCATCAGGTCCGGCACCTTGCGCTGCCCGCGCAGCACGCGGTTTGTCGCGACAAGCAACATGAAGACAACGCCAGCGGCGCAAAGATGCCCAAGCTCTGCGGTGTCGTCGGCCCGGTTGGGGTTTACCGTGATGGCGTCCGGCAGCGTCGGACCCGGCAGATGGTGATCGACGATGACAACATCCGCGCCAGCCTCGCGCGCGGCGGCAACCGGGTCATGTGACAGCGTTCCACAATCGACGCAGATCACCAGATCGTGCCGCGCGCCGAGGTCGGCCATTGCCGGCACGTTCGGGCCGTATCCCTCGTCAATCCGGTCCGGGATGTAGGTTGTCGCCGCCACATCGAAATGACGCAGCCAATCGACCAGCAAAGCCGCCGATGCCCCACCATCGACATCATAGTCTCCGAAGATCGCGATGCGCTGGCTCTGCCGGACGGCCTGAGCAAGACGCTCTGCGGCATGATCCATATCTGCGATCTGCGAGGGATCCGGCATCAGATCGCGCAGCCGCGGCGCCAAATAGCCGTCGACGTGTTCCGGTGCGACACCCTTCTCCGCGAGCAGGCGCGCGACCAGATCCGGCACACCGGCAATCTGTTGAAGCTGCATGGCCATGCGGTCAGTCGCGGCTCCGGCGGCCGTCCAACGGCGCCCGGTTACCGAGTTTTCAACGCCCAGAAAGGTCGCTCTCTCGTCCATGGAACGTGCATGCCCGAGGCTGGGCCGCTTGACCAGTCCTCAGCGCCGGTGAAGCAGGATATCGTCCAATGCTTCGCGCAGCGAAAGCGCGCGCCCCGTGGCGAGCCGCGCCAAAGCACCTGCCCCAAACAGCGAAATGACTGTCTGCGTTGCGAGCCAGAAGAACAGGAAGACCGCCCAAGCGCCAGTCGCGAGCGCGTTCAACGTGGCGAGCTTATCCGTCAGCGTCGTTGCTGTTGCTGAGATATTGAAGACAAGGCCAACCAGACAGAAACTGACCAGGAAGATCTGTACAAAGTTTCGTCGGCGAGCTCTGGATTGCGTGATCGCAGTCCGTAGGGAAGTGCGGCAGTTGGGTGTTGTATCGACGTCGGCGCCGGGTGGCACGCGCATGGCCCCTCCATTGTTGTTTGAGTTTTCGTCCGTTCCACTGGATATAGGGATTCTGAGTGCCGATTTCACGTGCTGTCGACGTGAAATAGGGCTGATCACGCGAGGAGTGTGCAGGTGGACTGGGACGACGCATATGCCAACGGCCCATACATTCCCGGGGCGGAAGACTATCCGCCGCGCTGGACGGAGCGTGCGGAGAATTTTCGGACCGCTCACGCCGAGCGTGCCGAACTCGGCATCGCGTATGGCGGCGGTGCACGCCAGCTATACGACCTGTTCCAACCGCAAGGTACGGCTCTCGGGCTGGCCGTGTTCGTTCACGGTGGCTACTGGATGAAATTTGACCGGACCTACTGGTCGTACCTGGCGGGAGGTGCCGTTGCCCGGGGGTGGGCCGTGGCGATGCCTCAGTACACGCTATGCCCGGACGCGAGGATTTCGGAGATCACGCGCGAAGTTTCGGCCGCGATCAGCCATGCGGCATCGAGGGTCGATGGCCCCATCGTATTGGCGGGGCATTCCGCAGGCGGGCATCTGGTGACACGGATGATCTGCGCGGACACTGAATTGCCTGCCACGGTGTCTTCCCGGATCAAGCGCGTGCTCTCGAGCAGCGGTGTTCACGATCTCCGACCCCTGTTGAACACGGCGATGAACGCGACGCTGAAAATGGATGCGGACGAAGCTCGTACAGAGAGCCCGGCGCTTCTGGAACCCGAGACGGATGCCTCGGTGACCTGCTGGGTTGGCGCTGACGAACGGCCGGAATTTGTCCGGCAGAATGCTCTGCTCGCGAACATCTGGACGGGGTTCGGTGTCAGGACGCGCTGCATCGAAGAACCGGGAAAGCACCACTTCGACGTGATCGAGTCGCTCGCAGACCCGGAGAGCGAGATGGTCCGCTCATGGCTCTCGATCTAATGATAGATAGATACCAATCATCCAGTAGATAGGGAGATTTTGATGTCCGTTATGCTCGTGACCGGAGGCAGCCGGGGAATTGGCGCCGCAACCTGCAAGCTCGCGGCCGAGGCCGGGTGGCAGGTGGTTGTGAACTATGCCGCAAACAAGGCCGCGGCCGATGCCGTGGTTGCCGAGGTCAATGCAGCGGGCGCTCAAGCGATAGCGATCCAGGGCGATGTCTCGAACGAAGCGGATGTCGTCGCCATGTACGATGCCGCCGAAGCCTTGGGTCCGGTCACCGCGGTTATCGTCAACGCAGGGATCATCGGACAGATTTCAACCGTTGCCGAAATGGAGACTGATCGCATTCGCCGTGTCATGGACGTCAACGTCATGGGCGCGTTCTTCGTGGCGCGGGAGGCCGCGCGGCGTATGCCGGTGAACCGGGGTGGACCCGGTGGCGCGATCGTCGTCACATCGTCCGCGGCGGCGCGCTTGGGATCGCCGAACGAGTTCGTCGACTATGCGGCGTCCAAGGGTGCCACGGATACCCTGACCATGGGCTTGGCAAAGGAACTGGCACCGCACGGGGTTCGAGTGAACGCAGTACGCCCGGGTCTGATCGAGACGGAAATCCACGCCTCGGCCGGTGCGCCCGACCGGGTAGAACGCTTGATGAGCGGCGTGCCCATGGCCCGCGCTGGATCTGCCGAGGAAGTCGCGAAGGTCATCGTCTGGCTGGCGGGAGACGGCGCTTCGTACATGAGCGGCACCTGCGTGGATGTGGCAGGCGGACGATAGATCGAAGGTCGACCCCTATTCAGGAGTGACCGAATTGGACCCTGCAACCATCTTCTTTGCGGCCTTCGAACTTTACCGAGCCCAATTCGAAGCGCTGGAAACGAAACTGAACTCTCGAAATGAAGTCGTGACAGCCGAAGTCTCGATCGAAGTCGAACGCGATTGGCGACACGCTACCATCTACACTGCAGATTTTGTCGTTCGAAAGACGAATGATGGCTCTGCCGGGATCACTGAGGTTGTGCCGGCCCGCCGCGTTGCGTTCCCACCGTTTAGCTTCGTGCTGAACACGGCGACGATTCATGTCGAAAAGCTCGTTTGGGATCGTGTGCGGTTCAGTCTACCAGACGGACTGCCGGATCTGGCGGCTCTGGATCCAGTTCTTGGGTCATGGCACTGGGATTGGGAAACCATGGACTTGCCACGATCCGAAGGAGTGATCCATTCAATTTGCAGAGGAGATAAATGGGTCGAGATCGATTTTGGTTCTGCGCCTCCTTCCGCTATGTACGATGTTCTTGATGCGCTAGTGTCGACTGGCGTCAAAGAGATCCGCATTGACTCTGATTTCAAAGACAACTGACCAATCTGCAGGTAGCCAACTGATCTATTAGGACGTTAGGCGCCTCGTTCGAGCAACTTCTCCACAGCAGATTGGACCTGCGGCGCATTCGGTTCGACACGTGTGGAGAACGCCTCGACCAGGCGGCCCGAACCATCGACCAGATACTTGTGGAAGTTCCAGCCCGGTGCCTGAGAGGCGCCCAGAACCTCGCGCGCCCAAGCATAGAACGGATGCGCCCGGCGACCGCGCACCTTGGTGATCGAGGTCATCGGAAAGTCGAGGTTAAAATTGACCTCGCAGAAGTGCTTGACCTCGGCTTCGCTGTCGAGCTCCTGCCCGCCAAAATCGTCCGACGGCACCGCCAGAAGGACGAAACCCTGATCGCGATACCGATCATAGAGCGCCTGAAGCCCGTCGTATTGATAGGTAAAACCGCAGCGCGAAGCCGTGTTCACGATCATCAGCGGCTTGCCCGCGAACTGTGACAAAGAAAACTCTTCCCCGTCGATATCAACAAACTTGAAGTCATGCGCGGATTTCCGGCGCGCAGCCGCGCGCGCCTGCAGTCCGGAAACGGCACATGTTATCAGCGCCAGGCCGCCGAGAAGAACAAGACGTTTGGTGAGCATCGCGGTCCTCCTTTCACGCAAAGGTAGCGCGGACACGCAGCCGTCAATCCCGATGTGAAACTGTTACTTCGAAGCCTCGGCAATCGCGGCGCGCAGCTTCGGCAGTTCCCGCTCCGTCACCGGACCGACCTGCTTGTAGACGATCTTGCCCGCGTCATTGATCACGAAGGTCTCGGGCACACCGTAGACACCGAATTCGATCCCGGTTCGACCGTTCCGATCTGCCCCTACCATCTGATAGGGATCGCCAAGTTCCACGAGGAACGCCTCGGCGTTCTCGGGCGCGTCCTTGTAGTTGATCCCGTGGACGGCAACGCCTTCGGCGGCCAGATCCATAAGATGCGGGTGCTCGATCCGGCACGGACCGCACCAGCTCGCCCAGATGTTCAGCAGTTTGACGCCGTTGCCCACCAGTGCCTCGTCCGAGAGTTCAGGCTCACCGGTCCGAAGCGGAGCCAGCGTAAATTCCGGGACAGGTTTGTTGATCAGGGCAGAGGGCAGACGCTGGACGTCCTCGCGCTGGAGCCCAAGCATGAAGACGGCCAGAACGGCAGCCGCCCCCAGCGCCGGCACGATCATCCAGGGCCGGAAGCCGCTTTTCGGTGCATCGGTCTGAAGATCACTCATCGTCCACGCTCCCGATCCAAACGTTCCAGGTCATGCCGTGCCCGACGCGCCGCACGGATCGATTGCCAGATCAGCGCGCCGAGGATGACGACCGTCCCGGCATAGGCCGCGATCACATAAGGCGCGTACTGATCCATCAGGCGACGACCCCTTGCAGGCGAATGGAATGCGCGCGGCGCTGGCGGATCTCGGTCCGGGCGCGCAGCAAAAGGATCGCGATGAACAGCACGTAGAACGCGATCATGGAGATATAGAGCGGCGTGCGAAAGGCATCGTCGATGCGCTGCCCGGCCTCGACCGACAGCGACGAGTCCTGATGCAACGTGTTCCAGAAGCGCACCGCATAGCGCGAGAGGAAGGCGAAGATGACACCGACCAGACACAGGACGGCCGAAAGATCGGCGGCCTTGTCAGGTTCCTCGATCGCGGCCCACAGCGCCATGTAGCCGAGATAGAAGAAAAACATGATCAGCACTGCCGTGAGACGCGCGTCCCAGACCCACCAGGTGCCCCACATCGGTTGCCCCCAGACAGCGCCCGTGATGATCGCGACAGCGGTGAATGCTGCTCCAATCGGTGCCGCAGCTTTCGCGACAAGGAACGAGACATGGTGGCGGCGCACCAGCCCGACGACCGACGCCACCGCCATCAAAGCGTAGGTGTTGATCGCGAGCATCGCGGCTGGCACATGAATGAACATGATCTTGACGGTCGAGCCCTGCTGATAGTCCGGCGGCGTGAAGAACAGCGCCCAGCCCAGCCCGAACGCGAGCAACGCCCCGGACAGGACCCACAGGGGGACCATCACAGGCGGCGTGATCCGCATGAACTCGGCGGGATTTGCGTAGCGCCAGATCGACATGCCTTAGAGTCTAGGCGCAGTGATGCGCCCCTGCAACTGACCTGGGCGGGGCGCGATGTCTCATATGCCTTTGCCGGGGTTGTGCCTTCCCACGCTTGTGCCAAGCTCGGCGAAGATACGGAGGGATCAATGGCGACCGAACCCCAGGACTCGGACTTCGCGCGGCAATGGAACTACCGCCCCGATGTGCCCATCCCGGTTTCGCCGGTTTTCGCCTGGCCGCCAAAGCCGATGGCGTGGCTGCGCTGGACAGCGGACCGCTGGTTCTTTTTGACCGAGAACCTGATCATCGCCCTTCTTGCAACAGTCACCTGGCTCTACCTGCAACCACCGCTGGAGGAGGTGAGCGAACTGCGGATCGGCTGGATTGCCGAGATGTACGTTCGCAATCTTGTGATCATTTCAGTGCTGGCGGGTGGGCTTCACTGGTACTTCCACGCGCGAAAGCGACAGGGCAAGCGGCTGAAGTTTGACCCGCGCGATCAGCCAACCAAAGGGCGCAGCTTCACGTTCGGATCGCAGCTTTGGGACAACGTGTTATGGACGCTGGGCAGCGGTGTCGCTTTCTGGACGGCGTACGAGGCGTTGATGTTATGGGCGATGGCAAACGGTTATGCGCCGATGCTCGACCCGCGTGAAAGCCCGGTGCTGTTCGCGCTGGTGCTGTTCCTGACGCCCCTCTGGATTTCGTTCCACTTCTACTGGATCCACCGCGCGCTTCACTGGCCGCCGCTCTACCGGCTGGCGCACGCATTGCATCACCGCAACACCAATGTCGGCCCATGGTCGGGCATCTCGATGCATCCCATCGAGCATCTGGTTTTCTTCTCGTCCGTACTGATCCACTGGATCATTCCGGCCCATCCGATCCACATCCTGTTCCACATGCAGCATCAGGCGCTGACCGGGGTGACCTCGCACACCGGGTTCGATGCCTTGATTGTGCGGGACAAGGAACGTCTGGCGCTCGGCAATTTCCACCACCAGATGCATCACCGGTATTTCGAGTGCAATTATGGAAATCTCGAGATGCCATGGGATGCCGTGTTCGGATCTTTCCATGACGGGACCGACACCGCGCACAAGCATTTCAAGGCGCGGCGCGCGAAGGAGCGCAACACGCGCTGACCGAACTAAAGCACCGCAAACGCTTTGATAACCACGTGTTTTTGCCGCGCGCTAACAAGTTTGCGTTAGTAATGTTCATGCGTGGTTCAGGGGGCACTTGGGATGGACGGCGCTGGCGTGCGTGTGTAAACGGCGTTTCGGGGACCAATGAACATCTTTACTCTCATGAGATCTTGCGCACGCGATGATGTGATCTGCATCGGACCGGATGCGACTTGCATTGAGACCGCTCAGAAACTGAAAGACAGCAACATTGGTGCCCTTTTGGTGATTGAGCGCGACGGTACCGTGGCCGGCATGGTGTCCGAGCGCGATATCGTGCGGACATATGCCGAGCTTGGAACCAATTTCGAACGCAAGACGGTCGGCGACCTGATGACGCGCGATGTCATTGTCTGCACGGGCGACGACGACGTCCTTGACGTTCTCGAGATCCTGCACCGCAAGCACATTCGCCACATCCCGGTCGTCGAGGATGGCAAGGCAACCGCAATGCTGAGCATTCGGGACTTCGAATACGCGTGCAAGGAATTGCAGCTGCAGGCGTTCACGGACCCGTTGACCGGGCTGCCGAACCGCCGTGCCTTTTTCGAGACCTTCTCGAAGGAACTGGCGCGTCATGACCGTTTTGGCGTTCCATTGTCGATCGCACTTGCCGATATTGATCACTTCAAGTTGGTCAACGATCAGTACGGCCACGCCGCTGGTGACGAGGTTTTGGGGAAATTCGCGCATATCCTGACGCGGGAGTTCCGCTCGTTCGATGGAATTGGCCGAATTGGGGGCGAGGAGTTTGCATTGCTGTTCCCGCACACCCGTCTCGCGGAAGCGTCGCGTGCCTGCAAACGGATCATGGACACAATCGCGAGCACGCCGATCTTGACCGAGTCCGGCGAGATCACGGTCAGCGTCAGCATCGGTCTGACTGAGGTCGGATCGGGTGAGGACAACCTTGACCTGATCCTGAAGCGCGCCGACCAACTGCTTTATGCCGCAAAGCCCAGCGGGCGAAATTGCTTGCGGATCGACGCTCAGGACGCTTTGAGCGTCTTTGAAGACGGGGCGCCCGTTGTTCCATGCCAGGGCCGCACCATCCGCCACCAGATGGGTTGACGCGTCAGCACCGGAACGCATTGCGGTTTTTCGGCCTACCACCGATCTGTTTTCTACCGACGTGACGCCACGCAGGGTTTGCCTGCTCCGTCCAACTGTGGCCTGATTGGTCCGAGACTGGTCTGAAACCACGTCACGGAGGATCGCAATGGATATGGCCACGGACACAGCGCTGACCCGCGCACGCCAGGAAGCCCATGCGACGCCGCTCGATCAGATCGACGTTTCCCGATCCGATCGGTTCGCCGCTCAGACGCACTGGCCGTTCTTTGACCGGCTGCGTGCCGAGGATCCGGTTCATTACCTCGCCGACAGCGACTTTGGTCCGTTCTGGTCGATCACCAAGTGGCAGGACGTTCTGAAGGTTGAGACCAGTCACAAGGTTTTTTCGTCGTTCCCCACCATCATCATCGGCGATCCGGAAGATGGCTTTCGCCTGCCGAACTTCATCGCGGCGGACGAACCCTGGCACAGCCAGTGGCGCAAACCCGTCATGCCAGGCGTTGGTGGCGAGCGCATTGCACAGATCGAAGCCTTGATCCGCGAACGTGTCGGACTGATCCTGGACGACCTGCCACGCAACGAGGAATTCAACTGGGTCGACCGCGTGTCGGTCGAACTGACGACGCAGATGCTGGCAACGCTGTTCGACTTTCCCTGGGAGGACAGGCACCTGCTGACCTATTGGTCCGACCTCGCGACATCGACTCCGATGGTCGGTGCGGCCGTCATGCTCGAGGAGGAACGCCGCAAGATCCTGTTCGAATGTGCCGATTACTTCAGCAAGCTCTGGCGCGAGCGGGAAGGCAAGGACCCGACCTTCGACTTCATCTCGCTGATGGCGCATCACGAAGATACGAAGAGCCTGATCGACGAGCAGCACAAGCTTCTGGGAAATCTCATTCTTCTGATCGTCGGAGGCAACGATACGACGCGGAACTCGATCTCGGGCGGACTTTTGGCGTTGAACGACTTCCCGGATCAATACGACAAGCTGCGCGCCGATCACACGCTTATCCCGAACATGGTCTCCGAGATCATCCGCTGGCAGACGCCACTGGCGCACATGCGGCGCAAGGCCCTGTCGGATTTCGAACTGGGCGGCAAGACCATTCGCGAGGGCGACAAGGTGGTGATGTGGTACATCTCGGCCAATCGCGATGATGACAAGTTTGAAGACCCTTACGAGTTTGCTATTACTCGAAAAAATGCGCGAAATCACATCAGTTTCGGGTTCGGAATCCACCGTTGCATGGGCAACCACGTCGCCGAGATGCAGCTTCGCATTCTGTGGGAAGAGATCATGAAGCGTTTCGACCGGATCGAAGTCGTCGGCGAACCGGTCCGCGTGACCTCGAACTTCGTGATGGGCATCAAGGAGCTTCCGGTGCGCATTCCGGGTTGAGCGGCGCCAGAGGTTCAAAAAACGGCACTTCAGGCGTTGCGGCCGGCGCGGACTGACGAGCGCGCCGGGTGGAACCGGGTGACGTCTGTGAGAGCGATAGTCTGTCCATAACCCGACGAGGCCGCAGATGAACCAGCAAACGACCGAGCGACGATCCCGCAGGGGCCGCAATCGTGGAGGTGC
>JBHJIZ010000004.1:0-17360 GCA_050043005.1 Paracoccaceae bacterium
GAGTTTCCGGCCGAGCGGGCTCTTCAGGATGAGGTACATGGTCTATAGGACACCGGACCCATGCCGTGCGTCGGAAATCCTGGGGTTTGTGACGGTGAAGGAGGTGTTCAGCAAAGCACGCTGGGCCTTCTCTGCGTCGGACACTCCGATGCGTTGCTGCAACAGCGACGATTGAGAGCGGCGATAGTTGAATGCCTTGCCTGCATTCGGTCGCTGGAGAACCAGTTCCGCCATGCGAGAGCCGAAATGGCATTGATAGTACCGCCCGAGGGGACCCTCGGACCCTTGCGCGAAGCCCGGACAGTTTCGCTGGGAGTTGAGCATCAAGCGGGCGTTTTCGAGACCGCCGCAGGCGAGCACGTATCGATGTGCCGGGTTGATGCGGTGATCCTGGCCGTCCTATGCAACAACAAGGCCCGACACCTCGGATCCCGTGTCGTCGAGCATCAACTGTTTGACGATGGTCTCGATGCACAAGGCGAGCTTGCCCGATGCCGCGATGCCATCCCAATGTTTGTCCAGTCTGGGTTCGTCCGTAAAGCTTTGCCGCGTAAACGCGATCCCGTCTGGATAATCCGCCGCTTCAGGCCACAAGTCTGCCAACTCGAACGAACGCGGGTCGCAGCCGATGAAGCTCAATGCGCGGGCGTGATAATTCTCGACATCCTGGAAGCGGATCGGCCATCCTGAATGGGGCACATGCGCCCGCGTATCGAGATCGATGGCGTCGAACGGAACGCAGCGTCCACCCCAAAGCCTGGCGGTGCCGCCCAGGGACCGGGACACAACGCTTTCGACCGGCTTGTGATTTGACGCGTTCGAAAGATCGGCCGCACTGAGGGCTGTGCGCGTCGCATCGGCCGAGGTGCTGCCAGCTTCGATGCACAGAACCTTATGGCCGCTCTGGGTCAGGCTATGGCAGAGCGCAGCGCCGACCGGTCCCGACCCGATCACGCAGACATCAAAGCTCTTGTCTTGAAGATCCCCGACCTCTACGCTTGCGTCCGTGACGTTACCCATCGGGAATTTCCAGAATTAGTCGCCTCGGCAGGGGCCCTAACACACTGGTTGATCTACCGATATGACAAAACCGCCGCAGATCAGGCGCCCCTGAATCGGCTGCAACGCAATCCAAACGTCGTTGCCTGTCGGAAATCTGCAAGAACTTGGCGGGAAACGTGCGCGGGCGCCGAGATTTCTCTGCTTACCCTTTTTTGCCAAACCGGGAGGTCGTGCAATGAATTCCACTGCAAGGGTCGTAGTCATCGGGGGCGGCGTTGTCGGCTGCTCGGTCCTGTATCACCTCGCGCGCGAGGGATGGACGGATGTCATGCTGTTGGAGCGGGACGAGCTGACGTCCGGCTCGACCTGGCATGCCGCCGGAGGCTGCCACACGATCAATGGCGATCCGAACGTCGCAAAGCTGCAAAAGTACACGATCGACCTCTACAGGGAGATCGAGGAGCTGTCCGGTCAGGCGACTGGTTTCCACATGACCGGTGGTGTCATGCTGGCCTCGACGCCCGAGCGGTTCGACTGGCTGAAGTCGACGGTCGCCAAGGGTCGCTATCTCGACATCGAAGCCGAGATTATCACGCCGGAAGAAGCGCATGCCGACATGCCTTTGCTTGACCCGTCGCAGTTCTGCGGGGCCGTGCGGACAGTCGTGGATGGTCACCTTGATCCGTCGGGCGTCACCCATGCCTATGCAAAATCGGCCAAGATCAAGGGCGCGGCGATCCACACGCACACGATGGTCAAGGACATCAACCGCCTGCCGTCGGGCGAATGGGAAGTCGTGACCGACAAGGGTATCGTGGTGGCCGAGCATGTCGTCAACGCAGGCGGCCTGTGGGCGCGCGAAGTTGGCAAGATGACCGGGCTGGAACTGCCGATCCTGGCCATGGAGCACATGTACCTGATCACCGAGGACATGCCCGAGGTCGCCGAGATCAACGAGAAGACCGGCAAGGAGGTCGTCCATGCGGTCGACTTCGACGGCGAGTTGTACCTGCGGCAGGAACGCGGCGGGATGCTGATGGGCACCTACGAGAAAGCCTGTGTGCCGTGGTCCGAGCGCGAAACGCCGTGGGATTTCGGCCACGAACTGCTCCAGCCGGACATTGATCGGATCGCACCGTCGCTGGAAGTTGGGTTCGAGCATTTCCCGGCCTTCCAGAACGCGGGCATCAAGCAGATCATCAATGGGCCGTTCACCTTCGCGCCCGATGGGAACCCGCTGATCGGGCCGATCCGCCAGCTTCCGGGGATGGGGGCGGCTTGCGGCGTGATGGCAGGATTCAGCCAGGGCGGCGGCGTCGGCCTCGCGCTGTCGAACTGGATGATCAATGGCGATCCGGGTTTCGATGTCTGGGCCATGGACATCGCGCGTTACGGCGATTGGACCACCAAGAACTACACGAACCATAAGGTGCAGGAGAATTACTCCCGCCGGTTCTCGATCAAGTTTCCGAACGAGGAACTGCAGGCCGCGCGTCCGTTCAAGACAACGCCGATCTACGACAAGCTTACGGCCATGGGCGCGCAGATGGGCGACTCCTGGGGGCTGGAGGCGCCGCTGTGGTTCTCGCCGGACGGAACAAAGGACGAGTTCTCGTGGCGCCGCTCCACCGATTTTGACCACGTGAAAGCTGAAGTGAAAGCTGTCCGTGAGAGCGTCGGCATCATGGAAATCTCCGGCTTCTCGAAGTTCCGCGTCTCGGGGTCCGGGGCGAAGGACTGGCTCGACAAGATCCTAGCCTGCAAGGTGCCGAAGCCAGGGCGGATGACGCTGGCGCCGATGCTGAAGGAAGACGGCAAGCTGATCGGTGACTTGTCACTGGGCTGCATCATGGAGGGGCTCTATTTCCTCGCGGGCTCGGGCATGGCCGAAAACTACTATATGCGCTGGTTCGAGAAGCACCTGCCCGATGACGGATCAGTCATGCTGGAGAATGTCGGGCTGCGCGTGTGCGGGCTTTCGATCGCCGGACCGAACGCGCGCAAGGTGCTGGAAAAGCTGACCTTCGAGGATGTGTCAGCCGACGGGTTCAAGTTCATGGCGATGCGCGACATGGAGCTGGGGTATGCGCCCTGCCTGGTCGGCCGGGTCAGCTTTACCGGTGATCTGGGCTACGAGATCTGGATGAAACCGGAATACCAGCGTTATGTCTTCGAGCGGATGCTGGAAGCCGGGGCCGAGTTTAACATCAAACCCTTTGGTCTGCGGGCGCTGAACGCGATGCGGCTGGAGAAGAACTTTGGCGGCTGGGCGCGGGAATACCGTCCTTTGTACGGTCCGCTGGAAGCCGGGCTGGAGCGGTTCGTGGCCTACGAGAAGCCGGTCGAGTTCATCGGCAAATCCAGCGCTCTGGCCGAGCGCGACAGTGGCGGGACGCTGCGGCTCAAAGTGTTCCGTGTCGACGCCAAGGACGCCGATGTGATCGGGGACGAGCCGATCTGGCGCAATGGCGAGGTGATCGGCTGGGTCACATCGGGCGGCTATGCGCATGGGTCCGATACCTCGATGGCCATGGGTTACGTGCCGAAGGAGCACGCCAACGAAGAAGACGGCTGGGAGATCGAGCTGCTGGGCGAACGCTTGACCGCCAACATCCAGCACGCACCGATCTGGGACGCGAATGCAAGCCGGATGCGGGGATAGTTCGAGCCGCGCGTAACACTATTGGTTACGTGAACTGCGTCCTTCGATCAGATCCCGGTTTTGGCGCAGCCGGTCCTCCAGGAACTCCATGACCACCCGGATTCGCCGGGTGCGTCGCAGATCGGAGTGCGTCAACAACCATACGTCGCGGGCGATCCTGGGCACGGCCCCTTCGGCACGCCGAAGACCGTGCGCCATGTCACCGATGAAACACGGTAGGGCGATGAACCCCAGGCCTGCTTCTGCCGCAGCGACCTGCACCGAAAGACTCTCGAGACCGCCCCAGACGCGCGCAGTCGCATACGGAGTCTTCTCGACCCAACTTGGTCTTAACAGGCCAGTTCCACCCCAACCGATCCAGCGACCGTGTAGGTCGGTAGGAGAGTTCTGATTTGATTCCAGATACTTGGGGCTCGCATAGATTGCCTCGCGGTACGGAAACAATCGTTTGCCGAACAGAGTGTCCACGGGATTGTTGTCCGCCCGAACCGCAATGTCGGCCTCGCCGCGCGCGAGGTCGACGATTGACCATGTGGTGACGATCTGCAGATCCAGGTCGGGATACGTTGCGGCAAATTCCGGCAGGCCCGGTGCGATCAGCAGTGTTGCGACCGGCTCGCCCATGCTGACGACAACTCGACCGGATGCGGTTGCGTCCTGGCCGGAGATTTGTCTGCCAACGGCGTCGAACTCTTCCGCTGCACGTTCGGCGACGGACAGAAGGCTTTCACCGGTCGCAGTGAGCGAAAACCCTTCGGGTCTGCGATCAAACAGACGTGCGCCCAGGCTCTGCTCCAAGCGCGCGATCCGGCGCCCAACCGTTGCGTGATGAACGCCCAGATCTTCGGCTGCGCGCCGCACGGTTCCGTGCCGCGTGACGGAGACAAAGGTCTTCAGATCTTCCCAATCCATCCGGCGCGTCCTGTGCGATCTGCAAATTTGCGACAAGAAGGTGCAACTTCGTTGATTGCTGTCGCGCAGGTGCATTTCGATATCAAGGTTGTGTCGATAACCAAAGGGAGCTTCGCCATGTCAGATCCAGTGTTCGTCAACGTTCGGCTGACGCCAACCGACCGGGACCGGTTTATGTCCGAGTATGCCGGTCCGTTGCAGAGCCATAATGCAGCGTACGGGGTGGAAGTGCTTGCCGGCGATGCAGAGCCGAGGGTCATCGCGGGCACACCTGTGCCGCGGTTGAATGTCTTGCTCAAGTTCCCGTCCATGGAAGCGTTCGACGGATGGTACACGGCGCCGGAATATCAGCCGCTGAAGCAGAAACGCATAGAAACCACCGATCATGACACGACCGAAATGATCGTTCTGAAATCCTATGGAGCTGTAGGATGAACGTCCCAGAGATCAGCATCATCACAGCCGCTGTCCTGATCGCACTACAGATGTCGCTGATGCTGTCCGTCGGATTGCACCGGGCGGCGGTCAAGATCGGTGTCGGTTATGGCGAAGACGAGGACCTGCATCGCAAGATCAGGCGCCATGCGAACCTGGCCGAAAACGCGGCTTTGTTCATCGTGGCCCTTGCGCTGGCTGAAATCGTCGGCGCGTCCGCGACCTATGTCGGGTTGGTTGCAGCGGTTTTCGTCGCCGCCCGGATCAGCCACGCCCTGGCATTCACCTCGTCTTCGGGGTCGCATACGCCGGATGGCAGTGTGGTGTTCCCGGCCATGAGGGCGTTTGGCGCATTCGGCACGATCCGAAGCAGCCTGGGCGTGGTTGCACTGCTGATCGTTCAGTTTCTCGGAGCCGCGTGACGCGTCGGCGTTGCCAAATCAAAGCTGCGGGCAAATCGCCTGCCCGTGGCTTCGTGGCGATAGCAGGGTGTGCAAGCATGTCTTTTGCCGTAGGGTGATCGCCTCGTTGGATCACGCTCTCCCGAAAGAACTGCCTTGAAGATTGAACTCTCCGACCCTGAAGGCCGTCCGGCATCGCTGGTCCTGAACCGTCAGGCCAGCCGCTCGGTAAACTGGAAACCCGACCAGGATGCGATCCTGAACGATGCTGCGTTGGCCACCGCGCGCGACACCATCACATCGTGGACCGGGTATGCGCCGACGCCCCTGCGTGATCTGAAGGGTCTCGCGGGCGAGATCGGTGTGGCAGCCATTCACTACAAGGACGAGGCCGGACGTTTCGGTCTGGGTAGCTTCAAGGCTTTGGGCGGTGCCTATGCCGTGGCTCGCTTGTTGGCAAAGCAGGTTGGCTGCCCGCTGTCCGAGATCGTCGATGGCAAGCATCCCAAAGCCGTGAGCCAGGTGACCGTCTGCTGCGCGACCGATGGAAATCATGGCCGCTCGGTCGCGTGGGGCGCTCAGCGCTTTGGTGCGCGGTGCGTGATCTTCATTCACGCCACGGTTTCCGAAGGTCGCAAGACCGCAATCGAGGCTTACGGCGCCGAGGTTCGCCGGTGCGACGGCAACTATGACGACAGCGTGCGCGAGGCGCAGGAAACCGCCACGCGCGAGGGTTGGTTCGTCGTCTCGGATACCTCGTATCCGGGCTACATGGAGATCCCGCGCGACGTGATGCAGGGCTATGAGGTCATGGCGGCAGAGGCGTTCGATCTGTTGCCCGAGGCGCCCACACACATCTTCCTGCAAACCGGCGTGGGGGGTATGGCCGCGGCAATCGTCGCCCTGGCCAAGCGCCGCTGGGGTTCCGATCGTCCGGTGATCGTGTTGACGGATCCGGATCAGTCGGCGTGCTGGGTCGACACGTACGTTGCAGGGGAACCGACTGCGGTTCACGGTGATCTGGATACCCTGATGGCCGGATTGGCCTGTGGTGAGATTTCGGCCCTGGCCTGGGCTATCCTGCAGGATCACGGGGATGCGGCGATGGCCGTCAGTGACGCGTCGGCGATCGAGATGATGCGTCGGCTGGCTTGTCCGCCCGCTCCGGATGCACACATCGTCGCCGGAGAGTCGGCAGTGGCAGGTCTGGCGGGTCTGGCCGTCGCAATGCAATCGGACGAGATGCGCGCAGCTCTTGCGCTGGATGGTGCGTCCCGTGTGCTGGTCGTTGGGACCGAAGGCGACACGTATCCTGAGCTTTACACGGAACTGGTGGGTGCGACCGGTGACGAAATCCGTGCCCGATAGTTTCGGGACGCGAGCGAACTAAGAATTGACGGAGCGGACATGAGCCACGACCTGACTAGCTTGTTCCTGGCACTTGGGATCTTTGCCGTTGGGTTCATCAGCGTGGGCCCCAATATCCTTGCCATTATCGGAACGTCGATGCAGCGCGGCCGTGCTGAGGGTACCGCGCTTGCGCTGGGTGTCGCGACGGGCACCGCGATTTGGGCGACGCTGACTGTCACGGGTCTGACCGCACTGGTGACTGCTTATGCCGGAGCCGTGACGGCGCTGAAAGTGCTCGGCGCGCTCTATTTGCTATGGCTTGCCTACAAGTCCTTCCGCTCGGCAGCGCGTAGGGACGTCGAAGTCGCCGCAGAGAGTGTTCGTGGTGGAAATCTCTATTTGCGCGGGCTGACGGTTCAGATGACGAACCCCAAGGCGGCGCTGCATTGGATTGCGATTGTCGGCGTCGGGATAGGGTCCGAAGCACCGCTTTGGGTCGGTCTGACGTTGGTCGTCAGCGCCACTGCGCTGTCCATTCTGGCACACGTTGCCTATGCAGTTGCGTTCTCGACATCACCTGTCATCAGCTTCTACCGACGCGCGAGGCGGTGGATCGAGGCCGGACTGGGTGTGTTCTTCGGATTTGCGGCGTTCAAGATCGCTACCTTCCGAAACTGATCTGCCGCTGACTACCGGAAGGCGGGTTCGTCGAAGCCGCGAAGTTTCCGCGAGTGCAGTTGATCGGGACCCTGTTCGCGGAGCAAGCGCATCGTCTCGAGCCCGACCATCAGGTGCTGGTTGACCCGTTCGCGGTAGAACGCATTGGCCATGCCGCCGAGCTTCAACTCTCCGTGCACCGGCTTGTCCGAGACACATAACAACGTGCCGTAGGGCACCCGAAACCGGTAGCCGTTTGCGGCGATGGTCGCGCTTTCCATGTCCAGTGCAATCGCGCGGCTCATGTTCAACGCGCCGAACATCTCGGCAAAGCGCAGTTCCCAGTTCCGGTTGTCGGTAGTGAAGACGGTTCCGGTCCGCACCCTGCGTTTCATGTCGCGCCCGCGCAGGCCTGTGACCTGGGCCGTGGCCTCTTGAAGCGCGGTCTGGACCTCGGCGATTGGCGGGATCGGCACCCAGGTCGGAATGTCATCGTCAAGAACGTGATCGTTGCGCACGTATCCGTGCGCCAGAACGTAGTCGCCCAGAAGCTGCGAGCGTCGCAGCCCGGCGCAATGCCCCAGCATCAGCCAGCAATGCGGACGCAGCACGGCCAGGTGATCGGTCATCGTTTTGGCGTTCGACGGTCCAACGCCGATATTGACCATGGTGATCCCGTCACCATCTGGGCGCTTCAGGTGATAGGCCGGCATCTGCGGCAGCGGGCTCTGGCCAGCGCCCTCGGGCTCCCGGCCCATGCGATGCACCAGGTTCCCCGGCTCGACAAACTCGGAGTACTCTCCACTGGCGAGTTGTTCGATCCCCCAGTCGACGAACGCGTCGATATAGCGCTGGTAGTTGGTCAGCAGGACGAAGCGCTGGAAGTGCGGCTCGGACGTGCCGGTATAGTGCCGCAGCCGTGCCAGTGAGTAGTCGACCCGCGACGCTGTGAAGAGCGCAAGAGGCTTTGAGACGCCACCGGGATGAGGCACCTCGCCCCCGGCTATATGGTCGTCAGTGTCCCAAAGATCCGGCATCGCGAACAAATCGTGCAGCGACCGGATCGAGCCTTCGTCCAGGTTCACGACACTGCTTTCCAGCACAAAGGGCAAAGGGATCTGCCGTGTGCCTTCGCCCACCACGATCGGTTGGCCATGGCGCTGGATCACCAGCGCAAGCTGCTCGCGGTAATAGTCGGCGAACAGATCGGGTCGCGTCAGCGTGGTCGTGTATTGCCCTGGCTCCAGAAGCACACCGAAGGACGGGCGCGCATCAACATTAAGATCGCGGTGTCCTGCAGAAACCGAAACCTCCGGATAGGGCGCGTGAACCGGCTCGGTGGGTGGATCGCCGGACTGGAGGGCCGAGAAGGCCGCGCGGATCCGGTTTGCCGACGTGTCGTAGATCTCGGTCAGACGTGCGACCGCTGCATCCGGATCGGTGAAGGATTGCGGCTCGAACTTATGATTGGGCATATCGCCTCCATGGCGCTTTGCACTGGCCTACGCGACCCCCGCCCGCTTTTCAATCTGCGGTGGTCGTCGTAAGGCTGCCGCATGATTCCCGAGCATCTCCGATGACCGAGCGTACGCGCGCCGCCGCGCTGACCGCTGCATATTACGCAGTGATCTTCGCAGCGCTGGGGGCGCAGCTGCCGTACTGGCCAGTCTGGTTGGAGCATTGGGGCCTGACGACTGCCGAAATCGGCTGGTATCTGGGTGCTGCGACCGTCGCGCGCGAGGTCGGGAAAACGGTGATCCCGGCGCTGGCCGACCATTATGCGGTGCGGCGATGGACGATCGTTGTCTCGGCACTTGCGACGGCGCTGGCGCATCTGGCCCATCTGATCGCCGAGACGCCACCAGAGTTGCTTGCGGTCACTTTGATTGCAGCGGTGGTGATGGCGCCCTCGATCCCGACGGGAGAGGCGTTGGGGCTGCGTGCCGCGACCCGGTATGGCTTCGCCTATGCGCCAGTCCGTGCCGCTGGATCCGTGGGCTTTCTGATCGCCAATATCTCCGTCGGGGCGCTGATCGGATCAATGGGACCGGACCTGGTTCTTTGGATCATCGTGATCGGGTTCACCGCCGTCAGCGTCCTGGGTGCCGTTCATCCGGGGGGTGGTGCCCCGCCCGGTGCGGGATCCGATCGGGCGAGCCCGCGCGAAGCATTGCGCGTGTTCCTGATCCCGGCAATCGTCGTGTTCGCGCTGGCCACCGTATTCGGTCAAGCCAGTCATATCGTTTACTATGTCTACTCTGTTCTGGATTGGCGCGGGCAAGGCATCTCGGACACCGTGATCGGCTGGCTCTGGGCGACTGGCGTGATCGCCGAAACCGTCCTGATGCTGGGGCCTGGACGCCGCTGGGTTACACGGCTGGGTGCGCCTCATGCGCTTGCCTTGGGCGGTCTGGCGGGGCTGGTGCGCTGGGTCGCGCTGACAGCAGAGCCTGACCTCTGGCTGTTGTGGCCGTTGCAGGTTCTGCATGCGTTGAGCTTCGGTCTCGCCCATCTGGCAGCGATGGCATTCCTCGCGTCTGCTCTGCCCGGTCGCATGATCGCGTCAGTGCAGGGCGTGATGACCGGAGTGCTCGGCGGGGGGCTGAGCGCTTTGGTTGTGGTACTTGCGGGTGATGTCGTTGACGGGACAGCTATTGCTCCAGCCTACTGGATTGCGGCGGTTGCGGCGCTGGTGTCGATGGTGGCCGGGCTTGCTTTGAAGCAGATCTGGGGCGGTGGCGTTCTGGTCGCGGACCCGCCGGTTGCGAAAAGCTCCTGACGGGAGAGCATCGATCAAGCTGAGTGCTTTGGCGGCATCCCGGGAGTTCTTACGGTCCGCCGTCGCTCTTCCTCCAGCTTCCCAGTGCGTCCGCGAGTTCGGCCAGCACGCCGCCCCAGTGGTGAAGCTGCGTGTTCCGAAACAGCCGCACGCTTGCATACAGGGGTGTGTGGTCACCCTGCGCGCCCCACCGCCAGTCCGAACCAGCGGGGAGAATGGCCCAACACCGGGTTCCAACAGCACCTGCGATATGGACCGTGGAGTTATCGATCGAAATCACGAGGTCGAGCGCTGCGATCTGCGCTGTCAGCCGGTCGATGTCTTTCAGAGGATTGCTGTCACGATCCAGAAAGACCGGGCGGCCCAGCCTTTTCGACAGGGTCGAGATTTCAGCAAGATCGGCATCATATTGAAGGCAGTGAAAGGTCAGATCGCGCCGCTGAACCAGGACTTGCAGCAGATCCTCCGGAATCGATCGCAGGTGCCCGTTTTCCTTGGCCTTGCTTCTCCACGATAGGCCGACATTGATTTTCCAGCCTTGCGTCGCCCAGGCCTGCCGAAACGCAGCAACCAGGGATGGATCGGGCGACAGGTAAGCGGGCTGCGGTTGGGCGAGATCCGCCCAGCGCCATGCCGAGAACATCGATCCGTGGACGTCAAACTGACCGTCCACCAGATCAGAGGGAAGCTCCACGGTCTGTGCGACAGTGCTGATTTGAGGCCATTGGCGCGTCAGGAGGGGATGCATCCGGGGATCGGATTCGACGGTTATCTCGGCACCTACGTCAAGCAGCGGGCCCAACACACGGGCCTGCATGATCTGATCGCCGCTGCCCTGTTCCGCCCAAAGGAGCAGTCGCTTTCCTTTAACTGACTCTCCCCGCCATTCGGGATGCGGAAACGCCCGGCGGAACTTGGCGAATTCGTCGAGCTTCCAACGTCCGGCATCGTAGAGCCCGAGACCTTTGATCCACTCTCCGCTTCCAAACAGGTCGAGCCCGGCTGATCGCTGGACCCTTGGATCCTGCGGTGCAGATTCCAAAGCGCGGTGGTGGAGTTCGGACGCCCGTGCCCGCAAGCCCAACCTGCCAAGACGGCGTGCGAGGTAAGAAAGCAATTGGCCGCGTTCGATGCCCTTGGCGGATTGCAATCGAACAAGCAGTGCCGCGACTTCAGCGTCGGTGGTGCCAAGATCCGTGCCTACGCTCATGCGGGCACTCGTTCCGCAGGGAGGCCAGGAATAAGGCTTGCCAGTAGGGCTTCCTCTTCTGCGAGCGCGATCTCCTCGGCCGATCCGCCTTTCAGCGCGATGCGCCCCATTTCGAGCATCAGGGGCGCCGAAAGGGGCGTGACGCGGTCCGCGCGTGTATGGTCGATCAGACCTGCGGAACGTTCCAACATCTCTTCGATCCGGCCGAAATCGACAAGGCCGCGCAGCGCCTCGGTCCGGGTGATCTGGAGGAGAAGATGATCGGGATCGAACCGGCGCAGCGTGTCGTAGAGGATGTCCGAGGAGAACATCGTCTGGCGTCCCGATTTGCGCTTGCCTGGCAGGTTCTGCTCGATCAGCCCGGCAATCACAGCCACCTGGCGGAAGGTCTTTTTCATGACTGCATTGCCTGCGAGCCAATCCTCGAACCCTTGCGTCAGTCCCTCGGCGGTTAGCAGATCCGACGGATCCGTCACCTCGCGCAGGCTCCAAAGCAGTGTTGCATAATCGGTCGACAGGAAACCCTGTGGCGCGAGGCCCGCATCCTCCATCCGTTGGCTTAGCAGAAGCCCCAGCGTCTGGTTGGCGTTCTTGCCCGCGAAGGCATAGACGGCCGTGTAGTTGCGTTCGTCGCGCGGGAAGGTTTCGACCAGAAGACGACCAGGCCGCGGCAGCTTGGCGTGCGCTTTCTGTAGATCCAGCCAGTCGCGCACGGGCGTAGGCAAAACGCGCCAGGCTTCTGGATCTGCGAGAATTCGGACGACCCGATCGGCGAGCAGCGTCGACATGGCCAGTTTGGTCCCGGAGAAGACAGCGATCTTTGGTTCTTTCCCGGGATTTGGCGAAACCTGCAGCGCCGCATCGCGTTCCTTTTCGAACCGCACGACCTGACCGCCGATCAAAAAGCTGTCGCCGGGGGTCAGGGTCGCGGCAAACGCCTCCTCGACCTCGCCCAGAACCGGCCCGCCGCGACCGCGGCCCATCCGGACTTTCATGTATTCTTCGGAGACGATGGTGCCTGCGTTCATCCGCAAGCGTCGCGCCGTGCGGGGGTCGCGCAACCCCCACTGCCCATTCGGGCGCTGGATCAGACGATGCCATTGCGGATAGGCGCGCAGGGCATACCCGCCGGTTGCACAGAACTCCAGACAGCGGTCGAAGTCCGATCGCGAGAGGGTCGCATAAGCCCCCGCAAGCTGAACTTCGGCAAACATCTGATCGGCGTCGAAATCGCCTGCGCACGCGATCAGCAAAAGATGCTGGCAGAGAACCTCGAGCCCACCGGGCGGCAAGGGTTCCGGGTCAAGAGTCTTTTCCCGGACCGCCGCCAGCGCTGCATGGCATTCCAGCACCTCGAAGCGATTGGCAGGTACCAGAAGCGCGCGCGATGGCGCGTCATAGGTGTGGTTCGCACGGCCGATCCGCTGAACCAGACGTTTGACGTTCTTGGGTGCACCGACCTGGATGACGAGATCCACGTCACCCCAATCGAGGCCGAGATCGAGTGATCCTGTTGCGACCACGGCGCGCAGTTGTCCGTCCGCCATCGCAGCTTCAACCCGTTGCCGGGCATCCCGTGCCAACGATCCATGGTGCAGCCCGATCGGCAGGTTCTGCGTGTTGGTCGCCCATAGGGCCTGGAAGAACAGCTCGGCCTGTGCCCGGGTATTGATGAAAACGATGGTCGTGCGGTTCTTTGCGATTTCGTCCATGATCGCCGAAGCAGCATAGCGCCCGCCCATTCCGGACCATGGGGGATCTCCGGCGGCGTCCATGATCCCAATCTCGGGATCCGGCCCCGGATCTGCATGGTGGATGTGGCATCGTCCCGGCGCGAGCCAGTTGGCCAGTTCCTGTGCGTTCTCGACGGTGGCCGAAAGTGCCGCCAGCCGGTGTTCCGGCGCGATCGTGCCGAGCCGGGACAGGCAGAGCGAGAGCTGGTCGCCGCGCTTGCCGCCGGCCAGGGCATGGACTTCATCGATGATGACGCGTTTCACCCTGCCAAAGATGCGCGGTGCTTCCGGTTGAGACAGCAAGAGCGTGAGGCTTTCGGGCGTCGTCAACAGAATGTCCGGCGGATCTACGCGCTGGCGGCTCTTGATCGAGGCCGAGGTATCGCCTGTACGATCCTCGATCCGCATCGTCAGGCCCATTTCGCTGACCGGCGTCATCAGGTTGCGTCTGATATCCGCCGCGAGGGCCTTGAGGGGAGAGACATACAGCGTGTGAAGACCGTTCCCTGCATCAATGGCAAGGTCGGTGAGGGACGGCAGGAAGCCCGCCAGGGTTTTGCCTGCACCGGTTGGCGCGATAAGCAAGGTGTGCCTGTCCCGGTGTTCGAACAGGGCGCGCTGATGCGCATGCAGGGTCCAGCCGCGCGTGGCGAACCAACCGGAAAAAGGGGCGGGCAATTCCATGGACCGAGCATAGGGTCTGACGCTGTTCGGTCCAGATGTAACCGGGGTTTGTCCTGCTGACACGGGTGTGCTGACTTAGTGTTCAGCTTTGCGGACCCGCTGGGATCACGCCCTTAATCCAGATCCTCGAAGGTCTTGAACTCTTCGTCCACCAGCGCTGCATACCGCCCCGTGTGAGTCTTCTCGCCGAAATGCGTGACCGCCGACTCTGTATCCAGCCAGATCTCGCCGTCGCAATGATGAGTCCAGCGCATGCAAAAGCTTTGGTCCTCGCCATACATAAGCCCGCCATCCGGTGACGAGAGGTGGCTGAAGAAGTCATAGTATTCCAGGCCCTTATGAAGTGGCACCTGTTCGAGCCGTGGTTTTCGTTTGACCACCCCGTTCTCGACCATCGATTCCGGAACTCGGCGCGACAGCAACATCATGCCAGTTCCGGTGGCCGGAACGGTGATGAAACCCCCGCGCCGCTTCGGCGTCCAAGGCTTGCCGCCGAAATCGGCCTTCTGGTGATTGTAGACCCAGGTCCGGCTGAGCAGCACGTCCATGGGTGACTTCTGATTCTCGGGCAGGTGTGCTTCTGCCTCGATGATCTGACGTAACCGAGCCCAACGCGGGTGCTTTTGCGGATAGGCTGTGGCGACGAAATCAACGTCGAAGTCGATCAGCCGCTGCACAGCCTGTGGTTCGAAGGCCATGTCGCTATCCAGACACAGCATATGGGTGAACCGCTTCTTGGTGAAGAAGCTGCAGATCAGCTGGTTCCGCGAGAAGACGATGTCCGAGAATTCGTAGGTTTCGAACCCGAAAGGGATCCCGCTGCGCTGCAGATATTGTGTCAGTCCGATAAGCGCCTTGGTCGTATGGGTCGAGATTTGACCAAGTGTCGGCATTGAGATCAGCAGGATCTTCTTGCCAGTGTCCTCCGGGCTTGTGGTCATTCAGCGGTCTCCGGAAAGTCCTGCATCGCTTTCGGCAGATAGCGGCCCGAATGCCCGCGCATTCCTAAGTGCAGAACTCGGCTCACGATATCGACCCAGATCTCGCCGCCGCAGTCCTCGACCCACCGTTTGCAGAACGAAATGTCTTCGGACTCCACCAGGGTTCGGTCCGGCGTTTCGATCGGCGAGAAGAAGTCGTAGAGCGGGGCATCGCCGATCAGCGGCAAGCCGCTGTAACCCGCGCGCGGGATCGCTACGCCTTTTAGCACCATTGCCTCGAGTGCTTCGCGTCGGATCAGCATGATCCCGGTCCCCACCGCGGGGACTTTCAGGAAGTTACCCTGTCGTTCCGCGGTCCAGTCCGATCCGTCGAACCGCTTCAGATCCACGTTGAAGTCAAGGCAGAGATCCATCAGCGTGGATGTCGCGCGGCGCTCGTCACCTGTGCGCCCTGCCAAAGCCTCGCCTTCAGCGGCGCTGCGCAGTCTTTCCCAGGCCAGATGCCGCTTCGGACAGGCGATCGCGGTGACCGGCTGATCAAAGTCCAGAAGGCCAAGGATACTCTCGGGCAGGAAACCCATGTCGGAGTCGATGAACAGCAGGTGGCTGACAGATGAATCGGCGTGTACCATCGATGCGAAGATGTTCCGGCTGAGCGCGATATCAGAGAGGGCTGTCTGCCGATAGCTGTACTGGATCCCCTTTTTTTGCAGCGCTACAGTCAGGTTCATCAGATATCCGACCGTCCCGGAGACGACGTGTCCGGTCGTGGGTTGGGCGATCAGGATCGCTGCCATGTTTCCGGCCATGCCCATGCTGTTCAAGCGGCCAGCCACGGTTGAGCGGTTTATCGGACGTCGCCGCCGCCTCATGATGTCAGCACTGTGAAGCCTGAACATGTCAGATGCCTTAGCCTTGAACGGGCTTGAGTTCCAATCATACTCAAAGTCGCAGGATGGCGACGCCAACTTCGCTGGACAAACGGGTCAACATGCCTTACCTTTTTTCTTGATATCCGCTGACCGACAGGAGCCCCCGAATGGATCTGCGCGACGTTAAACTCTCTGACCGTTACGATTTGGACCGGACTCCGGTTTTGCTCTCGGGTACCCAGGCACTGGTTCGGGCGACCTTGATGCAACGCGCGCGTGACGAGAAGGCAGGGCACAACACGGCAGGCTATGTCTCGGGTTATCGCGGCTCGCCGCTGGGTGCGGTCGATGCCACCTTTCAGAGCGCACAGAAGTTTACCGATCCGGCGCACGTGAAGTTCCATCCCGGGAGCAACGAGGATCTTGCGGCGACGGCGGTCTGGGGTTCGCAGCAGGCCCATCTGAAGGGTGAGAACCTCTACGACGGCGTCTTTGGCATGTGGTACGGCAAAGGCCCGGGCGTCGACCGCTGTGGCGATGTGTTCCGCCATGCCAACATTGCCGGGTCGGCACCCCTGGGTGGGGTCGTGGCATGTATGGGCGATGATCACACGGGCGAGTCCTCGACCACGCTGCACCAGTCCGAAATGGCGATGATGGACGCCATGATCCCGGTTCTGTCTCCCGCGGGTGTTCAGGAACTGCTGGATCATTGCATCACCGGCTGGGCGCTGAGCCGCTACTCCGGCTGCTGGGTCGGCGTTAAGTGCATGAAGGATACGGTCGAGGCGACGGCGGTGGTCGACGGCAATCCGCACCGCTTGCAGTTCGTGACGCCCGATGATCTGCAACTGCCGGATGAGGGCGTGAACATCCCGCTGTTCGAGGATCCGTATCAGGGTGAGGATCGGCTGATCGATCACAAGCGGTTTGCAGCCCAGGCCTTTGCACGGGCCAACAAGCTGGATCAGCGCACATTCGGCAAGACTGGTGCCAAGGTCGGGATCGTCTCGGCTGGCAAGAGCTGGCTGGACGTGGTGCATGCGCTCGACCTTCTGGGCATCGACGAGGCGACGGCCGAGCAGATCGGCCTGACGGTATACAAGGTTGGCATGGTCTGGCCGCTGGAGCCGGTGCGCCTGAAGGAGTGGGCCGAGGGGCTCGAGCAAATCATCGTCGTCGAGGAGAAGCGCGCGATCCTCGAGACGCAGCTCAAGGAGATCCTCTATGACGTCCCGAACCGGCCCAGTGTGGTGGGTTGGAAGGACGAGGACGGGGGTGTCCTGTTCTCGGCCAAGAAGGGGCTCGATCCGGTCACGATCGCGTTGGGCGGCGGCAAACAGTGCGAAAAGCAAGGCGCTGCAACGGAATCGATGCGCCACGCGATGGGTGCGCTGACCGAGGCGACCCGCAGCGACAACACGCCGGACTCCGCCACGCGGACCCCTTGGTTCTGTGCTGGTTGCCCGCACAATTCGTCGACCGTCGTGCCCGATGGCGCGCATGCCTATTCCGGGATCGGCTGTCACTACATGGCGCAGTGGATGGACCGCTCGACCCTGGGCTACACCCATATGGGCGGCGAAGGCGCGAACTGGATTGGTGAATACCAGTTCTCGAACCGCAAGCACGTGTTCCAGAACCTGGGCGACGGCACCTATAACCACTCGGGCATTCAGTCGATCCGCGCGGCGCTGGGCACAGGCGCCAACATGACCTTCA
>JBHJIZ010000005.1:0-71399 GCA_050043005.1 Paracoccaceae bacterium
CCGGCATCCACCCAGACACCCAACGAGGCCGAGGCGAACCCCGGCATACGTTCGGTGACAACGCGGAAACCGTTTGAAAACTCTGCGGTTTGGATGGTCATATTGTGCGCTCCCGCCGGATGTGGTCTTCAAGAACGCTCAGGTCGTTCGGCAGGGTCGCCATGCGTTCGGGTCGATCGTAAAGGTCCGCCATACGCGGCGGCAATTTCGGACGCTCCCCACAAGCTTCTTCCACTGCATCGGGGAACTTGGCAGCGTGTGCGGTGCCGAGTACGATCATCGGGACTGCGGGATCAAGCGCGGCCTTGCGCGCTGCGACACCGCCGATCGCAGTGTGCGGGTCCAGGATCGTGCCACCGTCGTGTGAGACGCTCTTGATCATGGCGAGTGTTTCCGTCCGATCAGCCCGACCAGAAGCCCAGCCTTCGCGGAACCTGTGCCAGGCACCTTGTGACAACCGAAAGCTTCCGCATTGCTTCTGTTCCTGCATCAGTTGTACGACCGCAGCACCATCCTTGTCGTACAGATCGAAAATGAGCCGCTCAAAGTTCGAGCTGATCTGGATGTCCATGGAGGGCGCAATCGTTGGCTCCACGCCGATATTCTCGCTGAGGCCGGTCTGAAGGGTCCGGTGCAGGATGTCGTTCTCGTTCGTGGCGATCAACAGCGTCCCGATCGGCAAGCCCATCTGGCGCGCGATGTGGCCCGCGAAGATGTCGCCGAAGTTGCCTGTTGGAACAGAGAAGTTCACGGGCCGGTGCGGCGCGCCCAGCGCGACCGCCGCCGCAAAGTAGTAGACAACCTGTGCCAGCACACGTGCCCAGTTGATCGAGTTTGCAGCAGCCAGGCCAATCTCGTCGCGAAACGCGAAGTCGTTGAACATGTCCTTCACACGCGCTTGGCAATCGTCAAAATTGCCCTCCAGCGCGATGGCATGAAGGTTCGGTGCATCCGAAGTCGTCATCTGACGGCGTTGTACCTCGGATACCCGGCCTGCCGGATGCAGAAAAAACACGTCCACGGCGGACGAGCCGCGAAAGGCCTCCATCGCGGCCGAGCCGGTGTCGCCCGAAGTCGCCCCAACAATCGTGACCCGCTCACCGCGTCGCGCAAGCACCGTATCCAGCATCCGCCCCATCAGCTGCAGTGCAAAGTCCTTGAACGCCAGCGTTGGGCCGTGGTGCAACTCCAACACCCACTCATTGCTGCCAGTCTGGATCATCGGGCATCGCGCATCGTGCCCGAAGCCCGCATAGGCATGTTGGATGTTTGCCCGAAACGCATCATCGTCAAAACAATCCCCGATGAACGGGCGCATGACGTGAAAGGCCACCTCTTCGTAGCGCATCCCCGAAAAGCTGGCGATCGTATCTGGCGACAGAACGGGGACCTCTTCCGGCACGTACAAACCGCCGTCCCGAGCCAGCCCGGTCAGCATCGTCTCTTCGAATGACAGGGCGGGCGCCTGTCCGCGGGTCGAGATGTAGCGCATGTGAGATCCGTGATCCTTGGAGGAGAGGGCTTATCCCAACAAATTGCGGTCGAAAACCCCTAAGCCCTGAGCCGTTTCATCTCGCTGCGCAGCCAGAAAATCGACATCAGCGCCCAGACAATCGCCAGCCCGAACCACGTGACCGCGTATTCAAGGTGCCGGTTCGGCAGACCGACGCCGGGCGGCTGCGGCAACACGATGCTGTCATCTGGATGGCTTTCCGCCACGAGCAGCACCGGCTCGGTTCCCAAGGCATCGGCCATGCGCACGGCGTCGCGGGCAAACCAGATGTTGCGACCAAGATCCGGGTCGGGCGTGAAGCTGTCCAGCTCGTTGGACCATAGCAGCAGGCCGACGATTTCGTCGACGCGCTCGCTCTGTGTCCACCGAACCGATCCATCCCGCGGGGTCGCATCCTTCTTGGCCTCCGGAATGAATCCAAGATCGACAAGGATCTTCCGTTGTGCGCCCTCCTGGCCTTGCGCGAGGACGAAAGGCACAATGATCCGATAACCCCCGCCATATTGCTTGACGGAATGCAGCGCGTGGACTTCGTCCGTTCCCAATTCACCGCGGACCCGAACGCGCAATAGATTATCTGTGTTCGGGTCGGGCAGATCCGGAAGCGCCACGGGGTCGGCGGCGATCCTTGTCTCGATCTCGGCAATCAGGCCCTCTTTCCAGGCCAGACGTTGGATCTGCCATGTACCGAGCAACACAAGAATGAAAACACCAACCACACCGATCACGATCGGAGCGATCGACCGCTTTCGCGAGGTGCTCATGTCCCTGGCGTCCTCCAAATGCAAACCGCCGCCCGAAGGCGGCGGCAAAAATGGTCAGCTCCGCGCCTGATCAGAGCGAATATGCCCAGATGTAGACGGCTGCGAACAGGAACAACCAGACCACGTCGACAAAGTGCCAGTACCAGGCTGCGGCCTCGAAACCCAGGTGCTGCTTCGGCGTGAAATCACCCTGCCGCGCGCGCATCAGGCAGACGAACAGGAAGATCGTCCCGACGATCACGTGGAAGCCGTGGAATCCGGTCGCCATGAAAAAGACCGCGCCATAGACATCGCCCGAGAAAGAGAACGCCGCGTGGCTGTACTCATACGCCTGAAACACCGTGAAGATCGCGCCGAGCAGGCAGGTGAGCAGCAGGCCAAGGATCAGGTTCTGCCGCTTCTGGCCCTGGCCGCCTTCGATGAGTTCATGGTGGGCCCATGTCACCGTACAGCCGGACAGCAACAGGATCACGGTGTTGATCAGCGGCAAATCCCAAGGATTGAACATCTCCCCTTCGAGCGGGCCGAAAACGCCGTTCGGTCCGACCGAGGTCGCGATCTCGCCCCCTGCGCCTTCCAGACCGTACATCGGGAAGATCGCGAACTTAAAGAACGCCCAGAACCACGCCGCGAAGAACATGACCTCGGACATGATGAACATGATGAAGCCCATGCGCAGACCAATGCGCACCACCGGCGTGTGGTCGATGCCGTTGGCTTCCGTGATCACGTCGCGCCACCAGACATACATCGTGTAGAGCACGATCCCAAGACCGATCACCGCAATCCAAGGCGTCTGAAAATCGTTCTCCGCTGCGTATGGCGATACGGCGAAAACGATACCAATCAACAGCGTGATCGCGCCGACCGCCGCCAGCAGAGGCCACGGGCTCGGATCTATGATGTGGTAGTCATGGTTCTTTTCGTGGGCCATAGGGTCCTCCGTCTCAGCCGTCTTGCGCAGCGGTCGATTGCGGGGTGTTGAGCGCGGCGCTCTCGTCGAGCTCGGTTTCGAAGAATGTATAAGACAGCGTGATCGTGTGCGTATTTGCGACTTCCGGGTCGGTCACCATCTCGGGGTCGACATAGAAGGTCACCGGCATCATGACCCGCTCGCCGGGTTGCAAGACTTGCCGCGTGAAACAGAAGCAATCGATTTTGGCGAAGTACCCGCCCATGTCCAGCGGCGTCACATTGAAGCTGGCGGTGCCCGCGACCGGCTTGTCGGTCGGATTGTGCGCTTCGTAAAACGCCAGTGCCGTCTCACCGATCCGCACGGTCATCGTGTTCTTGACCGGCTTGAAATCCCACGGCATCGCCTTCGATGTCGAGGCATCGAAGCGGACGGTGACTGTGCGGTCCAGTATTTCGCTGGATGCGTCGGCGGCGATCTGGGTTGTGCCACCGAAACCAGTGACACGGCAGAACAGGTCATAAAGCGGCACCGCTGCCCAGGCCATTGCCGCCATGCCCACAACGACGCCGATCAACGGCACCAGGGTCCGTCTGTGGCTTTGACCGCTCATTCGCCTTGCATCCAGTTCATGAGGCTCTCTCCCCAGCTGACGCTCGCGCTTGGATTGGCCACATTCTCACCCAGCTTCACGATCGTCACTGCAAACAGCAGCATCGCGAAGCCCAGCAACAATGCGAGCACGGCAGTGTTGCGGCCCTTGCGCCGCTTGTGCAGGTCGTGTTCGTTGTCCAACGCCATCATCAGATCCACACCGGCCAGCCGAACGGACCGATCAAGGCGCGCAACAACGCGTCCGCGATCAACGCACCGAACACGGCAAAGAGATAGATGATCGATGTCCCGAACAGTCGCTTCTCTGGGCCGAAGGCATCATCCGGGCCCGAAACCCGATTGGACACCTGCCTTGCATCCGACAGGAATCGCAGGCTCGCCCAGGTTGCGACAACCAGGTAGATCGGCCCTCCAGCGCTCGTGAACGCAGGTGCCACGGCCACGGGCAAAAGGATCAGCGTGTAGATGAAGATCTGTTTGCGCGTCGCGGCCTCTCCAGCGACGACAGGCAACATCGGTACGCCGACGCGGGCATAATCCGCGTTGCGGAACAAGGCCAATGCCCAGAAATGCGGTGGGGTCCAAAGGAAGATCACCAGAAACAGCAGGACCGAGGTCGTGGTCACCTCTCCGGTCACAGCGGCCCAGCCAATCATTGGCGGGAAGGCACCAGCCGCGCCACCGATAACGATGTTCTGAGGCGTCGAGCGCTTCAGCCACATCGTGTAGATTACCGCGTAGAAGAAGATCGTGAACGCCAGCAGACCGGCCGCAAGCAGATTGGCGAACAGCGCCAGCATCGCAACAGACAGCACGGACAAACCGAGCCCGAGCGATAAAGCTTCGCCGCGATCAACGGTCCCGGCCGGGATTGGCCGGTCTTGCGTGCGCGACATGGCGGCATCGATGTCCGAGTCGAACCACATGTTCAGCGCGCCAGAGGCGCCCGCGCCGACGGCAATGCAAAGAAGCGACGCCAGGGCCACGACAGGGTGTGCGCCACCCGCCGCCACGATGCCCGCGAACGCCGTGAAGACGACGAGCGACATCACACGCGGCTTCAACAGACGGAAGTAATCGCCAAACTCGGCGTCGCCCGTTTTCCGGGCTGGTATCGATGTTGCCGAGATATCTGTCACGTTCTGTTGGATCCTGTTTCCTGATGACCGGTCAAGCGCACGGGCGCCGGGCCGGATGTCGAATGGTTACTCGGTCGCCGCCGCGAGCCGCGTTTTCGGCGCGTCGTCGCGTGACGCCATCTCGAGGATCCAAGTGTCGTAATCGTCCTGGCTCACGACCTCGACAACGATCGGCATGTAACTGTGGTCCTTGCCGCAAAGCTCAGAACACTGGCCGAAGTAGACCCCCGGCTCGTTCGCCTGGAACCACGTCTCGTTGATGCGGCCTGGCATGGCATCGATCTTCGAGCCGAAGGACGGGATCGTCCACGCGTGGATCACATCCGACGCCGTGACCAGAACGTGCACCGTGGCACCGACCGGGACAATCACGCGTTCATCCGTGGCAAGCAGAAACTCGTCTTCATTGTAACCGTACTCGGCAAGCTCGGTCTTGACCTCTTCCGTCAGCTTCGGTGCGCCCTGGCCGATCATGAAGGCTTCAAACTCGACATTCTCGTCCGGGTACTCATAGGACCAGTACCACTGGTGGCCCGTCGCCTTGATCGTCACGTCCGGTTCCGGGACTTCGAGCTGTTTGAACAGGAGCTGTACGGACGGGATCGCGATCACGATGAGGATCAGCACCGGGGCCGCCGTCCAGATCACCTCGATCGTCGTGTTATGCGTGAAGGTCGCGGGCTCTGGGTTTGACTCGCGGTTGTACTTGAAGATGCACACACCCAGCAGTGCCGTCACGAAAACGACGATCAGAAAGATGATCACGTGCAGGAAGTCGTCGAGCCAGACAATGTCCTCCATCACCGGCGTGACCGCCCGCTGGAAGTGGTGGCCCGCATCGACCGGTTTTCCGGCGACACCTTCCGCCATCGCCGTCGTTGCCGCCAGACCGCCCATGAATGCCGCCAATGCCAAAGCACCAAATCGCTTCATCACTCGCCTCTTTCGTTGTCCGCCATGGCGACCATACGCGCACGGCCATTGACACTCTCTGTCGTTACACGTCTATCAACACAGAGCCGTAAACGGTGCAACGTATGACTTTGCGGCATGTCGCCGCTTGTCCTCGCGATGCGCCACCCAAGATTGATAGAACAGTCCGTCACGATGCAGGGGAAAATTCCGATGAGCGAGAATAGTTTCCGCCCTTTCGAAACCGATCTCGACGAAGGCAGCGCGCTCGCGATCCTGCGTGATGCGACGGCAGGTGCGGACGATGGCGAGCTTTTTCTGGAAAGCACGCGGTCCGAGGTGCTGGCCTTCGACGACGGGCGCCTGCGCAATGCTTCGTATGACAGCACGCAAGGGTTCGGCCTTCGCACCGTTCTGGGCGGCACTGCCGGGTACGCGCACGCATCCGAACTCAGTGAAGCTGCCTTGCGCCGCGCATCGGAGACGGCTCGCATGGCGGCACGTGACGGCGGCGGCGTCATGGCGGCTGCCCCGGCCCGAACCAACCACGGGTTGTACCCTGTGCTCGACCCGGTCTCCGAGGAACCCGTGGCCGCGAAGATCGAACTGTTGAAGGAGATCGACGACTACCTGCGCAGCAAGGATGCCCGTGTCGTACAGGTCTCGGCATCTCTGACGGCAAATGTTCAGGAAGTCGAGATCCTTCGGCCCGAGGGTGGCCGGGTCGTGGATGTCCGCCCGCTCACCCGGATGAATGTCTCGGTCATCGTTGAAAAGGACGGGCGGCGTGAAAGCGGGTCCGCGGGCTCCGGCGGGCGGCACGGCTATGATATCCTGATCGCGCCAGATGCGTGGCGGACGCAGGCCGATGAAGCCTTGCGCGTCGCTCTGATCAATCTCGAGGCCGAGGATGCGCCCGCAGGTGTCATGGAGGTCGCCCTCGGCAATGGATGGCCCGGCATCCTGCTGCACGAGGCGATCGGACATGGACTGGAAGGTGACTTCAACCGCAAGGGCTCATCCGCTTTCACCGAACTGATGGGCAAGCGGATCGCGGCACCCGGCGTGACCGTCGTGGACGATGGGACGATCCCGAACCGGCGCGGCTCGCTGACCATCGATGATGAAGGGACACCCACGAACCGCACCGTCTTGATCGAGGACGGCATCCTTGTCGGCTACATGCAGGACCGTCAGAACGCCAGGCTGATGAACGTCGCACCAACCGGCAATGGTCGGCGTCAGAGCTTCGCCCACATCCCGATGCCGCGGATGACGAATACGATCATGGAGAGTGGCACAACCGACCCCGACAGTATCGTAGCCGAGGTGAAGGACGGGATCTATGCCACCAATTTCGGCGGCGGCCAGGTCGATATCGCCTATGGCAAGTTCGTGTTCTCGTGCACCGAAGCCTATCGTGTGAAAGACGGCAAGATCCTGCATCCCGTCAAGGGCGCGACCCTGATCGGCGACGGGCCCTCTGCCCTGAACCAGATCCGCGCTGTCGGCAATGACATGGCGATGGATCCCGGTATCGGCACGTGCGGCAAGAACGGTCAGGGCGTACCCGTTGGGGTCGGCCAGCCGACATTGCTGATCGACGGGCTGACGGTCGGGGGCGCAGGGTAACCGCGAACGCCCAAGACCCACGGAGGGCACCGTGTCAGAGACGGCGCTGGATCATCGCGCATTTCTTGCGTCCCTCGACGCAGATGAGCGGCGCCATTTGTGCAAACAATCAGACGGTCCCGGCCTGATCCGTATCGCGACGCATCTGGGGTCGATTGTCCTGATCGGCGCCTATATTGCGTCTGGCTTACCCCTGTGGTGGCTGGCGATGCTGCCGCAGGGCATCCTGATTGTGTTCCTGTTCACGGCGCTGCACGAGTGTATTCACCGCACGGCGTTTGAGACCGACTGGATCAACGACCGGTTCGCGGACCTCCTGGGCGGTCTTGTGCTGCTCGGCCCGCGTCATTTCCGGTACTTCCACATGGCGCACCACAGGTTCACGCATGATCCGGACCACGACCCGGAACTGGCGGCTGGTAAACCCCAGACACTCTATGCGCTGGTGAAGTACCTGTCCGGGGTCTCGGACTGGCTGTGGCGCATCCGCAAGCTCTGGTCGAATGCGACGATCGAGAACGCCGATCCATACGTCCCGCCCCGTGGACGCCGCCGCGTCATGCGCGAAGCAAGGGCAGTTCTCACAACCTATCTCGCATTGGCAGCGGCATCATGGATTGCCGGCACTGCCGTATTGCTTTGGGTCTGGCTCGTGCCCCTGCTCATCGGCGGGCCATTCCTGCGCGCCTACCTGCTGGCCGAGCATGCCCGCTGCCCGCACGTCGCTGACATGTTCGAGAACACGCGGACCACGTTCACAAGCCGCCTTGTGCGCTGGCTGGCCTGGAACATGCCCTATCACGCCGAACATCACGCCTACCCGGCTGTCCCCTTCCACAAGTTGCCGGACTTCCATGCGCTGTCGGCCCGACACCTGAAGGTCACCCAGAACGGATACACCGCCTTCACAGCCGATTACGTCGCGGACGCAGCACACACCCGTCTGTCAGAATGAAAAGCGGCCGCCTGGGTTACAGGCGGCCGAGTTGGCGTTCCAGAGAGGGACGTGGCGCAACAAGGCAAGCTGGGCATGCTTGGCCGTGGGCAGATGATCCGAGAGCAGAGGGACCACCTTGGGGGAGCGCCGGACCCTGGACCGCAGGCGACGGTGAGCGTCCGGCGGCAGGCCGAACACTCCAATTCGGTCAGAGTATCGCGGGAGCCAAAAACCCGGTGAAGATCAGCATCGCCACGGCGGCAAGCCCGATGGCATCGCCCAAGGCTTCCTTCGGTGCTGTCTTGATGATCTCGTTGGCACGTTCGAGGGTTCGCATCTTCTGATCTCCCGTATCGATGTTGCCTGATTGTTCTCAATTTTACGGGAATTAGTCAAGAACTTTATGAGAACATTTGCGAACTTTCAGGGTTTATCCACAGAACGAGTTGATAACTCATTGATACTAACCGGCTTTCAACAGGCGCACCGACTCGTCGCGTTCCATCAGATACAGCAAGGTTCGCAAGGCCTCCGAGCGCGCACCCTTAAGCTCGGGATCCTCGTGCAAAACCAACCGGGCTTCGTCCCGCGCCAGGTCCATCAGGTCTGCATCCCGTGCAATGTCGGCAACCCGGAACCTCGGCAATCCCGATTGCGCCGTCCCCAGCAGATCACCGGCCCCGCGAATCTTCAGATCCTCTTCGGCAATGCGAAAGCCGTCCTCGGTCTCACGCATGATCTGGAGCCGCGCACGCGCGGTCTCGCCAAGCGGCGGAGCATAGAGCAACAGGCAAGCCGATTTCTCGGCGCCTCGTCCGACCCGGCCGCGGAGCTGATGCAACTGAGCCAGGCCGAAATGCTCTGCATGCTCGACCACCATGATCGTCGCCTCCGGGACGTTGACGCCGACTTCAATCACCGTGGTCGCAACGAGAACCTGAGCTCGCCCGTCCTGGAAGTCTGCCATGGCGGCATCCTTCGCATCCGGCGGCATCTGGCCATGCACCAGCCGGACACGCTCGGGTCCCAGGGCCTTTTGCAGCGTTGCGAACCTCTGTTCCGCTGCCATCATGTCCGAGAGATCGCTTTCCTCGACCAGTGGACACACCCAATAGGCCCGCTGCCCCTGATCGATCGCCGCGCGCAAACGTCCGACGACCTGCTCGTAACGCTCCATCGACACGAGTGCGGTATCGATCGGCTTCCGGCCTGGCGGCTTCTCGTCCAGCACCGAGATATCGAGATCCCCATACCCCGCCAGCGCAAGCGTCCGGGGGATCGGCGTTGCCGTCATGATCAGGACATCGGCACCCCGCGGCGCCTTTTCCGTCAGTTCCATGCGCTGGCGCACACCGAACCGGTGCTGCTCATCCACGATCACAAGTCGCAGATCGCGGAAGCGCACATCGCCCTGGAACAACGCATGTGTCCCAATGACAAGCTGCGCAGTGCCATCGCCGATTTCCAGAATCTTCGCGGTCCGCATCGTGCCTTTATCGCGCCCGGTCAACAGGACAAGCCGAACGCCCGCCGCATCGGCCATCTCCTGCAAGCCCTGGGCGTGCTGACGCGCCAGGATCTCCGTCGGCGCCATCAGCACTGCCTGCCCTCCTGCCTCGACCGCTGTCAGCATCGCGGACATGGCGACCAGCGTCTTGCCCGAACCGACATCGCCCTGGAGCAAGCGCATCATCCGGGTCTGATCGCCCATATCCCCCGAGATTTCAGCGATCGACCGGGTTTGCGCCCCGGTCGGCGCAGAGCCGAACGCTGCGAGCGCTCGCGCCCAGAGGTGCCCGTCTCCCGTGTTCGAGCGCCCTGCCCGGCGCTTCATCCGCGCACGCACCAACTGCAACGCCAACTGATGCGACAGCAACTCATCGTAAGCCAGACGTTGCCGGGGCGGGTGGGCGGGCGACATCGCCTCGGGCCCGTCCGGGGCATGCGCGGTTCGCACCGCAGTCTGCCATCCCGGCCACGCCTTGTCGCGCAGAACAGACGGCGCGATCCACTCTGGCAGATCGGGCATGCCCTCCAACGCCGACCCAAGCGCACGCACGATGACACGCTGCGTCAAACCGTGGGTCAACGGATACACCGGCTCCCACGGGCGCAGTTTCTCCGCTTCGTCATCCGTGAGCACCAGATCCGGATGCGGCATCTGGATCCGGCCATCGTAGATCTCGACCCGACCGGAGAAGACCCGCGCGGTCCCGACCGGCAGGCTGTCTTCCAGCCAATCGCGCTTGGCCCGGAAATAGATCAGCTCGAACACCGTGCCGCCACCTTCGACCGCGATCCTGTAGGGCCTCGACGCTGTGCGCGGGGCATGGTGCTGCTGGACGGTTCCCCGAACCGTGACCACCTCACCGGCCTGGACGCCCGTCAGGCTGTCGCGCAGGCGCCGATCATCCACGCCCGACGGCAGCGCGAGCAGCAGATCCAGCTTGCGCGTGATCGAGAGCTTTTCGAGCAGCTTGACGGTCTTAGGACCGACACCCGGCAAACCGGACACGTCCTGGAACAAGGGAAAGAGAATTTCGGGCCGCCCCACTGACATGCCCTGTTCTTGCGTCAACTCGGGCTCCTGCGCCAGAGGGTTTCGAGCAGTCACCTAACGCCAGCAAGGCCCGTAATCAGCCAGGGACCGCCAGTCTTTGATCGCCCCCGGCCAAAGCCGGTCGGATTCCGCCAGCAACCGCCCAATGATCCGCCCGGCAGCACGCTGAGCTTCGGCGTCATCCCGGCCCGGTGCATCGGGAGCCAGCAGGAGTATCTCGGCCATGGCGGAATCGTTCAAAGCTCCAAACGCTTTCTGCAACAGCTTCACATACCGGTTGAACCCGGCCACACGTTCGGGGTCCAGCAGTGACTTGAAGGCGTCAACCAGATAGCGCAGCTTCTTCACGTCCTTGCGCATCTCGTGGCGCTCGTCGATCGTCAGCTCATCGATCCGCGCGCCCCAGGCCGCGACCGACTTCCACCGCTTGTCCAGCACTTTGCGGGCATACGGCATCAGCGGCTGTGCTAGACGCTCGGTCTGACCATGATCGGCCCCGTTCACCCATGCCCGGCTCGCGATGAAACCAGCCATATCGAGCGCGAACCCCGATAGATCCGAGGCCAGCAAGGTTTTGCGCACGTCTTCGCGCACTACGTCGCGCCGTGCGTGGATGGCGTCCGCCAACCGCTGAAAGCCCGTCTCGTCCGGATGGAGTTCGGCCTCACGGGCGACAATCTCGTCGGCCAGGACATCCAGATCGCGAATCCGCCCAGCCTCGCCGCCAAGGACCTGAGCCTTCTGCGCCATCGGCTCGAGCGCACCGCGCCCAAGTGCTGTCCGGAACGCCGACATCGCACTGCGCAGCCGCCGCAAGGCGACCCGCGTCTGGTGCGGCCCGTTGATGTCATCGCTGTCCAGCAGCAACGCGATGTTCGGCGCCGCATGGGCGACCCCTTCCGAGAAGACCGCAATCGCCGCCTGCTCCACGGACCTCAACGTCGAAAGATCGACCGGGCGCGCCTTGCGCAATGTGGCGGGCGCCACCGCGGGATCAGACAGCGCCAGAGCGCGCTGGCTCTTTGAATGCTCCGCAAATCGCACCGGCCCTTTCGGCAGGATCTTGCGCGCAAGCTGGTAAAGCGAGGACGGCGCGCCGTCGATCAACTCAAGTTCGGCTTCGATGAAGTCCGCCTGAGTTCCTCCCGACGCCAGGGTCCCTTTGTCGATTGCAAACTCGATGGCGGCTCCGCACGCCGGAAGCTTCAGGACCCGACTGGTGCGGCGGAACCGCGTTTCCGCAACTGGGCGCAGCCCACTGCGCGCCAAGCCCATGACGTGTTCGCGCAGATCGTGGTTGGGAATTCGCGTCAGATCGATCTGCTGGTTCTCGACCGGGTATTCGATCTCGTCCGGTTGCGAGAGACCGTTGACCATCGCACCGTGCGAAATCTTGAGGGTCTGAACCCAGGATCGCCCCTCGCGCCGCAATCTCAGGGCCATCCCTTCGTTGCGCAATGCATGGTCGTCCGTGTCGTAATAGACAGACCACAGGTTTCGCGTACTGGCCGCACCTTCGGACAATAACTTGACGTCCCGGGATGCCCGCAGGCGACGCTCCTGTGTCTTGTCGAGTGCGATTTTGAGCTCGATCTCCTTCATGTAACGGAATTAATGAATCTGAAGGACGACACAAGACGTCGATCTGAAGTTGGGCAGGTCATCCGTTGACCAATTCCAGCCAGGCGTCTTCCGTCAGCGTTTCAACGCCAAGATCCTGCGCCTTTTTCAGCTTCGAGCCCGCACCCGGACCCGCCACGACCAGATCTGTCTTGGCCGAAACCGATCCCGAAACCTTTGCGCCCAGGGATTCGGCGCGCGCCTTTGCCTCGGCTCGGCTCATCTGTTCCAGCGTCCCGGTGAAGACGACGGTCTTCCCGGCCACGGGACTGCCCTCGGTTGCAGGCGGTTCGGCATCTTCGGGGCTGACATGCGACAGCAACCGATCCAACGCGGCACGGTTTTGCGAATCGTCAAAGAACGCGATGACCGCATCCGCCATGACCTCGCCCACACCATCCATCGATATGACCTGTTCGCGCGCCTGCGGATCGCGCGTGGCGGCATCCATCGCCTCGGCAAAGGCCGAACAGCTCAGATAGTTCCGCGCGAACATCCGCGCCGTCGTCTCTCCCACATGGCGGATGCCAAGCGAAAAGATGAACCGCGCAAGCTCTGGCGCACGGCGCTCGTCAATCGCATCGAACAGATTGTCGACCGACTTCTGGTTCGTCGGGCGGTCCTTCGCGTCCCGTCGAAACAGATCGATCTCGCCATCGTTCTGACGCGCGCGCAGCGTAAAGATGTCCGCAGGTTCTGCAATCAGACCGTCCGAATGGAAGACCTCGACCTGTTTGGTGCCGAGCCCTTCGATGTCCAGCGCACCTCGGCTGACAAAGTGCTTCAGGTGCTCCACCGCCTGCGCGGGGCAACTCAGACCGTTTGTGCACCGCCTGACGGCTTCTCCCGGTTCGCGCACGGCCGGGGATCCGCAGACCGGACACGTCTCGGGGAACGGGAATATCTCGGTGCCGCGTGGTTGTGTGGTGTCGACATCCAACACCTTGGGAATGACGTCACCCGCGCGATAGATCTGAACCGTGTCGCCAATCATCAGGCGCCCGCCCGATCGGATCGCAGCACCGTTCGAATCGATGCAATCGAAGTAGTCTTCATTGTGCAGCGACGCGTTGGAGACGACCACGCCGCCCACGGTGACGGGCTTCAGCCGCGCCACGGGCGACAGCGCCCCCGTACGCCCGACCTGAATGTCGATCCCGTCCAGAATCGTCGTTGCGGTCTCGGCGGGAAACTTGTGCGCCACGGCCCAGCGCGGATTGTTCGATCGGAACCCCAAACGCTCCTGCCAATCGAGCCGGTCGACCTTGTAGACGACACCGTCGATGTCATAGCCCAGCGTTGCGCGTTGCCCCAGAATGTCCCGGTAATGCGCCAACAGATCGGCGATCGTACCGCAGGCCCGTGTCAGAGGATTGGTTGGCAGACCCCAGTCCGCGAACGCCGCGATCACACCAGACTGAGTCTCGGCAGGCAAAGCCGACACGTCGCCCCAGGCGTAGGCAAAGAACCGCAAGGGCCGCGATGCCGTGATCGAGGAATCCAGTTGCCGAAGTGACCCCGCAGCGAAATTGCGCGGGTTGGCATAGACCTTTTCACCGCGCGCCTCCTGGTCGGCGTTCAATGCCGCGAAGGCGTCGTTCGTCACATAGACTTCGCCGCGCACCTCGAAGACATCCGGGACAGATCCGGTAAGCGTCTCGGGAATGTCCCCAATCGTCCGGGCATTGGCCGTGACGTTCTCGCCTTCGGCCCCGTCCCCCCGCGTCGCCGCCTCAACCTACTCTCCGCCTTCATATCGCAACGCCAGCGAGACACCATCGATCTTGGGCTCTGCCACGATGTCCAGCCGCGCGTCCTCGGCCAAGGACAGGAACCGGCGGATGCGGTCCGCGAACTCGGTGACATCCTCGTCAGCGAAGGCATTCGACAAGGACAGCATCGGAACCCGGTGCCGGACCTTGCTGAACCCCTCGGCGGGCGCGCCGCCCACGACCTGGGTCGGGCTGTCCGCTTTCGCCAGATCCGGATGCGCAGCTTCGAGGGCGAGAAGCCTAAGCTTCATCGCATCGTATTCGGCATCCGAGATCTCGGGCGCGTCAGCGGTGTGATACGCCGCGTTCGCCTGGCGCACGCTCGCACTCGACGGCGAGATCTCCGCCTTCGCGGCGGCTTTGGATAGGTTTGCCGGATCCGTCGTCATGGAGCAGGAGTGTGCCGCCTGCCCCGGTTGGGTCAAGTGCCGAGACGGCTCCGCGCTAGTCGAATTTCGCCTTCGAGCCTTCCTCGTACAGGAACTTCTTTGCCGCCTGCCCGTCATTGATCGTGCGCTGCACATCCTTTTCCTCGGTCTCGCCGTTGAAAAGGTTGATCAGGGCCGTGATCGGATCGGTGTATCCGCCAACCTTCGAGCTCCGTTCGAACTCGGCCTTCAGGATCTTGCGTTGCTCGTAACGATCCAGAGCGTCGCCAAAACCAAAGGCGTGGCTCGGTGCGCTCCAGGCCAGGGCCACGGCGAGAACGGCAATACTCGTCTTGATCATGATCATCTCCATTTGAATATCAGTGTCTGTGATACGGACATGGAGGTGCGGACCCGTCGCGGCAAAGCACGACCTGACACGGGATGGTGACGGGTCGAGACCGACGGATATCTAGTCGTCGTCTTCCTCGGCCTCTCCGCGGCTCTTGCCAGTCACATCCTGTGCGAGTGCTTCGGCCATGAATGCATCGATCTTGCCGTCCAGAACCCCTTGTGTGTCCGAGGTCTCCAGTTTCGTGCGAAGATCCTTAACCTGTTGATATGGCTGCAAGACGTAATTCCGGATCTGATGCCCCCATCCAATATCGGACTTCGCATCGTGGGCGTCCTGAATAGCTTGGGTCTTCTTCTTCATCTCGATGTCGTACAGCCGCGCGCGCAGCGCCTTCATCGCGATATCGCGGTTCTGGTGTTGCGACTTTTCCGATGACGTCACGACGATCCCCGTCGGGATGTGCGTGATCCGCACAGCCGAGTCGGTTGTGTTGACGTGCTGCCCGCCCGCGCCAGACGACCGGTACGTGTCGATCCGAAGCTCGTTCGGCGGGATGTCGATCTCGATCGTGTCGTCGATCACCGGATAAACCCAGACCGAGGAAAACGACGTATGCCGCCGCGCCTGGCTGTCGAACGGCGAGATTCGGACCAGCCGGTGAACGCCCGACTCGGTCTTCAACCAGCCAAACGCCGAGTCGCCCTTGATCTGATAGGTCACGGATTTGATCCCGGCCTCTTCGCCCGGTGTCTCGGATTGCAACTCCACCTTGAAGCCGCGCGCCTCGGCCCAGCGCAGGTACATCCGCGACAGCATCGACGCCCAGTCGCAGCTTTCCGTGCCCCCGGCACCGGAGTGCACTTCGAGGAACGCATCGTTGCCGTCCATCTCGCCGGACAACAGCGCCTCGATCTCCTTCGCCGCCGCCTCTTCCTTGATGTCGGCCAGGCCTTGTTCGGCCTCGGCGACAATATCCGCGTCGTCTTCGGCCTCGCCCATCTCGATCAGCTCGACATTGTCGGCCAGTCCCTGCGCCAAGACCTTGTATCCGTCCACGCCATCGGCCAGCTTCTGACGCTCGCGCATCACCTTCTGCGCGTTTGCCGGATCGTTCCACAGCTCCGGGTCCTCGGCGCGTGCGTTCATTTCCTCAAGCCGATGCTCCGCGGTGTCCCAGTTCAGACGCTGGCGCAACAGGTCCAGCGACTTCTCGATCTCGGCCACCAGGTTCTCGGTCTCGGCTTTCATTCAACACTCCGCAGATTTGGGTCACGCTGTCTGGCGTCACCGCGAACGAGGGAGATAGCGAACCCGGTCCTCTGCGTAAAGTCAGGTGCCCGGATCAGCGCCGAGCCGTCGGCCAGTTGATCAACGCGACACCCAGAATTGCGATGCAAACGCCCAGCGCCACCGTGGTCGTGAGCGTCTCGTCAAGAAAGGTGATGCCGAGAAGCACGCCGACGCCGGCGCGCAGAAAGCTCTGGCTTGCTGTTCCCAACGATCCCAGCGTTTTGAGCAGGCGAAAGTAAATCAACAGCGCAAGGCCTGTTGAAAACAACCCGAGCAGTCCTGCCGCCGCGACCGCGCTCCACGATGGCCGAAGTAACCAGGGCCGGTCGATCCACAGGCTCAGCGGCACCAGGATGACCATCGCCCAGATCATCGTTCCGGCAGCGGTCGCAGTCGCACTCAGATGCGTGAAACGCTTTCCGTAAATCGCGGCACACGCATACAGCATCGCGCTGATCAGCACGGCGATCTGCCCGGCGACCTCGCGCCCCAAGCCCGCAAGCGCGTCCGTACCGACGATCACCATAACGCCCAGTACGCCCAGACAGGCACCGATCAACTTGCGCCAGTTCACCACTTCGTGCCGGGTCAGCAGCAGAGTGATGAAGAACACGAAGATCGGTGAGGTCGAGTTCAGCACGCTGCCCAACCCCGCACTGACGAACTGTTGTCCCCAGGCCAGGATGATCCACGCCCCGATCGCGTTGAAAAAGGACTGGATCAACAGCATCCGCCAGCTGCGACGGTCGCGCGGCAGCTGTTCGGATCGAACCCGCATCACCAGCATCAGGAAAAGCGCGGCGATCGTCACCCGCACCGCAATCAGGGTTACAGGCGGGATCTCGGCCAACGCGACCTTCATGAACAGGTAAGACGCGCCCCAGAGCAACGCCAAAAGCGCCAGCAGCAGATACTCGGGGAACTTGTCTGGCGCATCTGAGTTCATGGCGATCCTGCCTCGTGCCGGACCTGCGGATACCACGCGCAGCACCTGAAATGCTTCGGCAACCGCCAAACCGTGGCGTCAGGCTTTCACCGCGTTGGGATCCTGTTGCGGCGTCAGAAGAACCTCGATCAGACAGGCCGAAATGATCAGTGCTGCACCGGTCCACTCGACCGTGGACATGCGCTCCTCAGGGATCAGCAGGCTGGCCGAGATGACGGCCATCAGAACCTCGGACATCATCAGCAAACCGGCACGCCCCGGAAACAGGAACTTCTGCACCCAGAAGATGACAGCGACGGCCGGAAGGAAGATCACCACCGAGATCACGGTGGCGGTCGGCAGCGCTGCCTCAAGCGCGCTGGCCTCTGGCAAGGCAAACCCGCCTGTCCCAGCAAGTGCGGCAAGCGCCAGGGCCCCGGTGCCGGTCACAACGAACTGCACCATGACCATCCCAGGCACAGGGACATCCGCGTGCTTGACGATCAGAGCAGCACCGACAGCCCAGAACATGCCCGACAGGATGGCGAAAAGATCGCCGATGTTCAGCGGGACCGATCCACCGCCCGAAACCAAAAGCACAAGCCCGATCAGCCCGACAACAATCGCGGCCCAGCGCTGCCAATTTGCTTTCTCTCCAAGCCAGATCAGACCGATCAGTGTCGCCCAGACTGGGACGAGGTAGAAAAGCAGTGTGGCACGCACCACCGACGACAGCACCAATCCGCTTCCATACAGCGCCAGCCCTGCCCCGGTGAAGATCCCGATGACGATCGCACGTCCGACATAACCGCGATGCTCGCGCCATGACCAGATCACGAACGCTGCCAGAACGATGGCGGCGGGGAAGTTCAGCAGTGCGATTGCCCAACCGCCATCAACGCCCATGTCCTCGAGCGACCGCAGCGGCAGCCAATAAAGGCCCCACATCGAAGCGGCGATGAACATGATGATGGACGCCGAACGCGTCGTGGGCGTGGACAACTGCATCCACATTGCTTGTCACGGAGTATCGCAGGCGGCAAGGCACGGAAAGCCAGAGGCAATCAGGAGGTGCGTTTTTCCGGCGATCTGCCGCCCATCGCCCCCTCAGTACAGACCGCCTGTGCCAAGTCCAACATTGCTCGGCTGGATCGTCGCCCCACCGCCACCGCCGCTGCCACCCGAGGACGGGCCGAGGGATAAGGGAATGTCCTGACCTTCGGGCAGCAGATAGGGCAGATCAGATCCGGCCGCCGCGAACAGATCGGCATCGCTCGCCAGTTCCAGACGGTCAGCTTCACTGATCAGGATCTCCGGCGGTGCGCCGAGATTGAAGACCTCGGTCACGACGAAATCGCCTTCGGCGTCGTCAGGCAGACGTTCGCCGGTATCACGGTGGAACTTGATGGTAATCAGACCGCTGTTTTCGTTCGGTCGGCGGAAGTTGCCCGGCTGGAACGCCTTGGCGGCTTTGCCCATGAACTCCTTGAACACCGGTCCGCACAGCGTGCCGCCATAGGCACTCCGCCCCATCGGCGTCGGGTTGTCATAGCCGATGAAGCACCCGGCCACCATGTTCTCAGTGAACCCGACGAACCAGGCATCCTTGCTGTCATTCGTCGTTCCGGTCTTGCCAGCAACCGGGAACCCCAGCCCGCCAACCGTGCGCCGGGCCGTACCGTTCTGCACAACACCTTCCAGCATGGACACCAGTTGATATGCGGTCACCGGGTCCATGATCTGGCTGCGCTGATCGAACAGAATGGGCGTCCGGCCGGTATCGTACGCCCCCGAGTCGCACCCCTGGCAGTATCGCGGGTCATGGCGGAACAGCGTCTTGCCATGGCGGTTCTGGATCCGGTCGATCACCGTCGGCTGCACCCGCTTCCCGCCATTGGCGAACATCCCATAAGCCGCAACCATCTGCCACAGCGTCGTCTCACCGGCACCAAGCGAATAGCTCAGCGTCTCCGGCATGTTCTCGTACACACCGAACCGCTCGGCATACTGGCCGACGCGGTCCATCCCGATGGCCTGCGCAAGCCGCACGGTCACGGTGTTCAGCGACCGCTCCAACGCCTTGCGCACCGTGGTCGGCCCGTAAAACTTGCCCGAGGAGTTCTTCGGCGCCCAAGCGCTCCGACCCGATCCGATCTTGATCGGCCCATCCAGCACGCGCGTCCTGGGCGTGTATCCGACATCGAGTGCCGCCGCGTAGACGAACGGCTTGAAACTGGATCCCGGTTGCCGCTTGGCCTGAGTGGCCCGGTTGAACGAGCTTTGTTCGTAGGAAAAACCGCCTTGCAGCGCCAGCACGCGCCCAGAGTGCGGGTCCATCGCCATGAAGGCACCCTGGACCGCCGGGATCTGGCGCATCGACCAGCCTTCATCCTCGCGTTTGACATAGATGACATCGCCCGGTGCCCAGATATCCGCAGTCGACCGCGGGCGGCCATTGCGGGTCGGGGTCCGGCGGATCCACTCCTTCTCGCGGGACAGCCTCAGCCGGATCTCGCCAGGCGCTCTGCCCTCGGCGGCCTCGTCCGTGCCCTCGGCGCCGACAAGCACCGTGTTGTTCCCAAGCTCCAGTACGACGCCGAGGTTCCAGCCCGCAATGTCGCGAGGGGCATCGGACTTTGCCAGCAGTTCACGCCAGATGCCGGTCTCGCCATTCGTCACTTCCGGCAGAACGTCGACCGGGCCCTGATAGTCGCCGCGACCCCGATCGTATTTCTCCAAACCCCGCCGCAACGCCGCCTCGGCGATGTCCTGCAATTCATCGTCGACGGTCGCGCGCACCGTCAAACCACCGTGGTAGAGGTTCTTGGTCCCAACCTCGCGGATCAGTTGGCGCCGGACCTCGCCGGTGAAGTAGCTGCGCTTGAAGGACGCGATCACCGTCGGGTCCCGCTCCTCCAGCACCGTGTTCAGCGGCCTGTCCTGCGCCGCGCGGGCTTCGGTGGTCGAGATCGCGCCGTTTTCCCCCATCTCGCGCAGCACGTAGTTGCGGCGGGCGGTGGCGCGGGCTCGGTTCTTGATCGGGTGATAGGTCGACGGCGCCTTGGGCAAGGCGGCGAGGTAGGCGGCTTCCTCGGGCTGCAATTCCTCCAGCGTCTTGCCAAAGTAGTTTTCGGCAGCAGCGACGATGCCATAGGACCGCGCGCCCAGGAAAATATCGTTTAGATAAAGCTCCAGGATCTGGTCCTTGGTCATCGCGGTCTCGACGCGCACGGCCAGGATGGCTTCCTTCACCTTGCGTTCCAGAGCACGCTCGGACGACAGCAGAAAGTTCTTCATGACCTGCTGTGTGATCGTCGAGGCCCCTGTCAGCTGCGCCGGACGCCCCGTCGCACGGGCCTGAGCGAACCGCGCGATGGCCTTGGCGATTCCGCCCGCATCGATACCCGGGTGCGAATAGAAATTCTTGTCCTCGGCCGAGATGAACGCCTGCTTCACAAGTTCCGGCACCTCGTTCACCGGCACGAACACGCGCCGCTCGCGCGCGAACTCGGCGATGACCTCGCCCTCGCCCGAATAGACGCGGCTCAACATGGCCGGTTGATAGTTCCGCAACTCATCGTAGCTGGGCAAGTCCGAGCCAAACGCCCGGACAATCGCGATCATGCCGCCAAAGGCAAAGCTGCCCAACAGCGCGACGTTCGAGAAAATTGTTGCCAACAGCCGGATCATAAGACCTCTGAATACCGGAATCGTACGCGTCCCCGCCCTTTCATATCGCAAGCGGCGCGCGCGCCATAGACCTCAAGCGAAGAAGTGAAGAATCCTTGCGACATCACGCGCGGCTCGAAATCACTTGGACTTCAAGAACCCCGACGAGGCCGCACGGCTCCATGCCTCGATCCCATCCGCAACGGCCCGCGCCGCCGCCGCCTGCCATGCCGGATCAACCAACCTTTTCTGATCCCGCACGCTGTTCAGAAATCCCAGCTCCAGCAGGATCGACGGAATGTCCGGCGCTTTGAGCACCCTGAAATTCGCCTGACGCATCGGGCGCGTTCTGAGCAGCTCTAGATCATCCCCCAACGCGCCCAGCACCGCTGTCGCCAGCTTCTGCGATTCGACCTTGGTGCCGCGTTGCGCCAATTCGACCAGCAAGCGCGTCAGGTTGTCGGTCTCGCCGCCAAGATCCGCGCCGGCAATCACATCCGAGCGATTCTCTCGCGCGGCGAGAGCCTCGGCAGCATCGTCCGACCCTTTTTCGGACAGCGTGTAGACCGACAATCCGTTCGCAATACCCGCTTCCACCGCGTCGGCATGGACCGAAATCAGCATGTTCGCGCCCGCCTTGTGCGACAGGGCCACTCGCTCCGAAAGCGGCACGAAGATATCTTCGCTCCGGGTCAGGAAGGGCCGAAAACCCGGCCGCGCCTCCAGCTCGGCCGCGAGACGCTTCGAGAACGCCAGAACAATCGCCTTCTCCTGCAACCGTCCGGCATTCGCACCCGGATCGATGCCTCCATGCCCCGGGTCAATCGCGATCACGATCGCATCGTCGGTGCGATCCGACATCTCTCCGGGAAAGGTCTCCCGCCATCTGGCATTCTCGGGCCAGCCTGCCCGCTCATCGAATGCCGCACGGCTCGTTGGCGCAAGGTCGATCACCAGCCGTGCGGGTTCCGTGCCCTGCACAGGTTTGGAGAACGCACGCTCGACCACCAGAGGTTGCTCCAGATCCATCACGATCCGCGCCCGGTCGCGGCGGAACAGGCCGTGCCGCAAAGCCGAAACGTACGGAATCGCAGTCGCACTTTCCTCGTCCGTCAGTTGCCAATCGAAGGCGGGAAGATCCAGCACGAGACGATCCGGATCATTCAGTGTGAACAGCGCGAAGGCCGGTTCCTCCGAAATCGTCAGAATGATGCGCACGCGATCCTGATGCAGCCCATGCGACAGGCTGGTCACGACCGGCGTCGCATGGATCGCACTCGGAACCAGGCCAAGGCCAAGCCATACGGCGCCGAGCATAAGGCCGAACAGCCTGATCCGAAGGTATCGTTTGCCAATTCGCATGTACTGCTCAGCCGATCTTGCGTGGCGCTTTCGTGGCGCTTTTTACGAAAGTTTATACGATCTCGGTAGACAACTCCATTCACTGCGAACACCGATCGGCCGGGCAGCAGGCCAGAAAGACAGTCATTTGGAGGCGGTCGTCTTCTGATTGGTCCAAATCGAGAACGCGATCTCCCACGCCGTTGCGAGAAACCGTTTGTATTCCTCGGATTTTTGGGTCTATAGGGGGAAGTCGGCTCTACCTCCCCGAGCATCTTGGGGATCGCCAACGGTTAGTTACATTCATTAATCGTTGCTGAGCATCAGGTCAGACGGCCCCGGATGGCGATAAATCCCATCACGCCGCACGTCTCATCGGATGATGGCAGAGCCGGAGCGCGGCTCGCAGTCGCGAATTATAGTTCGCTTGTGCCGCGCTTTTGGCCGGTACTGGAAGAGAGATGATGATCAGCTTCCGCAGATCAGATATCACGGCTTCACAGAACGCGCCCGAGGGCGCGAAAGCTGGTGATGTATGCGGTGCTTCATCCTGGAAAAGAAAGCGGTATCAACGATTTGAGCGGGGCACCTGTGCGCCGCCCGGTCGAAGGCGCCGATATGAGACATGGCAAAGAAAATGCTTATCGATGCCACCCACCCGGAAGAGACCCGGGTTGTTGTGGTGGACGGAAATAAGGTCGAGGATTTTGATTTTGAATCGATCAACAAGCGCCAGCTTGCAGGGAACATATACCTCGCCAAGGTAACGCGGGTCGAACCCTCACTGCAGGCAGCGTTCGTCGAATACGGCGGAAACCGCCACGGCTTCCTGGCCTTCTCGGAAGTTCATCCGGATTACTACCAGATCCCGATCGCGGACCGCGAAGCACTCCTCGCAGAAGAGGAGCGCGAGGAAGAAGAACAGCGCCGTCGCGAAGAGGACAGTGAAGCCGAAGAGCGTCCCAAACGCCGGCGCCGCAAGCCGCGCGCGGCCCAGTCGGACAAAGATAACGGCGATTCTGACGGGGGTGATGACACTTCGGCCGCGGCGGCACCTGTCGCCGGGTTGGAAGTGATCGACATCGATCCCAGCGAAGCCGTCGACGCGATGGACTTCTCCGCCGGGGGCTCTGTCCCGCGCGGCCTCGAGATGGCAGATGCGATCGAAGGCGATGCAGCGCAGGACGATGCGGCTGATGCCGTCGATGACGGTGCCGCTGACCCCGAACTGGCGGATACGGATACCGCAGAGAATACCGACGATGTCGCATCGGCAGACACTGCGGGTGACGAAGACCCCGCGCCCGCCGATGGCACGCAAAACGACACCAGTGGCGCAGCCGATCCGGTTGAGGTCGCTCAATCGGACACGGGCGCCGAAGCGACGGAGCCCGAACCGGTCGCCGAGAGCGCCTCTGCGACTGACGATGCGGCACCAGAGCCAACCGTCGCCGCCGAAACATCGTCCGCACCGTTGGCCGATGACGTGGCCAGTGATGCCTTGGAACCCGACGCCAAAGACACCGCAGAGCATGGCGATCTTCCGCCCAAGACAGTCGCCGAGGCGGCTGGTCTGGACGATGACGACCGGATCTCCGAGGACGCCGAAACCGCGCGCAAAGCGAACTCCGTCGCCGCGGATGAGACACCGGATGCACCTATCGAAACCGAGACCGATGCACCGGACAACGCGGTCGTCGAGGAGACCCAAGACGCAACTGACGAGCCGCAGCCCGCACCAGAAGCGGAAACTGCGCCCGAAGGTGCCACCGCGTCAGATGCATCCCCGGACCAGCCATCTCAAGCAGCAGACGCCGATGCCGATGCCGATGCTAGCGCCGCCAGCGATGTCGAGGCAGATGGGAACGCTCCCGTTGCTGACACATCAGAGCAAACAGATCCCGAGCCAGAAGGCGCCGAGGCAGCCGCCGATAGCACGGCCACCAGCCAGGCCAACGACGCCGACGCTGCGCAAACCGAAAGCGCGTCAGACGACGAACAGGAGGCGCCCAGAAAGCCGCGGCGCCGTCGCAAACCCCGCAACGACCGCAAACAGTCCGTCGATGACAGCGATGGCGACGCCAACGATGACGTCACCGATGAGGTCGAACAGGTCGGCGCGGATGACGTCCACGAGGAAGTCGCCTCGACCCGCATTCGCGCGCGCAGACGCTACAAGATCCAGGACGTCATCAAGGTCCGCCAGATCCTGCTCGTTCAGGTCGTCAAGGAAGAGCGCGGCAACAAGGGTGCCGCACTCACCACGTATCTCAGCCTCGCGGGCCGCTATTGCGTGCTGATGCCCAACACGGCACGCGGCGGCGGGATCAGCCGCAAGATCGTCAACGCGGCGGATCGTAAACGCCTGCGCGAGATCACGAACGAACTGGAAGTCCCCAAAGGCATGGGCCTGATCGTCCGCACAGCGGGCGCGGATCGCACACGGGCCGAGATCAAGCGCGATTACGAGTTTCTGACCCGGCAGTGGGAGCAGATTCGCGACCTGACGCTGAAATCCGTAGCACCCGCGCTGATCTATGAGGAAGGCTCGCTGATCAAACGCTCGATCCGTGACATTTACTCGAAGGAGATCGACCAGATCCAGGTCGAGGGCGAACAGGGCTACCGCGAGGCCAAAGAGTACATGAAGATGCTCATGCCGTCGCACGCCAAGAACGTGCAACCGTACGCGGATCCGATCCCGCTTTTCAGCCGGTACCAGGTCGAAAGCTATCTGAACGGGATGTTCAACCCGACCGTGCAGCTCAAGTCGGGCGGGTACATCGTGATCGGCGTCACTGAGGCGCTGGTGGCGATCGATGTCAACTCGGGTCGCGCGACGAAGCAGGGCTCGATCGAAGAGACGGCGGTGCAGACCTACCTCGAGGCGGCCGACGAGGTCGCTCGCCAGCTTCGCCTGCGCGCTCTCGCGGGTCTGATCGTCATCGATTTCATCGACATGGACGAGAACCGGAACAACCGGGCGGTCGAGAAGCGCATGAAGGACCGGCTCAAGACCGATCGCGCGCGTATCCAGGTCGGCCGGATCTCGGCCTTCGGACTGATGGAGATGTCGCGCCAGCGCCTGCGTCCGGGGATGCTCGAGGCGACGACCCAGCCCTGCCCGACCTGCCACGGTGTCGGTTTGGTCCGGTCGGACGAGAACCTGACGCTTTCCATCCTGCGCGAGGTCGAAGAGGAAGGCGTGCGCAGCCGTGCCAACCAGATCACCATCAAGGTTCCCGTCTCGATCGCAAACTACCTGATCAACCACAAGCGCGAGACCCTGGCGCAGATCGAGGAACGGCACGGAGTGTCCGTCGCGATCCTGGCCGCTCCACTGCTCAGCCGCCCGAATTACGATATCGAACGGTCTCGCTCACAAACCAATCGTCCGGTGCGTCAATCCGATGTGGTCACGTCGTCATCCGTTGTGTCGAATGACGATCTGGGCGAAGAGGCCGAGACGGTTGACCCCGAGCGGGATGACGATGCGAAGTCGCGCCGTCGGCGCGGCAAGCGCGGCGGGCGCCGCAGGCGCGGCGAAGATAAGGGCGAGGAGGCCGGGCAAGAGTCCGAAGCCCAGGACACCGGATCGCAGGACAACGCCGAAGACGGCTCCGGCGACGAAGGTGACGACGATCGCCCGCGCCGTTCGCGTCGTGGTGGCCGTCGCCGGCGCGGTGGCCGCAATCGCAAGGGCGGTGACGAGGCCAACGGGACCGAGAATCAGGAGGCGACCGGAATGGCGGTCGTCGATCTCGAAGAGCCTGAATCGGACAACGAGGGTGCCACGGCAGATCCCGCGACCGCTGAAGTCTCGGAACCTTCAGAGACCACGGCATCCGTGGACGCCGTGGATACCGGCGACGCGTCACCGGAGGTCACTGCCGCTGAGAGCGATCCAACGCAGATCGCTGAAGCACCGACCGACTCCACGTCCGAGGAAGATTCGGCAGATCAGGCCGCTGATCCAGACCCGGTGGAAGACCCCGCCGAGCCGGAACTGGTCGCCGAGATACCGGCTGAGCCTGAAGCGCCTGCCCCGAAACCGGAGCCTGTTCTTGAAACCGTGGCGGCTGACTCCGCGCCGGACCCTGAATCCCCGCCGAAGCCCAAGCGGCGTGGATGGTGGTCGTTCGGCAGATAGCGGCTGATCTGAGGCGCGGGCGGCCAGCCGTCGCCCGTGCTTTCGCATCGAAAATTCGACCGCTGCCAACGCTAAGGTCCTGTTAATGGATCGGCGTCGATATCCGGTTAATGGAAAATTACGTGACGAAAGTCATGCCCGGAATCACCCGCGATGTCCTTTCTACATTGAAGCGATTGCCCACCTTAAGCGGGCCGGTCAACGGTTCACAAATGCGTCGATCCGGCGGATCCCCTCTTCGATCTCAGCCTCGGTCCTGGCGAAGCTGAATCGCATCGTCCGGTGGCCACGCTCTGGGTCAAAATCCAGTCCCATCGTCGCCGCGACACCACCCTCGCGCAGCAGGCGAGCCGAGAAGTCCCGGCTGTCGTTGGATAGCTCCGAGATGTCCGCATAAACGTAGAACGCGCCGTCCGCCGGGGCGATGTCGCGAAATCCCAGCTTTGGTAGCGCGATCATCAACCGTGCGCGGTTGCGCGCGTAGACGGCTCGGTGACCTTCCAGTTCCTCGGTGGCGTCCAGGGCGCCCAGTGCTGCGATCTGGCTGGCGTGACTGGGGCAGATAAACAGATTCTGGCTCAGGTTTTCGATGGTCCGGACCAGTTCGGGTGGCACGACCATCCAGCCAATCCGCCATCCGGTCATGGAAAAGTACTTCGCGAAGCTGTTGATCACGATCACGTCGTCGGTCAGTTCCAGCGCCGAGACAGCGTTCTCCCCATAAGTCAGACCGTGATAGATCTCGTCCGAAATGAACGACACGCCACGCGCGGCGCACCAGTTCACCAGAGCTTGAAGATCCGGTCGCGACAGCATTGTACCGGTCGGATTGGCCGGACTCGCAACGAGCAGACCTTCAAGATTTGCCTCAGAGTCAAGCAGTTGCGGCGTGGGTTGAAATCCTGTCTCAAGCGTCGCTTCGACCCGCACGACCTCCAGATCCAGAGCCCGCAGAATATTGCGGTACGCCGGATATCCAGGGTCGGCCAGGGCGACGCGGTCCCCGGCATCGAACAAGGCAAGGAAGGCCAGGATAAAGGCGCAGGACGACCCCGAAGTGACCACGGCGCGCGCCGGATCCAGATCTATCCCGTGCCGGGCCCGGTACAGCCGTGCGATCCCCTCCCGCAGTTCCGGCAATCCCAGCGCAACCGTATAGCCCATTGGCGCACCGCTGGCGATTTCCGCCGACAACCGGTCCAGCGCGGCCTTTGGCGCAGGCGTGCCGGGCTGCCCGACCTCCATATGGACAAGGTCGCGTCCCTCGGCCTCGAGCCTTCTGGCATCCTCCATCACATCCATCACGAGAAAAGGTGATATCTGGCTGCGTCTTGAAGCGTGCACGGTGATTGCCCTTGTAAACCGGAACAGTATGCTCACCTCAGTCCGTATCACATCCGGGCCATGGTGACAGGCAGGAGCGCAGAACGTGAGAGCAATCAGGTCGACCCTTGCTATTCTCGCCGTGTTCACCGCATGCATCATGTCCGGCGCCGCCGATGCGCGATCGTTGATCCGCGACGCTGAGATCGAGCGCACGCTGAAGGGGATGTCCGCGCCGATCTTCCAGGCCGCCGGGCTCACACCCAGCACCGTCGACCTCTACATAATCAATGATCGCAGCCTGAACGCCTTTGTCACTGGCGGGCGAAATATCTTTCTTCACACGGGCTTGCTGATGGATCTTGATACTCCAGAAGAGGTCCTGGGGGTCATTGCGCACGAAACCGGTCACATCTCGGGCGGACATGAAGCCCGGCGCGCGATCAACTTTCGCAACGCGCGGGGACCAGCGCTGGTCGGCTTGCTGCTCGGGATTGCTGCGGGCGTCGCGGGCGGCGGAGATGCAGGCGTAGCCCTTGCCGCAGGCTCGCAGGGCGCCATCCAGCGATCGCTTCTGAAGTTCAATCGGGCGGAAGAGGCCTCGGCCGATCAGGCCGGAATATCCTATCTCACGCGTGCCGGGATCGATCCGATCGGCCTGCTGCGGGTCATCGAACGGTTTCGCGGGCAGGAAGTCCTGTCCATCGGCAATCTCGACCCCTACGTTCTGACACACCCGCTCGGCACGGAACGGATGTCCTTGCTCGAGCGGCGTGTCGCAGAGCGGCGCGACACCACTTTTCCGCCGAATCCCGACCGTGAGTACTGGTTCGACCGCATGCAGGCGAAGCTGAAGGGCTTCCTGCGCAGCCCCGAGCGTGTTCTCGAGAGGCTCGCCGAACTTCCGGACTCCGAGATGGTGCTCTACGAAAAGGCCATCGCGCTTCATCGAGTGCCTGATCCCGCTGGTGCAGTGGGCACCATGGATCGCCTGCTGGCGCTGAAGCCGAACGACGCTTTCTACATCGAACTCAAGGGACAGATCCTGCTGGAATCGGGGAGAGCAGCACAGGCCCTGCCCTATTATCGCCGGGCCGTGAGCCTCGCGCCAAACGAGCCTCTGATCAAAGCAGGCTTGGGCCGTAACCTGCTTCAACTGCGCACGCCGGGCACCGCTGCCGAGGCGCTCGACGTCTTGCAAGACGCCCGTTCGGATGACCTCGCAGATGCGTCCGTGCTGCGCGATCTGGCGACCGCTTACGAGCGCGCTGGCGACACCGGGATGGCGACGCTTGCCACGGCCGAGCGATATGCCCTTGTCGGGAATGTGAAGAATGCAGTATCGCTCGCCAGACGGGCAGCAGGTATATTGCCCAATGGTTCGCCAGGTTGGCTCAGGGCACAGGACATCCTGAAGCTCGATACCGGCAAAGACTGAGATCGGGAGCTTCGCAGCATGCGCCTTACGCTGATGTCACTTGCACTGGCCGCAACGGCCCTGTTCCCCGCGGCTCTTCCCGCCGCGGATCTGGACTTCCAGGAGATGAGCGCGTCCGAAAGGGCCGCGTTTCGCAACGAAGTGCGCAACTACCTGCTGGAGAACCCCGAGGTTATCTTCGAAGCGATCCAGATTCTGGAACAGCGCCGCAACATGGCGGCACAGAACGCTGACCGCAATCTGGTTGCAGCGCACGCCGAAGCGATCTTCGAGGACGGATACTCGTTCGTTGGTGGCAACCCGGATGGCGACGTCACAATGGTCGAATTTCTCGACTACCGGTGCGGCTTCTGCAAGCGCGCACACCCGGAAGTGCAGGAAGTGCTGGACCGCGACCCCAATGTGCGGCTGATCGTGAAGGAGTTCCCGATCCTCGGTCCAGACTCGGTCGCGGCTGGCCGCATGGCGCTCGCGGCTCTGGACGTCGATCGCTCGAAATACGAAGATCTCAGCGACGCACTGATGTCCTACAACGGAAATCTGACCGAGCAGGTGGCGTACAAGATCGCCAGTGGCGTCGGCTATGATATCGCTGAACTCAAGGCCCGCGCAGGCAGTTCTGAAATCGACGACAGGCTTCAAAGTAACTTCGCACTGGCCCAGGCGTTGAACCTGCAAGGAACACCGGCCTTCATCGTTGGCAATGAGGTGATTCGAGGATACCTGCCCGTCGACGAGCTGTTGGGCGCTATTCAGGATGCCCGGGCCGAGCGTAGCTGACGGGCCACTTGACCCATCTTCACTGTTTGTCGGCGCCCGTCCGACAGCGTGAACCAGCGTACCCTAAAGCCCGGATATGTAACGCCTTTGGCGGGCGGAAAAGCCATGCCAATCACCGCAATTCTTTGACCCAGCGCGTATTTTGCTTATAAGCGCCGAAAATTGTCCGCGCGTGGCAACACCGATGCCCCGGCGCCGCTGGACACATCCGATCGGGGAGACAGACGCAGGTGAGCAAAAGCACGGAACAGGATATCGCGTTCATCCAGGCTCTCGCAGACCTGCTGAATAACTCCGACCTTGCCGAGATCGAGGTCGAGCGCGAATACGGCCAGGACGATGAACTGAAGGTACGCCTTTCCCGGGCGTCAACCGCCCCGGTTCAGCACATCAGCGCACCGGCGCCTGCATCGATCGCTGTCGCACCGGCTCCCGCTGCCGTGGTTGCACCAGCCGCCCTGGCACCTGCTGACAGCGCGGGGCCTGACCTGACGAATGCCGTAACTGCGCCGATGGTCGGAACCGTCTATCTGGCGCCCGAACCGGGCTCGGACAACTTCGTGTCCCCCGGTGACGATGTCAGCGAGGGCGAGACGATCCTGATTATCGAAGCCATGAAGACGATGAATTCGATCCCGGCACCGCGCTCGGGCCGCGGTCGGTCAATTCTGGTGGAGAATGCCGAGCCGGTGGAGTTCGGCGAACCGCTCGTGATCATCGAGTAACCGCCGGACAGACGCAGATGTTCAAGAAAATCCTGCTCGCCACCCGCGGAGAGCTTGCCCTTCGCGTGATCCGCGCCGCGCGAGAGATGGGCATCTCCACCGTCGCGATCCATTCGACGGTCGATGCGGATGCGATGCACGTCCGCCTCGCGGACCAAAGCGTCTGTGTCGGGCCACCTGCGTCCCTGCAGAGCTATCTCAACCAGCCAGCGATCCTGACGGCCTGCGAGATCACCGGCGCTGAAGCTGTCCACCCGGGTTATGGGTTCCTGTCCGAGAACGCTGGGTTTGCCGAGATTGTCGAGGAAAGCGGCCTCGCGTGCATCGGTCCAACAGCCGACCACATCAGGGTCATGGGGGACAAGATCGCCGCAAAAGACACGATGAAGCGCCTTGGCGTCCCATGTGTTCCCGGCTCGGACGGTGGCGTCGCAGACGTCGACGAGGCGCTGAAGGTCGCGGCCGACATCGGCTATCCGGTTCTGGTCAAGGCGGCAGCCGGTGGCGGTGGCCGTGGTATGAAGGTCGCGATGACCGAGAGCGATCTGGCACCCGCCTTCAGCTCCGCACGTGCCGAGGCCAAGGCGGCCTTCGGTGACGACGCAGTCTATCTCGAGAAGTACCTCGGGACGCCGCGTCATATCGAGGTTCAGGTCGTCGCGGACATGCACGGGAACGCCTGTCACCTGGGCGAGCGCGACTGTTCCTTGCAGCGCCGGCACCAGAAAGTATTCGAAGAAGCACCATCACCTGTGATCGACGCGGATACGCGTGCGCAAATTGGCAAAACCTGCGCCGATGCGATCGGACAGATGGGGTATCGCGGCGTCGGCACGATCGAATTCCTTTACGAGAATGGCGAGTTCTATTTCATCGAGATGAACACCCGGCTGCAGGTCGAGCACCCTGTCACCGAAACGGTGTACGGCGTTGATCTTGTCCGGGAACAGATCCGCATCGCCTGTGGTCTGCCACTCAGTTTCCGGCAGGACGATCTGGTTCCGCACGGGCATTCGATTGAATGCCGGATCAATGCGGAATCGATCCCGTCCTTTGCGCCAGCCCCGGGTCTCATCACGACCTATCACGCACCCGGAGGACTCGGTGTGCGCATGGACTCGCACATCTATGCCGGGTACCGCGTGCCCCCCAACTACGACAGCCTGATCGGCAAGCTGATTGTGGCTGGCGCTGACCGCGCAGACTGTCTGATGCGTTTGCGCCGCGCCCTGGGCGAGGTCATCATCGGCGGAATCGACACGACGTTGCCGCTGTTCGAAGCGCTTCTTGATAACCCCGATCTCGTTGCAGGCGACTACAACATCCACTGGCTCGAAGAATGGCTCGAGACGTGGAACGATCGCGCGACCTAGCCCGGCACCCACCGCGACAAGACGGACGTTACGAAGTTGTGGTTTTCACATAGTATGATGAGCGTATGAAAGACGGTGACGCCGACGATCTCGAACTGACGCCGGAGCTGGTCCTGCGGGCTTACGGGGCCGGCGTGTTCCCGATGTCCGACAGTGCAGAAGCGGAGTCGCTGTATTGGGTTGATCCGCGCAAACGCGGGATCCTGCCTCTCAATGGCTTTCACCTCTCAAGAAGCCTTCGTAAGCGACTGATGCGTCACGATTATCGCGTGCGGATTGATACAGCCTTCGTCGATGTCCTCGACGCCTGTGCCGATCGGCCAGAAACCTGGATCAACGCCCAGATCCGCGATCTTTTCATCCGCCTGCACCACATGGGTTACGCGCATTCAGTCGAAGTCTGGCAAAACGATCAGCTTCGCGGAGGTCTCTATGGCCTCAGACTCGGCGCGGCATTCTTTGGCGAAAGCATGTTCAGCGGCATGCGTGACGGCTCGAAGATCGCTCTGGCCTGGTTGGTTGCTCGCTTGAAGGCCGGGGGCTTTTCGTTGCTGGATACCCAGTTCACGACGCAGCATCTAGAGAATATGGGCGCACGCCTTGTGCCCCGTGCCCACTATCACGAGTTGCTTCAAAGGGCGTTGTCCCGGCGCGGAAACTTCTATTCGTTGACCGCCGACACCGCGCCTGCGGACATCGTGCAGCTGATCACCCAGAGATCGTAGCGCGGGTGGTCGAGCGCTGATAACGCCGGGCTCTCGGCAAACATCCAGCCCGTGAAATCAGGCTCGCCGTCGATGTTCCGGGTGTCCCGGACGTTCAAGAACGCCATAACCCCGTGCGATGCATTGCTTTCCGGCGACCGGCACGCGTCAAGATGGACAACCAGACGATCGATCTGGCGCGTCTCACCCGCGAGCAACTCGAACGTCACCGTCTGACCTGTCATCTTGTCGAGTTGGCGCAATCGCGCCCCGGTCTTGATCTCGGTGTCGACCGAAGCGATCGGGATCGCAAAACTTCGATCCGTGTTCAGCGTCTCTTCGCCCTTGGGCGCGACCTTGAAACGCCGGGTCCGCTCGCGTAGCCAGCGTGGCTTGCCGTCCTGATCTTCGGTCTCTTCGGCCGGTTCGGCATCTTCGCGGACCGGCGATTCCGTCGTTGAGCCGTCTCGATCACCGGTGCCCTCTGGCGTGAGCACCCGGATCTTCGGTGTATCGGCATCATCGGTCGTCTCGGGCAAGGCCACCGCGGTCGTCGGATCGGATTGCAGTGCCAACTGCTCTTCGGACAACGAAAAAACAGCCCCTGTCCCGACCGCCCCCTCTGTCAGATCCGCAAGTGGGTCTTTCGGTTCCGCTTCACCAATTGGCGCAAGCGTGGACGTCTCGCTGGTCGAGCCAGCCGCTTGCGCCTCGTTCGGCTCGACCGCCTGATCATCCAAACGAATGATCTTCGCACGCGGTATAATCACGCGGCTCTCATCAATGACTGGAACAGTGTCCTGAGCTATCGCCGGTCCGCCGACCACTTGAACAGATGCGGCGCAGATACCAGCCAAGATATACCGGGCGAGCTGCACGCGGCGCCTATTCGGAGCCCTGGCCGAACTTCACGACCAGGTCGATTAGGTTGATCGAGCCTTGCGTGAATTCGAACTCAGCGCCGTCCTCGAGCATGAAATCAGATCCGCCAGGATCCACCGAAATGAAGTTCCCACCCAGAAGGCCTTCAGATGCGATCTTCGCGACCGAGTCTTCCGGGATCTTCACATTGTCCCGGATCGACATATTCACAGATGCCCGGAAGGTTTCGGGGTTCAGCTCGATCGATGTGACAGAGCCAATCTTGACGCCCGAGATCTGGACATCGCCGCCCAGGCTCAGGCCCTCGGCCTTGCGGAACTCGGCCCTAAGGTCGTACCCGCCGCCACCCACCGAGACATCTGCGGTGTTGGCGGCATAGACCAGAAAACCGCCCGCTACCGCGAGCACCACCGCGCCGATTAGCGTTTCGGCTGCATTGCTGACCATCAGATCACTCCGGCTGCCAGGCTTCGTAGTCGCCACCGGCGCGCGGGCGCGTCTCGGGCGTCAGGACACTGCCCGGCGGGCGATAAGCCAGGGCCGTGCCCGTCATGTTTGGGGTGTGGTCTTTTTCCCAGTCCTTGCGCGGCAGTCCGCCATCCTCTGGCGGCTCGGCAAAGGTATGGTGCAACCAGCCATGCCAGTCCGGGGAGACAGCACTTGCATCGGCCACGCCATTGTAGATTACCCACCGCCGCTTTCCGTCGCGTGTCTGGTAAAACTTGTTGCCGGCGTCATCCTCGCCCACCGGCTCACCATTGCGCGCGGTGAACAGGCGGGTGCCGATCGTCTGGCCGTTCCACCACGTGAAGAACTCTGTCAGAAAGCTCATGTGACCTCGCGCCGCGTCTCTGCCGACTGTATGACCTGTGCACTGATGCAGGTCCACCCTGCAAGTGAGGCTTCTACAGCGGGTTAATGTCACCCCGGCTCCGTTCAGCCTCGAAGTTTTTAACGTAGGCGTCCAGACGTCCGTTCGCAATCGCGGCTCGAAGACCTGCCATCAATTCCTGATAGTAATGCAGATTGTGCCAGGTCAGCAGCATCGACGATATGATCTCTTTCGCGCGGAAGACATGGTGCAGGTAAGCCCGGCTGTAGGACGAGCAGCACGGGCACAGGCAATCCTCGTCCAGCGGACGCGGATCATCCTGGTGCCTCGCGTTCTTCAGGTTGACCACGCCGCGCCGCGTGAACGCCTGCCCGGTTCGGCCCGAACGAGACGGCAGCACACAGTCGAACATGTCGATCCCACGCCGCACGGCGCCGACGATGGCATCCGGCTTGCCGACACCCATATGGTAGCGCGGCTTGTCGTCCGGCAACTGTCCCGGCGCAAAGTCCAGAACGCGGAACATCTCCTCCTGCCCCTCGCCGACCGCCAGACCCCCGACGGCGTAACCGTCAAACCCGATCGCCGCGAGTTTCTCGGCGCTCTCGCCGCGCAGATCCTCCCACACGGATCCCTGCTGGATGCCGAAGAGTGCATGACCGGGTCGATCCCCAAACGCCTCGCGCGAGCGCGACGCCCAGCGCATCGATAGCTGCATCGAGGTCGCAGCGGCGTCCTTCTCCACCGGGTACGGCGTACATTCGTCAAAGCACATGACGATGTCCGAGCCAAGATCGCGCTGGATCTTCATCGACGTCTCAGGGCTCAGCATGTGACGCGATCCGTCGATGTGCGAGGCGAACTCAACCCCCTGCTCGGTCATCTTGCGCAGATCCGTCAGGCTCATCACCTGAAAGCCACCAGAGTCGGTCAGGATCGGCCCGCCCCAGTTCATGAACTTGTGCAGCCCACCCAACCGCGCAATCCGTTCGGATCCAGGGCGCAACATCAGGTGATAGGTGTTCCCCAGCAGGATATCTGCACCTGTCGCTGCAACGCTGTCGGGAAGCATCGCCTTGACGGTCGCCGCTGTGCCAACCGGCATGAAGGCAGGTGTCCTGATCGCACCGCGCGTCGTCTGGATCGCGCCGGTGCGGGCCTTGCCGTCCCGCGCGTGGATCGAAAATCGGAATCTCTCTGTCATCGGGCCGTTCTAGCCCCCATTTCAAAACGTGCAACGCCACGCTATATGAGGGGCAACAGCAGAACGGGATCGCGTATGACCGACCAGACTCCGACCGATCAGTCCACAGCCGAGCCGCTGATCAAGCCGTCCTCGACCGAGCATCCGCTCTACGAGACGATTTGTGACGCCTGCCGCTCGGTGCACGATCCCGAAATCCCGGTGAATATCTTCGAGCTTGGTCTGATCTACTCGATTCGCATCTCGGACGAAGGAGATGTGGCAATCGACATGTCGCTGACTGCGCCCGGTTGCCCGGTGGCGGGCGAGATGCCGGGCTGGGTGGCAGATGCGGTCGAGCCGCTGCCCGGGGTGAAAACGGTCGACGTACAGTTGGTGTGGGAGCCGCCCTGGGGCATGGAAATGCTGACCGACGTTGCCCGCCTGGAGCTCGGATTTATGTGAATTAACAACCTGTTAAGTGTTTCACGTGGAACAATCTTGAGCAGGATGGAGGTCTGAATGTTCGGCATTCCCGGGAAAGATCCGGTGACGCTCACGCCAGCGGCGATCAAGCGCATTTCCTCACTGATGGATGGCGGTGAGGTCAAAGGCTTGCGGATCGGGGTCAAGAAGGGTGGCTGTGCGGGCATGGAGTACACCATGGAGCACGCGACCGAGATCGGCGATCATGACGCGATTGTCGAAAAAGAAGGTGCCCGCGTGATGATTGCGCCAATGGCGCAAATGTTCCTGATCGGGACCGAGATCGACTATCAGACCTCGCTGCTCGAAAGCGGATTCGTCTTCAACAACCCCAATGTCTCCGAAGCGTGTGGCTGCGGGGAATCGATCAAGTTCGAAGGCATGTGATGCGCTGGCGGCGTCTCCGGCGCCCCACGACCCAACTTGCACGCGCTGGCGAACGCACGTGTATCCTGACCGTGGATCGTGCTGTGCCTTCCGTCAGGTTTCGCGCGACCACGCTGCAGGGTGAGCCCACTGGACGGATCGAGGTCGAAACAGGCTCACCGGATACCCCGGACATGTCGGTGAGAGATCTTGCCAGCGAAGTCGAGATACGTGGCGATGGTCTGGTCCGGGTCTCGATCATTCCGCGGAGCGACACCGCAATCACATTCCTCCCAACAGAGACACCGGCATCGCCACTTTGGTTCGCGGTCGGGGCAATCCTCGTGTTCGGGGCAAGCATCTGGACGGCCTGGGATTTCTTCGGAGGTGCTTGAATGGCGCTGTCGCCCGAATTTCGCGAATACGTGCTCGACCACTTCTCTGAACTCGGGCCGGTCGAGATCAAGCGCATGTTCGGCGGTGCTGGTTTGTACCTTGGGGATGCCTGCTTCGCGCTAGTTCTAAGCTCCGAGGCGATCCTGATGCGGGGAGACGACGACCTGGGCCCTGAGTTCGAGGCTGCCGGGTCCGAGCAGTGGATCTATGAGAACAAGACGCGCGGGCCTGTTTCCATGCCGTACTGGACCCTGCCCGATGCTGCGATGGACGATCCCGAGGAGGCCGTCACCTGGGCGCGCAAGTCTCTGGTTCCGGCAGAGCAGGCCGCAGCAAAGAAGCGCGCGGCGAAGGCCCGGAAAGCCGCTCGCAGGCCCACTGCGAAAACCTGACGGTTGCGGCGGTCACCCGTTCCGCTAGAACGGCATCGCACACGAATTGATCGATGGGGGTCTCGATGACGCGCCGCAAGATTGCAGCCGGAAACTGGAAGATGAACGGGCTCGCGGCCTCGATCGCCGAACTTCGGAAGCTAATGGAGACAACGGCGGGCTGCGACGTCATTCTTTGCCCTCCCGCAACGCTGATACAGTCCTTCGCCGCTCAGGCTGATGGCAGTGGCGTGCAGATCGGCGGGCAGGACTGTCACACAGCCTCGAGCGGTGCGCACACCGGTGACTTGTCTGCAGAGATGTTGCGCGATGCCGGAGCGACCGCCGTCATCGTCGGACATTCGGAGCGACGGCAGGATCACGGAGAGACGAGCGACGCGGTACGCGCCAAGGCCGAGGCCGCGTGGCGCGCAGGACTGATCGCCATCATTTGCGTGGGCGAGACCGAGGCTGAACGCGACCAGGGCAAAGCGCTGGACATCGTCCGTCTTCAGGTTCGGGATTCACTACCAGCCGAAGCAACATCGGCGAATACCGTCATCGCCTACGAGCCAGTCTGGGCAATCGGCACCGGTAGAGTTCCGTCACCGGAGGACATCGCCGAGATGCACGGCGATATCCGGGCGACACTGCAGAGCGTTATAGGAGAAATCGCGAGAGATCTTCGCGTTTTGTACGGAGGTTCGGTGAAGCCCGGCAACGCGGCAGAGATCTTCGCGATCGAAAACGTCGATGGAGGGCTCGTTGGCGGAGCGTCGCTTAAGGCTGAGGACTTCTCACAAATCGTACGTGCCGCCGGGTGATCGGCGGCACCGAGGCTTTCGGAGCTCTCGCGGTCAGTTGAGGAAAGTCTTCGCCTGGCCGACCCAGTCGTCGCGAATACAACGACCCTTGACCGTCATCAGGTTCTCATCGAGCCATGCCAAGCCGTCATCGTCGAACGAGGCGAGTTGCGAGAACTTGTAGACACCAAGTTTGTGAAGCTGCGTCTGGAGCCCCGGTCCGACACCTTTGATCTTCGTCAGGTCGTCGACGTCTTCAGGAGCTTCTGCCAGCAGGCATTTCGGTGAAGCGAGAGGCGCGTCGACCTCGACACTCTCCTCTGGCATCGCGATCGGTTGTACGGTTGGGGCTGGAGCCTCCGCTTTCGTCTTTGCGGGAGCCACATCTTTCACGTCGGCAGGTGTCGTCGTCGCGTGCTCGAACGGGAACATCATCTGAGGCGTCATGGTGTTCGCCAGACCCTCAAACCGCCAAGGAACACCAAAGAGTGGTGCCGATGGAAAGAAACTGACCCAAAAGTCAAATGCCTGCTTTGCGGGCTCGAAGGCCGTCTCGTATGCTTTATCGAAGCCAGTCATGCTCAACCTCCCGATGATGCTGCGTTGCAGCGATAGTAAGGAATGAAATGCTGCATTGCAACATTTCTGTGCTCGCTTGCGGCGAATTGACGTCCACGGGGCGATCGCAGCATGGGTATGTCGATGATCGTTGAACGCTTCGCCCCCAGTCCCACCGGGCTTTTGCACATTGGCCATGCTTATTCCGCGTGGCGTTGCTTCAAATCGGCACGCGACGTGGGTGGGCGTTTCCTGCTGCGAATGGAGGATCTCGATGCATCCCGCGTTCGCGAAGCATATTACGATGCAATTGAGAGGGATCTTCACTGGTTGGAACTGGACTGGGACGGACCAGTTCTAAGGCAGTCACATCGGCGCGAGGCCTATGCCGAGGTCATCGACTACCTTTGGTCACTGGATTTGCTCTATCGGTGCACCTGCACGCGCCGCGATATTCAAGAGGCAATCGTGGCGCCGCAGGAAGGCGAGAACAGCGGCTCTCAGATTTATCCCGGAACGTGCCGCAACAAAAAGACCGCATTCGAATCCGAAGGGGCGCTTCGCCTCGATCTCGAGGCCGCCATTGACCGCCTAGGCGGTGCAGAACGGCTGGAGATGACGAGAATCCGATCGGCCAGCGATTCTTGCGCCGCTTTACCTGAAACCGTTGACGTTGCCCTCCTGCAGAATTCGGGCGGGGATGTCGTGATCGTGCGCCGGGACGGCGTGCCCGCATATCATCTGACCGTCGTGATTGATGACGCCTTCCAGGGCGTGACACATGTGACGCGCGGCGCGGATCTTGCCGAAGCGACGCATGTACAGCGCGTTTTGCAAGCCCTGCTGAGCTATCCCGACCCGGTCTATCGCCATCATCGCCTCGTCCGTGACGAATCCGGGAAGCGGCTGGCCAAGCGTGACGATGCGCGCGCCATATCCAGTTATCGCGAGGCAGGCCTGTCGCCCGGGGATGTCTTCAGGATGATCGGCGTCAGCGATCCGGCTGGTTAAGTCTGCGCTGAAAGTCTTCTGACGGTTCCCCGCCAGATCCTGAAAAGATGCCCCTCAGAAATCCCGGCGTCAGCAGGGAAAGCGGATTGATGGACAGATCAGGATCGCTGGCCGGTCCCTTCAGCGTAAAGGTCATCGCAATGATCCCCTCGCCCTCACCACCCGACAACAGTGTTCCGAGGAGCGGTACATCGTTGAGCGCACCGGTTAGGCCGTATGCTGGTGAGATCACACCGCGCAGATCCAGACTTCCGCTGTCCTCGTCTATGGATCCGTTCACCTTCAGCGCGAGCGCGGAACTTGCAGCAATGGCATCGGTCAGGGCGATCTCGCCGTCGCGCAACGAAAACGGTACCCAGATTTTGCGGAATGACAGGCCGGTCGTCTCGACGGTATTTTCAACGTTTTCGTCAAAGCCACCGCCCCGGATCACATCGCGAAAGGTCGCCTCGGATCGGACCGTGAGATCGTCGATGCGCATGCTCCCGTCCAGGTTCGCTTCCGCATCGATATCCGCCGTCAACGTCAGTTTTCCACCCGCTGCATCGGTGTAGAGATCTAGCGCCTTCAACAGTCCGCCTGCGTCCTCGCTTTCAAGGACCAACTTTCCGGTACCACTGGCATCTCGCGCGAGAATCGCGACCACTGGCGTTTTGGCTTGCACCGCGCCTTCGATACGGGCCGACAACGCGCCAGTTGACGCCTGCTCGAACGAGCCGGTCGCCGCTGAAAGCTCCAGACCCTCGCGCAGGATGAGTTCATCGATCGCAAAACGTGCCGAGATCGGGGTCGCGGGTTCATCGGGCGTGCTCGACCCGTCGCCGCCAAAACGCTCGCGCAGCTTCTCCAGGTCTATCTTGCGGCCTGCGATGACCACTGTCAGCGCTCCGCTTGCGTCTTTGGTGATCTGCGCGCGCGCATCAAGCGCTCTGCCAACGCGCGCCCGGTTCAAATCCGCGGATGTCAATTCACCTTCCGCGTTGAGTTCGAGCGCGCCGTCCAGGGAAAGCTCCGATGTCTCAAGGCGCAGTCGTTCGATCGTCACCGGCGCATCGGCCGAAATTTCGACACGCAACCTGCCGGGCTCTCCGATCTCCTTGCGCCACGAAAGAGCTTCGGAACCCAGTCCTGCGTCCTTTAGATCGGCATCGATGCTCAATCTGGACGGCGCATCGTCGGTTTGCTCCAGTGTAAGCGACGTGTCAGCCTGACCGGCTAAGTTCAGATCCTCCAGACCGAACTTCTCGGCGATCTCAGCAGTGACAGGGCCCTCCAGACGCATAGCACTTGCCGCATTCTCGTTTCCGTAACTCTCACTCCACGACAACTCGAAGGGTTGCCCCTCGATGGTCGCCGGTCCGGACAGCGTCATCCTTGCCGTATTGGCCTCAAGCTCGAGCTTTTCAGCTGAAACGGACAAAGACCGATCTGGATCGAGCGGATAGTCATAGGTCAGATCCGTGAGTTCTGATCTTGCGCGGACTTTGACGTCCTCTAGCAACAGGTCTTGCTCAAGCGGGAAATCAACTTCGACATCTATCCGGGCCTTGCCGTCCAGCGTTCGCAAATCGGCTCCGAGTTTCGAGATCAGGCGCAGCGGAGGCTCGTCAATCAACGCCATGACCGCCGGAGCATCACCCACCGCGGCAATCTGGATATCGGCATCCGTGACTGGGGCCGAGAAGTTGAAGATCCCGACGCGGGATCCGCCTAGCCCGATTCGGGACCCGGTCTTCCCTGGCGAGACATAGCCGTCATCGACGTCGAGGATCAGCGTCTCCAGTGTCAAAGCGCCTACACCTGAGAGCGATCTGAGCGGTGACATCTGATCCAGATAACGCGAGTCCAGATCGTTGAACCGAAAGTTCATTTGGAGCTCTTCGCGTGCACCGAGTTGTAGCGACGCGTGCACGTCCGTGACATTTGAAGTCAGGATATTGTCGTCGATCCACGTTCGGGCGTTCACAGCTGCTTCAAGTGGCCAGAACCGCAAAAGATCCCGCATGGTGATCTGATCGGTCGAAACTCGAAGTCCGCCATCCCAGATCCCATTTCGGTCTTGAAACCGGCCGGACATCGAAATGGCAGCCTGTGCGTGAACGATGTCGGCAGAATGCAGATCAATGCTGGCGGTCTGGCGATCCCAGGCTGCCAGAACCGCGCCGCCATCGAAGCTGAGCGGTTCCTGAAAAAGACCCTTGGGATTGGCAAAGAGTTCGCTGAGGTTCACCTGAGTCTTCAGACTGGTGACTGTGCCCTCCGCGTCCAGGTCCATCCGCGCGGTTCCGTTCATCCGCATCGAGAACTGATCTGACGCAAGGGTGAAGTCTTCGATCTTCACGATCTGATCCCCGGGATCCGCCCCGAAGACCAGTCTTGCGAACTGATATTCGAGCGGCGCTTCGGACAACAAAACCGCGCCATCTTCGGCCACCAGGACACCTGATATGTTTCCTATGGAGCCGTCTCGGTTCAGTTCGGCGGTGCTACGCCCTTCGACAACGCCGCGCACAAGCTGCAACCATTCCAGACCAGGCGCCAGTCGCGCAATCTCGCGCGCAGCGGCGCGTCCGAACTGTGCGCTTAGCAAGGTCGTTCCCTTGCCTCGGGGACGGTCGGCGAGCACCCGCAGGGAAAGCTCGCTTGGTTCTTCCGAAAGTTCGTCTAGCGTCAGGATCGCCCGCGCACCACCCTCATATTGCGTGATCGTGAGATCGGCGGAACGGGCAATCCAGGCTTCTTCGGCGCCTCGATCATCATAGGTCAAACGGGCACCAAGGATCTTTACGGATTCCAGCTTCGCAAGAAGACCAAGTGGTTCCTGATCGCCGACAAACCCATCCACCAATGCCGAAAGACGATCGGGCCCGTCTGACTGGACAGGACTTTCCTGGGCGATCGGGCTCGGGGGCGTCTCGGAGCCGACGCCAATCCCGAAGCGCCCGTCAGCCGCACGCGCAATCGAAATTGTGGGCGCAATCAGCGAGATCTGGATGGGCTGAATCCGGCCCTGGATCAGGTCGGCCATATGAAATGCCGCGGAAAGATCCGGAACTTCCAGAACCCGCCCATCGGACAAGGTTTCAAGCCGCACGTCCCGAAACCTGATCCCCGAAGGTGCTTTTTCCTCGCCCAAAGAGAGCACCAGTTCGCCGATCTCTAGCTTCGCGTCTGGCTCGAATGCGTTCACACGCTCTGAGACAATGTCAGACAGCAACGGAAGCGCGATGGGCCCCTGTAGCAGGCGCGCGTAAAGCAGCGCGATGCCAAGTATCACAATAACCGAGGCGCCCAAGGTCAGCCTGATCACTGCGCTGATGCAAATGCCGCAAACGCGCCCTAACGACAACGGCGCCTTTTGTGCCGAATTCTCTCGGGAGCGCTTAGGGCGCATCTTCTGATCAACCTCTCACGCAAGACGTTATCCGGTGTCGCATGTTGAACGCGCCAAGCCAATCTTTCCGGTTAGATCGTCCGAGGGGTCTTGCGGATTTGCCTGGCCGTGACGAGGATCAAGCCTCCCACGGAACTCCCCCAGCGAAGGCATGATACTGGGTCTTGGCCATGTGAGCGGCATCGATTGGGATCATCTGGCCGGACACCGCGCGGGCGCCGTCCGAGCATAGGAAGGCGATGACCGATGCGATGTCTTCCGGCTCGACAAGCAATCCCAATGCATTGGAGTCCCGGATGGCTTGCGGATCTCGCTCGCCAGACGCAATTCGAGCCTTGATGGCGGGGGTCATGACATAGGTTGGCGCGACACCGTTTACGCGGACACCGAACCGGCCCAGTTCCACGGCCAGCATTTCGGTCAGTCTCAGGATCGCAGTCTTCGATGGACAGTATGCGGCAAGCGGCAACGGTACGAAGGAGTTGATCGATCCAAGGGTAACGATCGCACCTGACGCTTGCTCTGCCATGATCTTGCCGACGGCCCGGCAGGTATGAACGGTACCGTTGTAGTTGATCTGCCAAAGCCGGTCATGCGCCTCGGGCTCCATGTCCAGAATTGTGGACGGTGTCTCCAGAATTCCCGCTGCTGCAACGCAGGCATCGATCCGGCCGAGAGCGCGCGCGACACCGCCGACAGCCGTCTCGATCGCTGCTGGCTCGGCCACGTCACATGCAAAGAAATGTGCCGCATCGCCGATGCTGCGCACAACGTCCGGCCCTTTCTCGGTATCGCGGTCCAGCACGGCAACTTCAAAGCCCGCCGCTGCGAACTTACGGGCCGATGCCTCACCGATCCCGCTTGCGCCCCCGGTCACCAGCGCCACCTTCTGCATCGTCAGTCCTCGCTTGGGTCGAACCAAAACCCGCCACCCTCCTGCCGGACATGTCCGATCGATGGCGCCGGAAAGTGTGAGGACAGGATCAGATGGCGATGCGCCGCGCAAGTCTCGAGCACGCGACGGCGCGACGTGGTGGAGAGTGTCCCGTCCCAATCGCGCCGATAAGCCCAGTGCGGATGAGCGCATTGAATGGGCGAGTGCAGCAGATCGCCCCACATCACAGCATGCTGACCTTGGCTTTCGAGATGGATCGCAACATGGCCCTGCGTGTGGCCGGGGGTCGGCTCGAACCAGATACCGTCCTCGATCTGGTGATCTGAGTCCACGATGACCGCCTGCCCAGCCTCGATCACCGGAGAGACGGACTCGCGCCAGATGTCGGGTTCACGGTCCTCGGCGGCAACCACTTCCTCTCGTGCAAAAAAGTACTGCGCGGTCGGGAATGTTGGCGCCCAGCGCCCGTCGATCAGCCGAGTGTTCCAACCTGCGTGATCCACGTGCAGGTGTGAGCAGAGGACATGCGTTATCTCTTCGGGGTGCGCGCCCGCTCGGGCAAGTCTGTCGAGCCACGTTGTGTCCTGTCGATGCTCCCAGAACGGAAAGATCGGATAGGTCTTGTCGCAGCCGATGCAGGTATCCAGCAGGATCAAATGCCGTGGCGTGCGGACCAGATAGGCCTGCACCGTCACAAGCGCCTTGCGGTCGGCATCGATCGCCCACGGTTGCAGTCTGGGCAACAAGGCATCGACCTCGCCCGGTGTCGAGGCCGGAAACATCTTGTCGACCTCCAGAAACGGAAGAGACAACTCCACGACGCGGTGGATGGTGAAATCGCCGAGACGAAGTGCGTTCATCTGTTTTACGGATCGATCAGAAAGCCTTCAGGAAGTGAATACGCTGCGCGGTGGCAGACGCAAGGCAATTCCCGATCTGATCCAGTTGGGCATTGCTGAGCGTTTCATAGGTCGTATTGCGCGCCCTGCAGTAGCTGTCCCGTTCACGGAGCCACGACCGCTGGAGATTTCGAAGCTCCCTGCGCTGGCTGTCTGAGAGGCGGCTGCGTTTCTCACGATAAGCAACATTGAGCAGATTGTCCGCCTGTGCCGCATTCAGGTTCGTGCAAAGCACTTTTTCGGCCGTGGTGCTCGCGCGTTTGCAGTCGAACCCTGGCGAAAACACCGGCTGATAGTCCCGACCTATTCTGACGGTGGACTGTTTGTAGGAAACTATCCGCCCCTCAAGCGAGGCGAGCCGTTCTTCCAGGAACTGTATCTTCTGAGAATTCTGTTGCGCGAGCCTCTGAACGCTTGCGATCTGACCACGGGTATCTGTGATCAACCCCTGGATCTGCCGGAAGTTATCTTCGCTGATACGCCCTTCGCGAAACTCGGAAATCGCGAGTTTCTCATAGCGCGCGATGTTGTTCTCCTCGTCGTACGTGTCGTAGTACCCCGAGATCTTATCCTTGGCCACGTCCTTCAGAATGTCTTTGCCGGTATCGTAAAGTTCCACGACGATGAATCCGACAATCGGATTAGCTTTCGACGCTTGGTAGACGCCAGAGACAATGATCATACCAAAGGCAAGAAGCGCAATCCGTACATATGAAAGTATCATGGATATTCTCGGCAAATAATGAATGCGCACGGATTCTCTCAAATCTGCACAAATTCTGTAAGGCCGATACGTACGTACAAGCTGGATTCGCCTAGAATACAGTTGTTTTTGCAGTGACAATCGTTGTCCGAGAGACGTCGATTGCGGATCTACAGGATCAGGACATCGTCGGCGGCGCCGTCAGGTCACAGCTTTCCGGATCGTCGGGGTGACGCGGATAATAATCCATCACCAGCGGGTCGTGACCGGGGACGATATGGTCCGTGCTCTCGGCCATGCGAAGCATCTTGTCGTGGCTGTCGCAGTATTCCGGGATGTGCTGGAGAATGCTGAACGGGTTGCGCTTGAAGACATTGTCGTAAAAATGGGCAACGTCTGAGGCGACGAACACCCTGCCCCGCCGGGTATTCACTTGCGTCCCCATTTGCCCATGACTGTGCCCAGGCAGCAGGTGCACGGTGATCCCCGGTGCAATTTCTGCGTCGCCGTCGATGAAGCGGACGCGCTCGCCAAAGTTCAGGCGGATCATCTCGCAGACATGATCGGGTTCGTAGGGGCGACGCACTGCAGGATACTTCATGTAACGCGAAGTAGCGAACGCGACCTCCTTGTCCTGCACGATGAACTCAGCATTCGGAAACAACCCGAAATTACCCGCGTGGTCATAGTGCAGGTGGGTGACGATGACCGTGTCGATCTCATCAGCCTTCGTACCGATGGCGGCGATCGCCTCGTCCGGCAGACGGTCGATCCTCCGGCCACGCTTCGCACCGCAGGCATGATCAAAGCCACAATCGATCAGGATGTTGCGTCCGCTCCCGCGCACCAGCCAGACAAAATAGTCCAGACGTCGTTGGGCCGTATGCGGATCGTTTGGGTCTTCAAGGATCGTCGCATAGCTTCCCGGAATGTTCACGCCACCATAGCGCAGCGCATAGACTTCGTATTCTGGCGTGGTCATAGGGTGTCCTCCGTCATTCCGCGAACTTCTCGTTGAGTTCGTTCCAGTGTTCTGTGCCGATGATCGCCTCTCGATCCTTGAAGGTCGGCATCTGATCTGACAGCGCGCGTGAATCGCCATCTCGCCTGATTGCGGCGAGCGTGCGTTGCATGGCCCCGATCGCGGCACGTTGAAGATCCGAGGGCACGATCACCAGCCGGTATCCCCAAGCCTTCAGATCTGCCAATGGCACCATGGGCGTCTTGCCACCCGCGAACATGTTGATCAGTTTGGGCGCTACGATCTCACGGCCGATCCGCGCGATCTGCTCAACGGTCTGCGGAGCCTCGAAGAAAATCACGTCGGCTCCGGCCTCGGCGTAGGCATTGCAACGATCGATCGTCGCCTCGAAGCCTTCGACAGCCAGACCGTCAGACCGGGCAATCAGGACGATTTCATCGCCTGCCGCGTCCCGTACTGCCCTGATCTTCTGGTAAAAGGACTTGGTCGAGACGATGGCTTTGTCGTCGTAGTGGCCGCACTTTTTTGGAAAGGTCTGGTCTTCCAAGTGGACGGCCGCCACCCCTGCCCGAATGAACTGGCGAATGGCGCGCCGAGCATTCAACGCGTTGCCGTAGCCGGTGTCCATGTCGGCGATCACGGGGATCTCGACCGCATCGCAGATCTGCGCCATGCGATCGGTGACCTCGGTCACTGACAAGAGCCCAAGATCGGGCATACCTGCCCCGCGCGAAATCGCGCCGCCTGAGGCATAGGCGACCGGGAACCCGGCCTGCTCAATCAGGCGCGCAGACAGACCATCGAAGCATCCGGGAGCCACGAAAATGTCGTCAGCACCGATCATACGGCGCAGACGCTGGCTGCGCTCAGTCATCCTTGGCGGCCCATTCATCCGACGGTTCAGCATTTGGCAGCGGTGCATAAACCGTGCCCTGCATAAGCGTACGCGCGGTTCTGTAGACGCTGGCACTGACCGCGTGAAATGTGCCGTCAGGCTTGGTCTCGCCCTCCGCGAGCGCTGGCACCACACCGGAAGCCGTTCCAATCCGCAGGGGTTTCCCCGCTGCAACAGGCCGCGCCAACGCTTCGACCTCCGTGCCGGGGATGCGCGCGGCGACGGCGGGGCACATCGCGGCGGGCAAGGGGATCGCCAAATGCGGCTGAGTCATCGAGATCATGCGAACCTGCACATCGCAATCCGTCATCTGGATCGTCTCGTCTGCGATCGTCAGTGATTTGCTCGCGGGGCCGACAATGCCTATTTTGGGCACGCTCGCAGGCACCGCCTCGGGGGTTTCCGCCAGGCCAACAACGTGCCCCGTGCCGCGTCGGATCGCTTCAAGCGCCTCCATCACCTCGGTCCGCAACGCAAGATCGCCCGGCAGTTCCGTTGCCGTCAGGCCCAGATCTCGCGCATCCACAAAGACGCACGGGTTACCGGCATCGACAAAGGACGGGCGCAACTCCAGCCCGTCCTGCAATTCGACGTCGTAGCGCGGGTCGCCAGACAGCAGCCTTCCGGTTCGCGTACCGCCCGGGTCGCGAAAATCCAGGCGGATCTGAGACCCCGTTCCTGAAACGCCCGCGATTTTCTCGGCGCCGTTGACAGCCGCGCGGCCACCACGAACGGTCAGATGGCAGTCAATTCGCTTTTCGGTATTCTCGTTGAACATGCGAACGGCGGTGGGACCATCGGGGACCTGAACCAGCCCCTGATCGACCGCAAACATCCCGACCGCCGACGACAGGTTTCCGCAGTTTCCGTCGTAGTCAACGACCGTGCTCTCGATGTCGATCTGAGCAAAAAGGTAGTCGATGTCGGTGTCCGCGCGGTCCGATCGCCGCACGATCATTGCTTTGGACAACGACGACACACCGCCGCCCATACCGTTCAATTGTCGCCCGTAAGGATCAGGAGATCCGATCGCTGCACACAGGAAAGCATCACGCTGGTCCGGGTCCTGGGGCACGTCCTCCCACTTGAAGAACAGCCCTTTCGACGTGCCGCCCCGCATAAAGCTGGCTTGAGTACCGATTTGATCTGTCACCGGATGACCTGACGCTCTGACATGACATTGAGACATGCGGACGCTAGGCAGGGTGTGCGCATGCGTCAACCAGAGGAGCGATCATGGCGTTCGATCACCCGTTCTACTTTTTGCGCCATGGCGAGACGACCTGGAATGCCAACAGACGCACACAGGGGCAGTTGAACTCGCCGTTGTCCGATCGGGGATGGGAACAGGCGCGTGCCGCAGGCCAGGCACTGCGGGACGAGCCAATTGAACGGATCATCGCCTCGCCCCTGGATCGTGCGTTCTTCACCGCGCAGGAGGTCGGCAAGGTCAAGGGGATCGAGGTCGTCTTCGACAGGGAACTCATGGAGTGCCATCTCGGTGAGCTCCAAGATGGACCGCACGGTCCGTGGCTAGCGCAGTACTTCGAAGGAACCTTTGACCCGCCGGGGGGAGAACCGTTTGGCGAGTTTTGCGAGCGGGTCTGGACCGCGATGCAGCGCGCGGTGGCGAAGGGACCGAACACGCTGATCGTCGCGCACGGCGGGTTATGGCTGGCGGCACGGCAATTCGTGACCGTCGATCCGGATCAGAAGCGGATGCCAAATGCCCTGCCCCTGCATGTCACGCCGTCATCAGCTCGTTGGGAGCATCGTATCTGTGGCGGGGTCACGCCAGCGGCATCGTCGGAGGCATATTGAGTGCGAAACGCTTTGGGGTCAGGTCGTTATTGAAGTCTAGTTGAAAGGCGTGAGGCAACTCCGCCACCATCTCGAAACCTTCCGAGAAGGTTTCTAACGAGGTTGTCGGATCAGCAAAGCCGACGTTCCGGCAACTACGAGACGAAGATGACCATTCAGCATCTTACTAAGCTGCTTCAAGTCGGAACCACCTGCGCAAAAAAGCTTTGATGCGCAGCAATTAGGACTCAGAGGCATTTATGGGCGCACCGGCCTAACTTGACACAGTGCTTTCGCGTACGATGAGTCCGACCCGCAGAGATACTGCCACTGCGTCGGCTCCTGGATCATCCAGCGCCGTCAGAATAACCTTCGCCGTCTCTTTGCCGATCTGGTGCGCCTGAGCATCAATCGTCGTGATGCCCGGCAATGCATGTTCGGACAGATCATACATCCCGAAACCTGCAACCGCGATATCCTGCGGCACGCGCAGTCCACGCCGCAGAACCGCGTTCATGGCTCCAAAAGCAGACAGATCGGAGACACACATGACCGCCTGAGTATCAGGCCAGCGATCCAGCAACCGCGCCATGGCCATGGCTCCTTCACGCATGGTGATGGGCGGGGCGGCGTCGGTGAGCAGCCGATTGCTCGTCAATCCCAGAGTCTCGAGCGTTTGCAAGAACCCGCGTTGGCGGTCTGCTCCCCGCGTGTCACGAGCCTCGTCGCCGCCGATAAAACCGCTGCGTCGGAAACCCTGATCGAAAAAGTGCCGCGCCACGCAGCTCCCCGCGTCCGCGTTCGAGAAGCCGACGACCCGATCTACCGGTTGCGTCGGCAGATCCCAGGTTTCGACCACCGGCACACCGGCACTGGACAGAAGCCCGCGGCACCGGTCAGTATGGGCGCCACCCGTAACCACAATTGCTTCGGGCCGGCGCCGCAAGAAAGCTTCGACTAGGCGCTCCTATTCAGTCATGTCGTAGTCGGTGTAGCCCAGCAGAAGCTCCAGGCCGCTTTCGCGCAACCCCTCGGTCAAGCCCCGAGCGGTATCGGCAAAGTTGGCGTTGCTGATCGAGGGAATGGTCATGGCGACAAACCCGGACCGGCCGGACGAGAACGCCGCTGCGGTGACGTCCACGACATACCCCAACCGGTCCGCCGCGACCTTGATTTTCTCGCGGGTCGCTTCGCTGCCCGATGTGTTCGAACGAAGTGCCCGGCTCACTGTCATTGGCGATACGCCTGCCAGGCGGGCAACGTCGGCCATGGTCGCTTTTCGGTTATCACTCATCGCCCGGAAACCGGTGCTCCAGTGGAAATGTTACCGATATCATTGCTAGGCGGTGCCGTTTGGCGTTGTCAATCTGTGGGCACCGGTCTGTGTCGGGTCGTGGCGCCGGGATCCAAGGTGACGGGCATCACGACGCGACGGTCAGTCCGCACCCCGCGCACCGCTGCAACAAGCATGCGCGCTGCGGTTTTACCCATCAACCTGCGTGGAGTGGAGGAGGTCGTCAATCGGCGCGGCAGAACGTTCGTGATGTTCAGCCCGTTGAAACCTGCGATCCCGATGTCTTGAGGCACGTTGATCCCAGCTGCTTCACACGCCATCAAGCCGCCGAACGCGAGGTGGTCATTCAAAAAACACAGCACATCGGGCACTGGGTCTTTGGCAAGCGCGACGCGCGCACCTTCAAACCCCGCTTCGAACGAAGGGGCCGCTTCGACGTGGATCGGTGTTAAGAAAAGTGCGTTCGATGCGAATGCTTCAGCGATCCCGGACATTCGTTTTTCCGATCGCCGATCCCTGCCTGAGGCAATCCCGACATAGGCAGGCCTTGTGTATCCCAACTGGACCAGATGCACACCCATTTCGTACCCGACAGACCGGTGATCGAGACCGACAGACATGTCGATCGGATCATCCGCGACATCCCACAATTCCATCACGGGAATGTTCGCCGACCGCAGCAGATCCCGCGTTTCGCGTGTGTGATCGACATCGGACAGAACGAGCGCTGCCGGGGACCATGTAATCATCCGCTCGACCCAGGCGGCCTCGCGCGATTGGTCGTAATCCGAGGTCTCGATGATGGTCTCCAACCCCGCGTGGGACAGTGTCTCGCGCATTCCGCCGATGATTTCGGCAAAGACTGCATCGAAGAGCGTGGGGACCGAGATGCAAACAAGATTGGTGGTCGCCTGGGCGAGAGAGCCAGCCAGACGGCTCGGCACGTATCCCATCTCGGCAGCCAGGTCGGCGATCCGCGATCGGGTAGCGTCCGAGACTCCGTCAACCCCGCGCAACGCCCGGCTGACTGACATGATCGACACACCCGCGGCACGAGCAACATCCTCGATCTTTGCAGCTTTGGCTCCTAAGCTCATGATTTCCCCGGAACGTTAGCGCTAACGTTCTTTTATCGCAGCGAAGCTTGCGCGTCGACACCCCCCTCTCCCACCATGTTATCGATAACAAAAATATCCCTGGGGAGGGACCAGCGTGCCACAGATCGTGCTGGACAAGATCGAGAAGAGCTTCGGCGATGTCCGTGTGTTGCATCCGCTGGAGCTCGACTTCGCAGACGGCGAATTCACCGTTCTGGTCGGCCCGTCTGGGTGTGGAAAATCCACCACATTGCGCATTCTGGCCGGGCTCGAATCCGCCAGCGGTGGTGAGATCTATTTCGACGGCACACCAATCAGCGCCCGCGAGCCGAAGGACCGCGACATCGCAATGGTGTTTCAGGACTATGCGCGCTACCCGCATATGAACATCGCGAAGAACATGAGCTTTGCGTTGCGCCTCGCCCGGACCCCAAAGACGGAAATTGATGACAAGGTCAAGCGCGTCGCCACGATGCTGAACATCGCCCATCTGCTGGAGCGTAAACCGGCGGAACTGTCGGGTGGCCAGCGCCAGCGCGTCGCGATGGGGCGCGCGCTGGTTCGTGATGCAGGCACATTCCTGTTCGACGAGCCGCTTTCCAACCTCGACGCAAAGCTCCGCGCCAAGATGCGGACGGAGCTGGCCGAGATGCGCGACCAGCTCGACAAGAACATGGTTTATGTCACCCACGACCAGATCGAGGCGATGACCCTGGGCGACCGCATCGTCGTGATGGCCGATGGCGTGGTCCAGCAACAGGGAACGCCGCAGCAGCTTTTCGAGACCCCGGTCAACAAGTTCGTCGCGGGCTTCATTGGCACGCCCACCATGAACTTCCTGGATGGGGAGTTAACCCGTCAGGACGACAAGCTCTGGGTGCAGGGGGACGGCTATCTGCTGCCGCTGTCGCAAGAGACGGCTGCCCGCCTGGACAACCGAACGCGCACCGCGATGACGATGGGCATCCGCCCCTCCGCCTTCACCATGGACCCTGGCACCGGCGCGCCAATCGAATTGACACTGGTTGTCTCGGAATATCTCGGCACGCAGTCACTCCTGGCGATGCGCTGCGGAGCCGCGGACGTTCAGGTCGAAGTCACCGGCAGCCCGCCGGCCAAACCGGGCGAACACATCACATTCGGGGTGAAACCCGAGGACATACGGATCTTTGACGCCGAAACCGGCGCAACGCTCTGACAGAAAACGGAGGAAAACATGCTGAAATTTCTGAGGACGACAGCACTTGCAACACTCGGTGTCGCGGTGGCGAGCCTGGCCGCTGCCAACCCGTACAAGCCATATGAGGGCGAGACGCTGGTCGTGAACTTCCCGGCGCATCCGCACTATGATGCAGTTCTGAAAGTGCTGCCCGAGTTCACCAAGGAAACTGGCATCGAGGTTGAAGTCGACCAGCTTCAGTACCTCAAGATGCGCGAACGCCAGACGCTAGAGTTGACAAAGCGTGAGGGCGACTACGATCTGATCGCCTATGTCGTGTTCTCCAAGGCCGACTACGTCTTCGCCGATCAGTTAGAGAACCTGGCGCGCTACTTCATGAATCCGAAGTTGGCGGATCCGAGTTATGACGCGGCCGACCTGATAGACGGATATGTTGAGAACATTGGCGTTGCAGGCGGCAAGAAGGGTTACTTGCCCGGCAAGACCGGCTCGCTGTTCGGCATTCCGTTCGGATCGGAGACCTCGGTGCTGGGTTACCGCAAGGACATCTTCGAGAAGCATGGGCTTGCCGTTCCCGAGACCTATGACGAGATGCTGGAGCTTGCCTGCAAGATCCCCGAGCTTGAGCCTGGCATGGGAGGCATGTCCTCCCGCGCGGCGTCAGGCCATCAGGCCTCCCACGCTTTCCTGCTTCACCTCGCGCCTCTGGGTGGCAGGGTGCTGGACGACAACTGGAACCCGGTTGTCAATAGTGCCGAGGGCGTGGCCGCCGCCAAGGCCCTGAAGCAGATCGTCGACTGCGGGCCCGAGGGATCGCAGGGCTGCGCCTTTGGCGAGGCGCTCGCCAGCTTCCTGCAAGGCAAAACGGCCATGTATCTCGATACGACCGTTGTTGCGGGTCAGATCAACGATCCCTCCAAATCCAAGGTCGTTGGCAAGGTCGGCTGGGCGTTGCACCCGATGGGCGTGCGTCGGGGCTCGCAGACTGGCGGCTTCGGTATCGGTATCCCGAAAAACGCGGAGAACAAGGAAGCCGCATTCCTGCTGATGCAGTGGCTGACCTCGAAGAAGGGCGACAAACTTGTAGCGCTCGCCGGCGGCAACCCGTCGCGTTTCTCGACCCATGCGGACGCGGACGTGAACGCCAAGTTTCCGCACATGGCGACCTTCGGCGAAGCGCTGAAACATGCCGATCCCGACTGGCGCCCGATCATTCCCGTCTGGGGCAAAATCAACGCCGACCTTGGCACCACGCTCTCGAAAGTGCTGACCGAGGATCTGGATCCGCAGCAGGCGCTGGACGGCGTGGCCGAACGCTCGAAAGCGATCCTGACAGAGGCCGGGTACTACACCTGGCAGTAAGTCAACTCCCTGGGCGGCGCGCCTGCGGGCGCGCCGCCAATTCAGAGAGATCAGCCCCATGCTCAGCCAACGCCTGAATCGCCTGACGCCGTACCTGTTCCTGGCGCCCGCGCTGGTCGTGCTGGCCATCGGGCTGCTCTATCCGATCTGCTACATGATCTATGCCAGCCTACTGGACTGGAATCCCAGCCAGCGGATCGGCGAGGCCGATTGGAAGGGCCTAGGCAACTACATCACCCTGCTTTCGGACGAGGCCTTCCACGAAAGCTTCTGGGTCACCATCAAGTTCGCGGCAGTCGTCGTGATCATCGAGATGGTGCTGGGCGTCGGGCTGGCGTTGCTGCTGGATCGCAACCTCAAGGGCATGGCGGCACTGCGCACGATCTTCATTTTGCCGAAGATGATCGCGCCCATCGTGGTCGGCATGGTCTGGCGCTACATGTACCACCCCTCGGTCGGGATCATAAACCGCACGCTCGAAGACATTGGGCTCGGCAAGGTTGCCTGGACCTCGAACGGCACAGCGGCGTTCTGGTCGATCGTCATCGCCGACATCTGGCAGTGGACGCCGTTCATTTTCATTCTCGCGCTTGCCGCATTGCAGTCCCTGCCCCGCAGCGCGCTCGAGGCCGCGCGCATCGACGGCGCCACACCCTGGCAGCAGATCTGGCACATCAAGCTCCCGCTGATGATGCCGGTGCTGATCGTGACGGCCTTGCTGCGCCTGATCGATGCCTTCAAGGTTCTCGAGGTCATTCTGGTCATGACAAATGGCGGTCCCGGCTTGTCGACGGAGATCCTCGCACTCCGGATCAGCCGAACCGCATCCGAATTCCGTGAACTGGGCGAAGCCGCCGCCATGTCGAACTTCCTGCTGATCCTGCTCTTGGTGCTGACGGTGGCGATGTTCCTCTACAACAAGGCAGTCGAGGCTCGTGCCGCCCGCCTCCGCGCTGCCAGGGAGGAAGGCGCATGAACGCCCGGCCAAACCCAGCCTTCTATGTATTGATCGCCTGTCTCGTGATCATGTCCGCCGGGCCTATCGTGCTTATGCTGTCGACCTCACTGAAGCTGAATGTCGACATCATGTCAGATACCTCGAGCCTGTTCTTTGCGCCGACGCTGAGGAACTACGAGACGGTGCTTTGCAACGTGCTCTGGTACGAACCTGTGCATGTCGATTATTGCGACAAACCCTTCGGGCGCGCCCTGGGCAACTCGCTGATCGAGGCGCTGACCTCGACCGCACTGCCGCTGGTGCTGGGAACCATGGCGGCCTATGCGATCGTTCGCTTCCGCTTCATGGGACGCGGGGCTGTGAACCTGACGACCCTGATGATGCGCATGGTCCCACCCGCAGTGCTGTTGGTGCCGGTCTTCGGGATCTGGACATTCCAGTACGGGCTAGATGGCACCTATGTCGGGATCATCCTGGTCTATGTGGCGATGAACCTGCCCTTCGTAATCTGGATCCTCCAGGCCTTCATCGTGCAAGTTCCGATCCAGCTGGAAGAAGCCGCCAAAATGGACGGTGCTGGGCCCTTCCAGGTGTTCTTTCTCATCGTGCTGCCAGTGATCGCGCCTGGGCTTGCCGCGGCTTCGATCTTCACATTCAGGATTGCGTGGAATGAATTCCTTCTCGCCAACGCACTTTCGGATCGCAGCACTCGGACGGTTCCAGTCACCATCGTAAACAGTCTGACCGAGCACGATATCGACTGGGGTGTCATCATGGCCACCGGCGCGTTGCTCGCCATCCCGCCGATCATCTTCACCTTCATTGCTTCGAAACAGATCATCACCGGCATGACCGCCGGGGCCGTCAAGGGCTGAGCCCGGCGATGGAGTGGCTGCTCACGCCGATCGACCCAGAGCGCGCCCACATCGTCAGCGACCTTGTCGCATGGCACGGGCGGCTGATGGTGCTGGCCTGGGGGGCGCTGTTTCCTGTCGGTATTCTAATAGCGCGGTTCTGGAAAGTCACACCACACCAGGACTGGCCGCGCGAGCTCGACAACAAGGCTTGGTGGCACGCGCACCTCTCTCTTCAATACACTGGTGGTGCCGCAATGTTGCTGGCCCTTGCGCTGATCCTGCTCGCGGGCGGCGCCGGCACGTCCACTCACGCCAATCTCGGTTGGGTGGTTGCAGGGTTCGCCGGGCTCCAGTTTCTGGCAGGCTGGCTGCGCGGGACCAAAGGAGGACCCACCGAAGCCAACATATCGGGCGATCACTTCGACATGACCCCGCGCCGACTGGCGTTCGAGCACTTCCACAAATCCGCAGGCTATGGCCTTCTTGCCCTTGCGGTTTGGGGGATTGTCTCCGGCCTTTGGCTGGCCAATGCGCCGGTTTGGATGTGGCTTGGGCTCGGGGTTTGGTGGGCCATGCTAACCACCGCCTTCATTGCCCTCCAACGTCGCGGCATGGCCGTGGACACCTACCAAGCGATCTGGGGCGCGGATCCTTCGTTGCCTGGGAACCAGCGCAAGCCCATTGGTTGGGGTGTTCGGCGTCGCGATACGAGGAACCAGGCACCGGCGGAGTGACCGAAGCCTACGATTCCAGATGCGCCAGAATTCGCGCCACGACCTCGTCCACCGGAGCGTCAATCTGCATCATGATGGCGTTTTCATCGGGCTCCAGCGGTTCCAGAGTCTCGATCTGGCTATCCAGCAGTGCTACCGGCATGTAGTGCTCACGCCGGGCTGCCATGCGTCCGTGGATCAAGTCGCGCGCACCCGACAAATGGATGAAAAGCGGCGGCTCGGAGCAGGCCGCGCTGATCCGGTCTCGGTAAACCCGGCGCAGCGCCGAACAGGCTAGAACCACGCGTCCCTGCCGCACGGCGTCTTCGATCACCACGCCCAAGCGGTCGAGCCATGGCCAACGATCGTCATCGCTCAACGGAGTTCCAGCAGACATCTTCGCGACATTGTCCGCCGGGTGATAATCGTCTCCGTCCAGAAAGACTGCGCCGAGCCTGCCAGCCAACAACGCCCCGACCGTGGTCTTTCCACAGCCGGTCACGCCCATGACGATCAACCGCGCCGGAATTGCGTTGGTCATCCAGTCTCCCCCGTTACACCGCTATTGCAATGCCCTAGCATGTGCGCACGCACGGTGGGACTCGGAAGGCAGCGAAATGGCTGAACTCGCAGATATCGGGATCGTGGGGCTCGGCGTCATGGGCGCGAACCTGGCACTGAACCTAGCCGAGAAAGGGTTCCGCGTCGCGATCTTCGATTGCGATCCGAACAAGCGTGCGGCCCTCACCGACGGCCCGATGCACCAAGGCTTTATCAACTGTCCGGACGAACCCCGGATGCTCGCCGCCATACGTGCCCCGCGCCCAGTGATCATGCTCGTGCCCGCAGGCGGCGCGACGGATGACGCAATCAAAGCACTGGCAAAGCATTCATCTCGTGGAGATCTGTTGATCGACGCAGGCAATGCAGACTTCCACGACACCCGCCGCCGAACCGCAGAACTGGAGGGGCAAGGCCTGACGTTCCTTGGGCTTGGCATCTCTGGTGGAGCCAAAGGCGCCCGCCATGGGCCCGCCATGATGGCCGGTGGCTCACGCGAGATCTGGGACCGCGTCGCGCCGATGTTTACTGCGATCGCAGCACACCATGGAGACGAGCACTGCGCGGCGTGGTTGGGACCGGATGGGGCCGGCCACTTCGTGAAGACCGTGCACAACGGCATCGAATATGCCGACATGCAGATGATTGCCGAGGTCTATGGCCTGATGCGGGATGGGCTTGGTGCGGCTGAATCAAGCGTCGCGGCCATGTTCCGCGAATGGTCGAAAGGGCCGCTGGCCTCGTACCTGGTTGAGATCACCGCCGAGGTTGCATCGGCGACTGACCCACTAACCGACAGACCGCTTCTGCAGATCATTGCGGACAAAGCAGGACAGAAAGGTACGGGCCGTTGGTCGGCGATCGAGGGACAACGCCTGGGAGCCGCTGCAACCACGATCGAGGCCGCAGTTGCTGCCCGAAACCTCTCTGCCGCCACCGATCTGCGTAAGGTTCTATCCGCCCCCTTGAAGACGACCGTCGATCTTGGTCCGAGCGATCTCCACGATGCTCTGCACGCTGGCAAGATCATCGCCTATGCGCAAGGGTTCGACATGCTGGCGCGCGCGTCCGCTGAGTATCGCTGGAATTTGAAACTCGCCGATATCGCGCGGGTCTGGCGCGCCGGCTGCATCATCCGGTCGAACATGTTGGACGACATTGCGGATGCGTTTACGGCGCAGCCTGACGGGTCACTCCTGACGGCACCCACCTTCCGGAAGCACCTGGCGAAGTCGATCCCGGCGTTGCGCAAAACCGTGGCAGCCTCCGTGCACGCTGGCATTCCGACACCTGCCCTCTCGAGTACCCTGAGCTACCTTGACCAGCTTACGCGCCCTGTCGGGACAGCAAACATGCTCCAGGGTTTGCGCGACTTTTTTGGACAACACGGATTTGAGCGAACTGACCGCGAGGGCACCGGTTTTCACGGTCCGTGGGTCGAGCAAAAATCTTGAGCGTGCAACTGGTTATCTTCGATTGCGACGGCGTTCTGATCGACAGTGAGCTTATCGCCTGTTCCGCTGATGCCGAGGCCTTGACCGCAATTGGATATCCCATCACCGCAGCCGAAATCGTACGACGGTTCGCAGGCATCCCGTCCGACGCAGTCTATCAAACGATCGAAGCCGAAATGGGTCGTCCGCTCCCGCAGGACTTCGATGAAAACGTGAAACAAACAGTCTATGAAAAGTATCGCACGGAACTTCACCCGATCGACGGAGCGGCAGAGGTTCTCTCCAGCATAACGCTGCCCAAATGCATCGCATCGAGCTCCGCTCCGGCCAAGCTGACGCTCGGCCTTGTGGAAACTGGCCTCTACAAACTGGTCTATCCGCACATCTACTCCGCGTCGCTGGTACGACACGGAAAACCGCATCCCGATCTGTTCCAACACGCTGCCCTCGCGATGGGCGCAGACCCGGCAGACTGTCTGGTGATCGAGGATAGCGTGGCTGGCGCGACGGCTGCTCGGGCCGCAGGTATGGAGTGTATCGGGTTCACCGGCGGGTCCCATTGCGAGTCTGGCCACGGAGACCTACTTCGCAGTGCTGGCGCCGATACGATCATCGACGATCTCCGGGACGTCCTGGCACACGTGTCCTGACAGGATCGCGCAGGTCAGGTCGGAATGTCGAAAGTATCCCGCGGCTCAAAGTACTCCATGACCGCCGCCTGATCCGCATCGCCCAGACCGGCCGCCGTCAGAAGCCGGTGGATCTCGGCACACGTTGCCGTCATCGGCATCGCAGTGTTGGTGAGCCGCGCCAGATCCTGCACTCCGTTCAGATCCTTGACCATGTTCGCGATCCTGCCCGTTGGCGCGTAGTCCTTCGACGCCATGCGCGGCATGTATTCCTGCAGCAACGAACTGTCCGCTCGCCCGCCCTTTAGCGCGACCGGGATCTTCGCCGCATCCACACCCGCATCCTGCGCCAGCCGCGTCGCCTCGGCCACTGCCAGAAACCCGATCCCGCAAAGCAACTGGTTGATCAGTTTGGTCGTCTGCCCTGCACCGGATGGCCCCATCAGCGTGTAGTTCTTGCAAAGCTTGGACATCACGGATTTGGAGGCTTCGAAATCCTCCGGCGTCCCGCCCGCCATCACGGTCAATTCCCCGATCAAGGCCTTAGGAGCACCACCGGACAACGGGGCATCGATCCAGCGAAGGCCTTTTTCCGCAGCATCCGCCGCCAGGGCTTTTGTCGAAGGCGGATCGATCGATGACATGTCGATGATCATCGTGCCTGCGGCAGCGCTGTCAGCGACGCCCTTCGGTCCGAACACCGCCGCCCGGACAATAGCCGCCGAATTCAGCGACGTGATCACGAAGTCCTTGCCCGAGGCGGCATCTGCCGCCGATGCCGCCGCCTTGGCCCCTTGAGTGACCAGAGCCGCCATCGCATCGGGATTCAGATCGAAGACGGTCAGATCGCATCCAACCTGGGCAAGACGGGTCCCGATGGCGCCGCCCATGGCACCGCATCCGATCAAAGCAACTTTCGTCATGGCTCCAACGTTCCTCCCGTTGTGCCCGCACCATCAAAGGCAGGCTGTCATCCCGCCATCCACAAAGATCGTCTGACCGTTGACAAAGCTTGATGCCGCCGAGGACAGGAAAACCGCAGCTCCCACAAGTTCAGGCATCTGGCCCCAGCGGCCTTGCGGCGTGCGCTTGGCGACCCAGGCCGTGAACTCGGGATCGGCGACCAGTGCAGCGGTCAACTCTGTGTCGAAATAGCCAGGCGCAATCGCGTTCACGTTCAACCCTTTGGACGCCCAGTCCGTCGCCATCCCTTTGGTTAGGTTCGCGACAGCACCCTTAGAGGCCACATACGGCGCTATCCCGGGGCGTGCCAATGCCGTCTGCACGCTCGCGATGTTGATCATCTTGCCGGCGCCCCGCCCGATCATATGCCGCGCGCATGCTTGACCGACATTGAAGACCGAGGTGACATTGGTCGCCATAAGCCGTTCGAAATCGGAAGGGTCGAAGTCTTCCAGTGGCGTCCGATGCTGCATGCCGGCATTGTTGATCAGGATGTCGATTGGCCCACTTTCGGCCTCGAACCCATCCACCGCCTTGCGGACCGCCGCGTGGTCCGTGACATCGAATGCCAAGGGCGTGCCGCCAAGCGCCGTTGCGGCTGCCTCCAGCTTCCCGACATTTCGCCCGTTTAAGACGATCCGTGCGCCTGCTTTGGCAAGGCCTTCGGCCAGCGCGTATCCGATCCCTTGGCTCGAACCTGTGATCAGCGCGGTCTTGCCGCTCAGGTCGAAAAGCTCCGTGCTCATGCCTCTGCCACCGGTTTACTGCTGTCGCCGCATCGGTATATGTTATCGATAACATCTGCAAGCGGGAACGCCATGAAAGCAATCGTCATCCATGCGCCGAAAGACCTCAGGATCGAAGACCACGACCCTGGCCAACCGGGCGCTGACCAGGTATCGATCCGTCTCGCGGCAGGCGGTGTTTGCGGGTCCGATCTGCACTACTACAACCACGGCGGTTTTGGTGCGGTGCGCCTTAAACAGCCGATGATCTTGGGCCACGAGGTCGCCGGGCATATCGAGGCCACAGGCTCGAACGTGACTGGCCTTGCCCCGGGCGATCTGGTCGCTGTGTCACCTTCCCGGCCTTGCGGACTGTGTCGCTATTGTGCCGAGGGCCTGCGCAATCACTGCCTCGACATGCGCTTCTATGGTTCCGCGATGCCGTTCCCGCACATCCAGGGCGCCTTCCGCGAGATACTGATCGCAGATGCAATACAATGTGTGAAAGCAGACGGCTTGACCCCCGGACAAGCGGCAATGGCCGAGCCGCTTTCCGTTTGCCTCCACGCCACGCGCCGGGCGGGAGAGATGCTCGGCAAGCGGGTGTTGGTCACGGGTTGCGGCCCCATCGGCGTCCTTTGCATCCTGGCGGCGCGCCGGGCGGGGGCTGCCGAAATCGTGGCGACAGACCTCGCCCCAAATGCGCTGGCGCATGCCCGACGCGCTGGGGCTGACCGGGTCATCAACATGGCAGAGACCCCCGATGCGCTCGATGCCTACAGTGCTGACAAGGGCACATTCGACGTATTGTTCGAAGCGACGGGTGTGGCCTCGGCCCTGGCCGGAGGCATCAATGCGATGCGTCCACGCGGTGTGGTCATGCAGCTCGGCCTCGGCGGAGACATGACGGTCCCGGTACAAACGCTAACGGCAAAAGAGCTCGACCTGCGGGGGTCGTTCCGCTTTCACGAGGAGTTCGCGACGGCTGTCGCACTGATGCAGAAGGGCCTGATCGATGTCGCGCCACTGATCACTCACACGCTGGATCTTGCAGACGCCGAGCAAGCCTTCCTGATCGCCGGGGACCGCAGCCAATCGATGAAAGCCCAAATCGCATTCGGCTGAGTCGGCAGATGTTGAACTGCGAAACCTGAGTCTTTTTGACACGCTCCGCGTAGGCCAATTTGCCATCGCAGAACGGCTCAGTGTCGCTCTTCGTCCGATCCAATCGTAGACAGTGCGGCGCGTCCGACTGCAAGGTCTTGATCGGGCGCACCAGAACCCACACCGATCCCGCCCAGCAACACGCCGCCGACACGGATGGGCAGCCCGCCCCCCAACCCGGTAACGCCGCCATCGGTAGCAGCGGCAATCGCGGGACGCACGGGCTCGGGGACATCGGCTGAAGGAATTCCATGTGATGCGCTGGTCAGAGCTTTGGCTAACGCGCTGCGGCGGCTGAGAAACTTTGACCCGGTCATGCGGATTTCGCCCAAGATCTCGCCGCTCGCATCGACGATCACAATACACTGTGGTTGGCCGATCTCTTCTGCCGCGGCCACACCGGCGGCGAGCATTTTCATGACGCCGCGATGGGTCAGGCGACGGGTGATCTCGGTATCATCCATAGTGCTTGCACCCCCTAGTCGGCCCAGTATGTTATCGATAACACTCCTAGCACCAATCCCTGTCCGGAAAAACAATCGATGTCATTCTTCGAGGCGTATGAACCCATCTTCAAAACCTATGTGCTGGGAAACGCCCCGGTGAAACAGATCGCCACCGGTTTCGACTGGGTCGAGGGGCCGGTCTGGTTCGGCGACGCGAACTGTCTATTGTTCTCGGACATTCCGAACAATCGGATCATGCGGTGGATGCCGGAGGTTGGGGTGTCGACCTATCGCGCGCCTTCGCACTTCGCGAATGGGCACACGCGGGACCGCCAGGGACGCCTTGTCAGCTGTGAACATCTCACACGCCGGGTCACTCGAACGGAACACGACGGGACAATTACGGTGATCGCCGACGGCTACCAGGGAAAGCACCTGAATTCGCCAAACGACGTCATCGTGAAATCCGATGGCTCGATCTGGTTCAGCGATCCGCATTACGGGATCAAGCAGGACTACGAGGGCCAGCACGCCGAACAAGAGCTTCCCTGCCATGTTTATCGCGTCGATCCATCAGGAGGCATCTCCGTCGTAGCGGATGACTTTCATTGTCCCAACGGGCTGGCGTTCAGCCCTGATGAGAGCCGCCTCTATATCGCGGATACGGGCCGGATGCACCGCGATGATCCCACACATATTCGCGTTTTTGATGTCTCGGATGGCGGGCTCAGTGGCGGCGCCGTTTTCCACGCGATTTCGCCGGGTGTGGCGGATGGGTTCCGATGCGATAGCGAGGGCAACGTATGGTCCTCGGCTGCTGACGGTGTGCACTGCATCGCGCCGGATGGCACGCTATTAGGGAAGATCCGGGTGCCAGAGCTCGTGTCGAACGTCTGCTTCGGCGGACGTCACGGGCATCGCCTGTTCATTGCGGCCACGACGTCGATCTACGTCATCAGCTTGAACCGTCGAGGCGGTTTCAAACGTTCGCAAGGATAGTATACGGGATAGACCTGAACCCCAACTATGGTTCACCAGATTGCCTTCTTCAGCTGGTGTTCCAGAACTGAACCCAGACAGAAACCCATCCAAGTCCTGGAGCTCGAGAAATCAGTCTTATGGCGCGTTTCCCAAAGCACCACTATTGACCGAGCCTCGCCATTCGACAGCCGCGTCGTCGGCCTGACTACTTCCATCCTTGCAGCCACTTCGCGACCGAAATAGACGGACAGGGCAAAGCCTTGCGGGGCCTTCTCTTACATCTGACGCGTGGCTCATCGAAACCACTAACCACCCAAACCACGCCCAGCCACGATTGGCACGGTATCGGACAGGAGTGACAACCAACGTTCGATCCGGGCTCGATTCACGCCAAGGTCTGCGTAGCCGTAAACCGCACGTGAAAAGATGACGAGCGAGGCGCGCTGTCCAGCATCTCCGGCACCAAGATCTATCGCTTCGACCGAGACGACATCCGGAAACCCAAATGTCGGCGAACGCTGCACATAGGCACGCGCTGGTCCCACCGGCGACCATGCGGGCTTAATAGATGCTACGCGAGCTTCATTCAGAACGATGGCGTCGAGATACTCCAGAAGATTCTCTGGGCCCGTCGCGTAGATCGGTACTCCATGAGTCGGCGTTGTCACCGTTTCGACTTCACGCGGGGCACCAAGCGCCCAGTTGGGGGAAGCAGGAGCTGTCACGGAAACAGGACCCGTCTGAACCGAAGCCAGCTTCTCGCCAGAGCAACCGGCCAGGACCGTCAAAAGAGTTAAGATCGCGACCCATCTCATTGCCGAGCCCTCCGTTGCCGCACTACCGACTTCCTCCACCGAATAGCCTATAGCACAGTATCTTCACTTGTTTTGCCGCGCTTAGATCCAGTCCACAAGTTCCGCAAATGAAGCGCCTCGCTGGCAAAGAAATGCGAAGCGGTAGAGGGGGCCACCTTGACCCTGCTTCACTGAACTGATCCGGCGAATCTGACTCGATTTCCAAAACCCTTCTGCAGGAAGTCTCAGGGGTCAACGTACCAGCGCTGGAGTCATGATCTGTCTATGAGCAGATTGCCGACATTTGTTGCTCAGGGCGCCAACGACCGAACAGATCGTTTGTGTAACCAAGCAAACTTCGTACCGGCTGTCAGAGACAGCTTTATCCAACACCATTAGAGCCGATCTGTGCCGCCGAGCACGAACGCACCGTACACGGACGCTGGGAAACCTTCGTCACGCAAAGCATTGCGCGCAGCAATCCATGCCTCACCGATGTTTCCTGATCGCGCCTTCGCGTGGAACACGTCCATAAATCGTCGCGTTGGCTTATCATAGACTGGCCATAGCGAATTCATCACAGCTCGCGTTCCGCCAAGATAGAATGATCGGCTCAGGCCGAGGAAGTCGTCACCGGCCGAAGCCTTACCCAGACCGGTCTCGCATGCCGACAGGATAACCAGGTGTGCCTTGAGTGGATTCTCGAAGAGGTCCCTGGCCGTCAATGGGTCAACCTCACCACCGCCGCTCAGTAGGATGGAGGATTCCAGCGGGTCACGTGCATTGAACAGGCCATGTGTCGCGATGTGCAAGACCCCTACCCCGTCGCCAATCGCGGAGCGCAATCCGGACTTGCTTGCTTCGCCGCCCAGCAGTGCTCGGATACCATAGCCGCTCGCGATCTGGCTGGCTTCCTCTGTTGCGCCAGGCAGCGGATCCCATTGGGTACCGAGATCCGGCCCACCGATCACCGCAGCCGACCGCAACGACACACGAGTGGGCGACCGGGTGATCCAGCCCCCGTTTGGCAAGATGACAGCGGGCACTTCAATCGGTAACGCCCCCCAGGGCACAAAGTACAACGAGCGCGAGGGAACCACGTACAGCGTGCCCGACGGCGCCCAGGCTGATACGAGCAGTGCCTGAGCTATCCGATCGGCGGTAGCGGCCTGCGCGGCAGCATCACCCAACGGGTCATCGGAAGTGAAGATTGCCAGCTCATCTTCGAGGCCTGAATGGGAAAGGTCTGTCTCGATCAGCCTGACATGATTGCGCTCGATTGCCAGAAAACGGATCTGTTGATCGTCCGTAGTTTCGGGCAGTGTGTACAGCATCAAGTCAGCAGGTCTCAAACGTCGTTGCGCGGCGTCAAGGGACGTGTGGGCGATTGCGATTGCATCGGCAAGCTCGGCGTTGCTGCGGCGCAATTCTCGAACCTGCTGATTCCGTTGACGTTCCAGTGCCGCAATGCTCTTCGCTCTCCTACGACCGCTGCGATGCGGCAGCGATGCGAGCACCCGCGATTCTCTGATGCCTGCGTCAATACCTCGGATACGTTCGACCTGTCGTGCATTCCTGCCGCCGTTCAGTGCAGTGGTCCCCAGCATGTCGACAAAGGAACGGGCACGCCCACGTTCCATATCCGCGAAGGCCTGAGCAAAGTCCTCGCGCTGAAGGCTGGCCGCGACCAGGGACCGCGTGATGTCCTCTTTGCCGGTCCCGAATTGCCGCTTCGATGCATCGGTCGCGAGCGCACCGGAGACAGATTCGATGGTTGCCTGAGCGGCACGCAATGCGCGCTCGGCCTCATCCGGTTTGCCCAGCGACTCCAAAGCCTCGCCGCGCAGCGCCTGCAATTGCCACAACAGATCTGAATTCCCGCTGGCGACTGCGAACTCGGCCGCGTTGGTTGCCGTCTCTTCAGCAAGTTGCGGCTTGCCCGCGTCCAGCAGCGCGCGCGCCCACGTCGCCTCGATCGTCACCAGGCCTGAGTCGAATCCCATCGCATCGAGATATGCCCGAGCCGATCGCATCGTATCGTTGGCCGTTGATTCAGCTTGCTCAACGGACAATTGCGCACCGGCCAGGACAGCCAAATTGACGCCGCGCGCATAGAACATGTCAGCATCCAGCTTCAGATAGCGTCGATATAGCTGGTGTTGCCATGTGTAGTGCGCTTCTTCGAACAACTCCTCACCTGCCTTTGCCCATGGGAGTGCTAGGTCCGGCCGACCCGCGAACATCTGCGAGCGTGCGATACCAAGATAGGCGCGGTACTGCGCGCGGGTCATCAGCGCCTGCTGAGGCACCTCTGGTTTAAAGACCAACAACGAGGGTTGGCGGAAATCTCCCAAGGCTTCGACCACCTGTGCAAAGTCTCGCAGTGCTCCGGCGTTGTCCCCCAACCAAAACTTTACTTCACCGCGCAGCGCACGAGCCCCCAGGTTGCCACCAAAGTATGCTTGTTCCTTCGCTTCCAGATCAGCGATACGTTCTATCGCTTCCGCTGATTGACCGGCTAGGATCAGGGTCTTCACTGCCTCTTCAGCTGCCTGCCAGCGCTTCAGTGGATCGATCTCTGCGCGGGAAATCCGATCCAGCCGGTCGATCGCCGCGGTATAGTTGCCCGCCAGGATCGCGGCGTTCGCTTGCGCCAGTTCGGGGCCGACGGCAAAGCCATAGGCATTCACCGCACCTTCGCTCGGCAACTCGATGGAATCCGCCTCCGGCACCGGCAACTCGACATCCTCACGAACCTGCAGATCCTCGGGTCGGAAGCGGATTAATGATGCCAACCGCTCGGGCGTGACCGCAGGAGGTGCCGGCAGAACACCAATCCGGGCTGTTTCCTGTGGCTTCAATCCGGTATCGTACAAGACGTAATCGATGATGGAATCGACCAGATAATCGCCCCAGCGGTATTGCGCCTGGCGCAGAAATGCCTTGGCGCCATCGATCAGATACTGGTTCGATTCGATATCGCGACTGACCCCAATTCTCGCCGCGGCGTAGCAGGCCATCATCCATGCCTGCCCTTCGTACATGTATGTCGTCGGGTTGACGAAAAAGCCGTAGAGCGGGTGGTGGCTAATCCCCAACACGCTCTCCGTCATATCCAAACCGGCGCGACCCCAGGCCATCGCGGTTTCGTATTCATGCAGTACGATGTGTTCGCAAGTTAGTCCGATATGCGAGCGCATTAGCGCGCCCGCAACCCGCTTTGCATCTCCGGTGTTCTCTGGCTTGGCATAGTAGAATTCCGGCAACCACCACCGTCCGACGGCATCGACTACGGCGGCGTTGTAAGCAATCGACTCGTACGAGTTGTTAAGCCAGGAGTTCAGCTGGGCGTATTGCGAGGTGGTTTCGAGCACATTTCCGAAGATGTCGCGTTCGATCTTCTCGATGCGCCGGAGTTCCTTGCGGGCTTCATCCATCCGGCCAGCGTGCATCATTGCGCGCAGGCGCTGGGCGCTCAACAGGAAGGCAGCTTCCGGCGTGTCTGGCAGAGACGCCGCCGCTGCATTGAACTTGCTTTCCCAACTTTGCCAATCTTTCAGGACGGTTGCCGTCCAGAGTGCTTCGGCCTCTGGCGTCATGGTGACGCCATATCCCAGATCGTCGCCTGCCTCCAAAAGCCCAACAGAGCTGCGCGGGCTTGGGTGGCTCTCGCGCTGCGTACCGTCACCCTGAACCGGTGGTGTGATGCGACCCAGCACCTCCGCAAGCCTATCCTGCGGAACCGGCAGCGGTCTCTGTTGGTTCAATTCAGGCGTACCAACCCACTGGGTACAGGCTGCCAGGATTGGCAGGGCCATCAGGAGGTATGTTATCCGCATCTGAAAGTCGCTCCGGTATCAGCTGTACAACAACCCTAGTGTATCCGGCGTTGGTGAACGCATTCAAAAATTACGTCCCCAGTGTCGCGGCGGTCTCTCGAATTGGAATGTGGGCTCCTTAGACCAATCCCGAACGCAAGGGGACCAGCCAAAAGAGAGCTTTCGGGTTCCATCCATGAGCATCCCGCTTTAGGCTGAACCTCATAGAAAAATTCGAGGCCTCTGAGATTGTTGCCTGAAATGACGAAAGTGTTCAGGCATGCAACGGTTCGTTTCACCACCGTGGCGCTGGCGGCAACCGCGCTGACGCTGTGCGTGTTTCAGTTCATAGCTCCCGCAGGCGAGCTGGAAACCAGGCTGGAAGACCGGGTTCGTATTGCTTTTACCGATCCATCCCGCGAACAAGACATGCGGATATCCTTGATCGCCATTGACGAAGCTACCATGGCGACGCTCCCCTACCGTTCGCCGGTAGATCGCGGAGTGGTGGCGCAGATTATCGAACTCCTTGGTGCGGCCGGTGCGAAGGCTGTCGGCATCGATATACTGCTCGACCAACCAACTGAACTGGAGAAGGACGCGCGTCTGGCGGCAGCGATCTCGGCACTTGAGATCCCAGTCGTTATCGCCTGGGCTGATGCGCGCGCAGGTATGACCGAGTCGCAATCTGCGTGGCTGACGCAGTTCCTGGATGCGTCCGGTGCAATTCCGGGCTTTGCCAACCTTCAACAAGACCAGGACGGTGTTGTTCGGCATCATATCTCGGCACTATCGGGGACGCAGGTGCAAGGCTTTGCGGCAGCATTAACCGGGCGCGCGTCTCCAGAGCACGTTGCAACCCAATGGCGCATAGACTGGCGGCTGCCGCAGGCGAATGGCGCGCCGATCTTTCAGAAGACACCGGCCCACGTGCTGCCACTCATGCGGGCGAACCCTCAGATCCTTGAAACCTGGTATCGAGATCGCATTGTCTTGATCGGCGCAGACCTGCCGCAGCAGGATCGTCACGTGACACCGCTTTCACTGGTGCAAGGCGGCGATCTGACTGCTGGCGTTGAGATTCATGCGCACCTGATCGCACAATTGCTGGATCGCAACACGGTTCGTGAGATTCCATCTACGGCTCAAGCAGCCTATGTCTTGATGACCGCGTTGATTGCCTCTGGTCTTGCGATCCTCCCAATTCATTTCCTAGTGCGGGTCGTGCTGCTGGGTGGGCTTGTCGCGGCACATCTGGCGGGGTTGGTTGGGATCTTCACGCAGACGGGCGTTCTACTGGTCATTGCGTCGCCGATGCTTGCGATCGCAGTGGCCTCCGCCGGGGCCATGGGCATTGATGCTGTTCTCGCGCATCGCGATCGCCGCTTCGTGAAGCAGGCATTCTCGCACTACCTGGCACCTGAACTGGTTGACGAGCTAATGCGCGATCCTGAGAAACTGCAGCTCGGCGGTGAACGCCGCTTCATGACCTTCCTGTTTACGGACATTGCGGGCTTTACCGGCATGAGCGAACGCTTGGAACCTGAAGCACTGGCACGTTTGCTGAACGAGTATCTCGACGGTGTCAGTGCGATCGTCATTCGCAACAGCGGCGTGATCGATAAGTTCATCGGCGATGCCGTGGTTGCCTTGTTCGGGGTTCCTCATGAAGACCCAGCGCATGCAGCGCACGCTTTGCGATGCGCTGCCGAGATCGATGCATTTGCGCAGTCTTTCAGGCAACGACACACCGATACCGCTTTAGGCATCACACGCGTTGGCGTGCATTCCGGCAGTGCCGTGGTCGGAAATTTCGGCGGCGCAGCGCATTTTGACTACACGGCGATCGGTGACGCGATGAATACGGCGGCCCGGCTAGAGGGCGCGAACAAGGCGTTTGGCACGCGGGTAAGTTTCAGCGACGCGTGTTATGAAGCGGCGAAGCCACATCTGATGCAATCATTGCCGGTTCGCGCAGTCGGAGATGTAATGGTCAAAGGCAAGACCGAGCCCATCCATGTGCTGGCTCTTTCGTCCGATCGCGAGCAGAACTGGCTGGACACCTACGCGCAGGCCTACGCGGCCTTGTCGGAGAGTACTACGGCCGCACAGAAATTGTTCGTAACTCTAGGTGATGATCCCCTGGCCACACTGCATCTGGATAGACTCGCCCGCGGCGAGACGGGTACGGTGTTCAAGTTGACCGAGAAATGAGTTTGAATTCATGAAGTACCTCGCCCGCAATCTGATCGCCGCCGTCACGGGTCTTGTTTGTAGCGCAGCAAGCGCTGCTCCCGTGATCATACTCTCTGGCGAGGTAAATGGGCAGGGCCCCGGCTCGCTGATCGAGGAAACCCCCGTCATATCGATCCCAACAGGCGCAGTGCTGGTCTTCAATGATCCGACAGGGCAGACGCAAACCATCGCGGGACCATTCGAAGGTCCGATTAACGCCGATAGGACCGCGGATACTGCCCCAGCTTCGGGACTCGATCGATTGATTGCGTCTCGCTCTGCCGAGCAGTCTCTGCTTGGAGCGATTCGTACCGCACCGGGTCTAGCGCCGACTGAGGCAGAACTTATCAGCATAGCGCAATCGTCTGTTCAATGCCTTGCATCCGGGGTCAAGGCGCGGCTTTGGCGACCGGAGACACTGAACGCCGACAGCTTCTTCAAAGTGACTCACGCGAACAGCGGAGCTGTGGCCGGGTCCGTATGGCATGACGGTACTCAACAAGTCGATTGGCCGTCCGAGGTACCGTTGATCTCAGGTGCGCACTATCGGGTCGAGTTGGAGATCGCGCCACGCCCGGTGGAGATCACGCTATTCCTCGCACCGCGTACGTTCGACACCGACACCGATCTGGCGTCCTGGATGGGGCGAGTCGGATGTCGACGCCAGGCCTTTGCCTTGCTGGACAGAATCATCGATTAATACATGGCCGAAACGATCTTAAAGGTTTTGCGCAGGCGTCGTCACACCGGACAGACAGCCCGAGCTGGGCACCCGCAAAAACCTACCGGATCAGATCGGCTTATGATTCAATGACCGCAAGGAGGTGCGGTCATGAATCCCAGCAGTCTTTTCAGCCTTTCAGATCATCTCGAGCGTCTGAGCAATGACGGTGA
>JBHJIZ010000006.1:0-40412 GCA_050043005.1 Paracoccaceae bacterium
TCGGCCGGAAACGTCACCGTTGCGGCAAGCGTTGCGCAAGGAAACGATTTCGTGACGAATTTCGACGTTTTCGAGACGGATGAGGTCTCACTTGGGAACGTCACGATCACCTCTGCGGCACCCATCACAGTCAACGGCATCGCGATTGAGGATGCAGCGGCGCCGGTGAACGCGCGCACGCCGCCTGACTTGGCCGAGGCGGAAGCACCAATAGCGATCCTGCAAACGACCGCTGGAGAGATTGCGGTGGTTCTGGATGCATCATCTCTAACGCCACTCGAAACCGATCTGGGCGGCGCGGGCCTGTCATCGGAGCTTTACCGCGCCAGCGATTTCGCAGGAAAGCTGTTCTCCTGCCCGCAATCCGCACCGGATCGGCGCTTTGACGAAGGAACCTGTGCCTATGCAACCGGCGGCGTCGACCGGCTGGAATCTGACAACGGCACATCGGAATTCGACGACACCACATGGGCTTTCACCATCGGCGCGCAGACAGAGGTCTCCGAGAACATATTCGTCGGCGGCGCGCTGGCCTACGAATCCAGCCAGACCGACACCGCCGCGACAGACCGCGAAACACAACGCGGCCGCGCTGGGCTTGTCGTGAAATACGATGACGGGGCCATCTCTGCCGGGCTGGCACTCTCCGCCGCATACGGTGCAATCGATACCTCCCGCGCGGTGGTCAGCGGGATCACGAGCGGAGAAACCGACGCAACGACGCTCGAAGCCCGTGCCCGCGTCGCCTATGGCCTGCGTTTCGGAGAGCTGGCAGTCGAGCCCTCCGTCGCTGCGAGCATCCTGTATGTCGAAGAGGACGGCTATGCCGAGACAGGCGCAGCCCTGGCCAATCGTCAGGTCAGCGCGACCGATGTCACAACGGCAGGTCTGCATGCAGGACTGACCTTCGGCACGGATTTTGTCGCGGGGCCGTATCAGACAAGGATCCGGCCCGAGTTAAACCTGGGGCTCGACTGGTTCGCCGATCCGGATGTTTCTGTGTCCGCGACAGGCGCAACCGGCCGGGCGCTGTTCCAGAATGTCGAGGCGGATCACCTCACTGGCACCGTCGCCGCCGGAGTAACGGTCTTTGCCGCTGACGATGTCGCCCTTCGGCTGCGCTATGGTGGACGTTTTGGCGAGAGCACGACTGGTAATGGCGGCGAGATCAAGCTGACGCTGGGCTTCTGATCGCGCAGATCCCGTTTGCGAAGTACACGCTTCGCTGGCAGAACACCGCGCAATCCTGATGCGGAGATGCCGACATGAAATCGCTGCACCTGGGCTCTGCCATGATCGATACGATCGTGCTGGTGGCCTCGGAGAACATCGAACGCGCGACCTTCTCGAATGACGGCAAGTCATTTCTGATGCTCGAGGCCGGGCGTAAGCTCGAGGCCCGTTCGATTACGACCCATGTTGGTGGCGGTGCCTGTAACACTGCCGTATCGTTGGCTCGGCGCGGCTGGTCACCGATTGTGCTGGCCAAGACGGGGCAAGACCTGAACGCCGAGGAAATCCGCCAGCATCTCGATCGCAACAGCGTTACGGATGGGCTGATCGCATCGGATCATGCCACTGGCGTCGCTGTCATGGTTGCCAGCCACGATCGCAACGCTTCGATCTTCGTGCATCGCGGTGCCAACGAGACCCTGCGGTTCGATGAATTGCCAGCGTTCGACGGGGTTGATCTGGTCTATGTCTCATCGCTCTCAAACGAGTCAGCCGAGTGCTATGGCCCGATCATGCGCAGGGCGAAGCTTTCGGGGGCCATGGTCGCCAGCAACCCTGGCATCCGGCAGTTGACCGCCCGCACGCCCGCCTTTCTTGCCGCACTGGCGCATGTTGACCTGATCTCGGTGAACCGGGTCGAGGCCGAGGCGCTGGTCCCGGCCATGGCCGCCCGGGCGGAAGCCATGACCGAGGTAATGTGTGATGATCCTCCACCGCTCTTGAAACGCGGGCTCAGCTTCGGTGGCTTCGACATGGGGCTGATCCGGTTTATGCGAACGCTGCAACAGGCGGGTCCTGGCTGGGTGTCGATCACCGACGGGATGGACGGCGCCTATCTCGCCGGGCCTGATGGCATCATCTGGCACCCGACACTTCCGGCCGATGTTGCCGGAACGGCCGGCGCCGGGGACGCGTTCTGCTCCACGCTAAGTGCGGCGCTTTCCGAAGGTCTCGCCCCCGAACAGGCTATGCTGGAGGCTTCGATCAATGCTGCCTCCGTGGTCGGATATGTCGATACGACGTCCGGGCTGTTGACGCAGGATAACATCGCGAGCCGCAAGGCGCAGATCGATGCAGCGCCACGGCTGATTGCCTGACATTCCAAGTTACAAACGGCGCAAATAGGTATCCATCTCGACATCCGTGACGCGGGCGAGCAGCTTGGCGCATTCCTGACGTTTCTGCGCGGAGAACACGTGCTGCACAGAGCCCCCCAGCCACGCGCGGATGAAATCCGATTCAGCGAACCGGGCTTGCGCCGCCTGCCAGGTGAGAGGCAGCGCCTCACCCAAGCCCGGATGCAACTCGCCCGAGACAGGTGCCGGAGGTTCGTTGGCTTCTTGCAAGCCTGACAATGTGGCCGCCAGCACCGCCGCGGTCATCAGATACGGATTGGCATCTCCACCCGCCACACGATGTTCAATCCTTGCGGCTGTGCCCGACGCTTCTGGCACACGGACAGCCGTACCGCGATGGTCAATCGCCCACAGCGCTTCGACCGGCGCTAGGAAGCCCGGTATGAACCTGCGATAGGAATTGAGGTGCGGTGCGAAGATCAGCATCGCGTCGGCCATATGCACCAAGCACCCGGCAATCGCATGGCGCATCTTCGCGTTCGGTCCTTCGCCATCATCGAAGACGTTGCGCCCATCGGCGTCCAGAACGCTCAGGTGCAGATGCAGGCCCGAGCCGACGGTGTCGCCCCAGGGTTTCGCCATGAATGTCGCATCGTAGCCGTGTTGCCGCGCGACGCCCCGGATCGCCCGGCGCAACGCAATCATATGGTCTGCCGCTGCAAGCGGAGCTGGCCCGTGCGTCAGGTTGACCTCGAACTGACCGTAGCCGAACTCTGTGATCAACGTCTCCGCCGCGGCCCCCAGCGCCAACGCCGCCTCCTGAATTCCATGCAGGATCGGAGCAAACGCCCGTGTGATGTCGAGATCGTAGACTTGCCCCTTCTGGAGACGCTCGCCCGTAACCGGGTTCTTTGGCGGCAGCGGATCCCGAGCATCGATCAGGAAGAACTCCTGCTCCAATGCCATGACGGGCGTCAGCCCCGCCTCGGCCCAACGCGCAACGACGCGGGACAACACATTTCGCGGGTCGTACTCCGCCAAAGAGCCATCGGGCAGGTTCGGCACCACCTGCACCTGCGCAACCGGGTGTGCCGCATCGGCCCACATCATCGGACCCAGCGTGCCCGGGACCGGCGTCACCGGCCCATCCGGGTCGCCTGTCTGGATCGCCAACCCGGCCTCGTAGACATCGTCCGCGAACAGATCCAAGCCGACGGTCGAGGACGGCAGTTTCATTCCCCCGGCATCGAGCTTCTCGAGCGCCGAGATCGGCACCAGCTTGCCCCGGCATACGCCGTTCAGGTCGACGCAGAACACCTCGGCATGTCTGATCTTTGGATGGGCCGCCCTGAACGCAGCAAGTTCGTCAGAAAATGTCATGGGCGTTCTCCTCGCCGGACGCTCTATCGCGCTCCCCGCCCCTTGACGCAAGCGGTGACGAAGCAGCAGATAACCCGAACAGCATCTCGCAGGATTCCCATGCAGCAGATCAATCTCCGCGCGACCGAAGACTATCAGGCGATGGACGGCGCTCACCATTGGCATCCGTTTACCGACACTGCCGATCTGGCGGCCAAGGGCGCACGCGTCATCACGCGGGCCGAAGGCGTCTGGTTGACGGACTCCGATGGCAACCGCATCCTCGACGGGATGGCCGGTCTCTGGTGTGTGAACGTCGGCTATGGTCGCGAGGAGATCGCCGAGGCCATAGCCCGGCAAGCCCGCGAGCTTCCTTATTACAACACTTTCTTCCAATCGACGCATCCGCCCGCCGCCGAATTCTCGGAGGCCCTCTGCGCCCAGGCGCCGGCTCATATGAACCGGGTGTTCTTCACCAACTCGGGCTCGGAGTCGAACGACACGGTATTCCGGCTGGCCCGTGTCTATTGGGACAGCCTCGGCAAGCCTGAGAAGAAGCACTTCATCGGTCGCAAAAACGGATATCACGGGTCAACCGTTGCAGCGGCTTCTCTGGGTGGCATGGGTGCTATGCATGTTCAATCCGGCTTGCCGATCGAAGGCATCCACCACATCAACCAGCCCTATTGGTTCGGCGAAGGCCGCGAAACCGGCTTGACGCCCGAGGAATTCGGGCTGGCCCGCGCAAGAGAACTTGAAGACAAGATCCGCGAAGTCGGCGCAGGCCGGATCGCGGCCTTTATCGCCGAACCGATCCAGGGGGCGGGCGGCGTCATCATCCCGCCCGAGGCCTATTGGCCGGAGCTCCAGCGCCTCTGCCGCGAGCACGCCATTCTGATCGTTGCTGACGAGCTGATCTGCGGCTTTGGACGAACGGGCGCCTGGTGGGGGTGCGAGACCTATCAGATCGAGGCTGATCTGATGCCGATCGCCAAGGGTCTAACGTCGGGTTACGTGCCGATGGGCGGGGTCTTCATCTCCGACCGGGTGGCGGGGCCCGTGATGAAAAACGCAGGCGAGTTCGTCCACGGCTACACCTATTCCGGTCATCCGCTTGCGTGTGCAGCGGGTCTGGTGAACCTGCGGATCCTTCAGGAAGAAGACCTACCCGGCCGCGTCGGGAAAAAGGTTGGACCCTACCTCAAAGCGCAGTGGGAGGCGTTGACTGAGCATCCCTTGGTCGGCGAAGCGCGGATGACCGGGCTGATCGGCGCATTCGAATTGGTCCGCGACAAGACGACGATGGAGCGGTTTGCCAACGAAGGTGCTGCGGGTACACGCTGCCGCGATCTCTCGGTTGGGAACGGCCTTGTCATGCGGGCTGTCCGGGACTCAATGATCATCTCACCGCCTTTGATCATCTCTGAAGCGGAGTGCGATGAACTCATGCGCATAGTCCGCAAGACGCTGGACGATCTCGCGGCCGAAATCCTGTAACGGCGCCCGGTGATGACCGGCTACTTGACCGCGAACGACCGGCCTGGAAAGCATGCCAACAGCTGGTATGCCGACACGGCAAACCCGTTGCCGGATCATCCGCCCCTGCAAGGCGAGACCAAAGCCGATCTCTGCATCGTCGGAGCAGGGTATGCCGGGCTTTCCGCAGCGCTGCATGCCGCTGAGAGAGGTCTGAAAGTCATCGTGCTCGAAGCCAACCGCATCGGCTGGGGAGCCTCGGGCCGCAACGGTGGACAGGTCGGGATCGGGCCCCGAGCCGACATCGAAAGTTACGAGCGAAAGGTAGGCCCGGACGACGCCCGCAAGGTGTGGGAGATCGCAACCGAGGCAAACGCGCTCGTTCGCCGTCTGATCGAGGATCACGCCGTCGATTGCGATCTGACCGATGGATATGTCGAATGCGCTTGGAAGCCGGGCCATGCTACCGACGCTCACGACTATGTCGAGCACGTCACCACGACCTACGGCCACACGACCGCACGCCCCATCGATCGGGCTGAGATCACGGAATTGCTCGGCACTGATGCCTATTACGGCGGATATGTCGACAGGATGGGCGGTCATCTCCACCCGTTGAACTATGCATTGGGTCTTGGGCAGGCTGCATCAACCGCAGGCGCTAGGATCCATGAAGGATCCACGGTGACAAAGGTCGAACCGGGCCGTGTGACCACATCTGAAGGGCACGTTTGCGCGCCGCAGATCCTGCTCGCCTGCAACGGATATCTGGATGGGCTCATGGCGGCGCCACAACGCCGGATGATGCCCCTGAACAACTATATCTTGGCAACCGAGCCTTTGGGGCAACGGACAGAGAGCCTAAACCCGCAGAACCTATGCGCCTCGGACACGCTGTTCGTGTTAAACTACTTCCGGCTCAGCAGTGATGGGCGAATGCTGTGGGGTGGCGGCGAAAGCCTGGGACGCCGCTTTCCGTCGGATCTGAAGTCCTTCGTTCGAGAGCGGATGCTGTTGGTCTACCCAGATCTTGCGGATGTCGCGGTCACCCATGCATGGGGTGGCACGCTGGCGATCACAGGCACCCGGATCCCGGTTTTCCAGAATCTCGGCAATGGCATTCGTGCGATCGGCGGCTGGTCCGGATCGGGCGTCCACATGGCCACAATGGGTGGTAAGATCGCTGCCGAGGCGATCGCGGGCGACGCTGGAGACTGGAACCTGCTGGCGCGGATGCCCACGCCGCAGTTCCCGGGCGGTGACTGGTTCCGGATGCCCCTCCTGCGTCTCGCCATGTTCTGGTACCGCCTGCGCGACCGGCTGTAGCGGAGGGAACGATGCCAGCGATTGAACCGCGCCTGATGGGCGATGTCTGGCCTGCTGCCGAACCGGGGCGGGGTGCATCGGACTATGGATCGGCGTTCCTGTCACCGACCTCACCGGTGTCCGTCCGCAGTTTCCAAACCTTGACGGTGACCTATACCGCAGGAAAATTTGGACTAGACGACACGGGTGCCATCGTCGTCGCAATACGCTGGGTGCAGGACGGCGGTCCGCTCCAAAGCGCGGATCCTTCCGCGATGAACTACGTCTCCGCCATTGCGAGCAACGCAGCCCCGCTTCTCGTCACGCCAGAGCAGTTCTGGCACCGCCCCTGGGGTCACGCCGTCCGCATCACGGTGAAGGGCGGTTTCGTTCGCGAAGGCGACACGATTACGGTCACATTCGGCGACCACGCGGGCGGATCACCCGGCCTACGAATGCAAACGATTGCCGAGAGCGCGATGGAGCTCCGCGTCTCGGTCGATGCCTGCGCAACCGGACATTTCTCGCCCTTGGCGGAACGGCTCTCGATCCCCGTGATCGCCGGTCCGATGCACCGATGGGCCGCCGTCCTCCCGAGCCTGCGCCGTCCGGGCGCGCGCTTTCAGCTTGGCCTGCGCGCCGAGGATATCTGGGGCAATCCGGCGATGCCCAGTGAGGGGACGCTGACGCTGAGTGCCGATCATCCGGTGGCCGGTTTGCCGGACAGCGTGACCGTGCCGAAGAGTGGCTATCTGACACTTGAAGACCTCAGCGCCCCGGAAGGCACGGTCCGCATCACAGTCTCGGATGCCTCCGGTGTGGTCGCCACATCGAACCCGCTTTCGATCCGCGCCGGAGATCATGCGGGGTACTGGGGCGATCTGCACGGCCAGTCCGGAGAAACCGTCGGCATCGGCACAATCAGCGAGTACATGGACTTCGCGCGGGATGCGGCTTTTCTGGATGTCTCTGGCCATCAGGGCAACGACTTCCAGATCACCAATACCTTCTGGCAGCAGATCAACGACACGACCGCAACGATGTCCGAGGATGGGCGCTTCATCCTGTTCCCGGGTTACGAGTGGTCCGGCAACACGCCAGTCGGTGGTGATCACAACGTCTTCTACCGGCACGAAGGGCGACCGATCGTGCGGTCTTCCCATGCGATGCTGACAGACCGGAGCGACCTCGACACCGATGCCAATACGCTGGATGCCCTGTTCGCCGCCCTGAACGGTGAGGATGCAGTCATCTGGTCCCATGTCGGCGGGCGCCCCGCGGATGTGAGCTATGCCCACGATCCGATCCTGAAAACTGCCGTGGAGGTCCATTCGAACTGGGGCAAGTTCGAGTGGATCCTGACCGACAGTCTGGCGCTCGGGCACCGTGTCGGCGTGGTCTCGAACTCAGACGGACACAAGGGACGCCCAGGAGCGGGTCCGCCCGGCGCGACCGAGTTCGGCGCCTATGGCGGCCTGACCTGTTTCCTCGCCCAGGATCTCACGCGAGACGCCGTGTTCGAATGTATGCGACGCCGGCATCACTATGGCACGTCCGGCAGTCGGATCGGGTTGGACGTATCCGCCACGTTCACCGGCGACACGAAGCTGTTCCCGCGCGATCCCAGACACACCGAATGCACGGCTGTGGTCACGACCCGGGCCATAATGGGCGATATCGTTCATACAACCGGCAATGCGCTCCAGCTAACCGTTGCCGTCGGAGCCCCTGGCCCGATCGAGCGTATCGACGTTCTGCGCGGTGCAGACCTCATCCATACCGACCGAACTTATGGCGCAGAGGAATTGGGCAACCGCGTGCGGGTCTATTGGCAAGGGGCGGAGTATCGCGGACGGGGCCGGAACACGTTCTGGCAAGGCGAGATAGTAGCGCGAAGCGTCACGATCCGACAAATGCACCCCGTAAACCACTGGAACCACGAGCGCCCCTTGGCGCTGAACGACAACCGCGTCTCCTTTGAAGCCGTGACCTCCGGAAACTTTGGAGGAGTCGACCTCATGCTGGATGGGCCGGGCAGCCTTGATGTCGCAACCAATCTGGTTTCGGCCACCGTCACTCTATCGGACCTTGGCATCGACGATCGGGTGCTTGACGCGGGCGGCCTGGACCGGCGGATCATCGTGCGCCGTCTCCCTGACATGCTTGAGCAGACCTCTGCCAAGACCATCCTCGATGTGCCGATCCAGCAAGGTGACGACATCGCATTGTGGGTTCGGGTCACAACGCTCGACGGTCATCAGGCTTGGTCGAGCCCGGTCTATGTGGAAGGCCACTGAAACGTAGCTACGACAAGAGCGACGCGATCCTTAAGCCGTCCCGACCGGCACCCGATTTGGCCCGATGTCGTTCGGGCGGCGGGCAAGGTAGTCTTCCAAACGGTTCCGGATGTCCGATGCTGACGGATCGTCGAACAAATTGACCAGCTCGTGCGGATCGCTCGCCAGATCATACAGTTCTCCGGCGCCACTTAGCAGATCAACTGTCATTTTATGAGTCTTCGTCCGTACCGTTCGCAGAGAAAGGTGTACGCCAACGCGGGTCGGCAGAAGCTCCCACTCGTTCAAGGCATACTCACGCTCGGCGGCGTGGCCCTCGAGGAATGGCCGCAGGCTGGCGCCGTGCTGGTGCAGCATTGGTTCGACACCGGCGAGATCATAGAGCGTCGGCCCGATATCGATGGTCGACACCGGTTGATGGATCGCACGCCCGGCGGGAACTCCGGGCCCGCGCACAATCATCGGCACGCGGATCAGGCCTTCGAAGTGCATCGGACCCTTCAGGATCATCCCGTGATCACCCAGCCAATCGCCGTGATCGGAGATGTAGATGACATAGGTGTTCTCGGCCAAATCCGCCTCGGCCAAGGCAATCAGGATGCGCCCGACATTGTGGTCGATCAGAGCAATTTGCCCGTAGGTGTTCGCGGTGATCTCGCGCAACTGCTCGTCCGATTGCGGCTCGATCCGCGAGTATTCCTTGCGGATCTCGACATTCTCGGCGCTCCCCTCCGGTTCGCGCGTCACCGAGGCCTGGTGCCACCAGGGCCGGTTTGAAAAGTCACGGACACGGTGTTCGGGAAGGTCTACCTCATCCGGCGCATGCAACCGAGACCATGGTTCGGGGGCATCGAACGGATGATGGGGATCGGGGAAGCTAACCCAACTGACAAAAGGTTTGTCGTGATCGCCATGACGCAACCAGTCGATCGCCCGATCAGCGGTCCACGTCGAGTTGTGCCAGGCGACCGGCAGCTTCGAATGCCAGGTCTGAGCGGCGTCCCATGTGTCGCCAGCATTCTCGCGATACAGCGCGTTTTTCTCATCGCCGCGTCCATCGGCGTAAAACCAGCGCTCGTAGTGCTGACCGGCGGGCGGCTTCTCGGGTAGGAACCAGTTATGCCCGACCAGCATCATCTCGATGTGCTGGAACCCCATGTATGGCCCGTTCCAATCGGCAGGATAGCTCGCCGAAGACCTTAAACACTCTGGCGTGCCGGTCGGCGCAAACGTGTGATAGGTCGAAAAATGAGCTTTGCCGAAGAATGCAGTGTCATATCCGTCGGCGCCCAGCGCACCTGCAAACCCTTTTGAACCTATCTCCGGATCCAGATCGATCCCGTTGTCGTGGACCCCATGCGTCCGGCAGAGTTGCCCGGTCAGGATCGAGGCTCGTGCAGGCTGACAAACCACGGATGGTGTTATGCAAGCCTCGAACCGAGTCCCGTCACGGGCCAGCTCGTCCAGATGTGGTGTCTTGATCTTACGCCCGGCAAACCCGAAACAATCTGCCCTTTGCTGATCGGCCGAGATGATCAGAAAGTTCGGTCGCGACATCGGCACCCCCGTAAACACTGGTGTCTTTCTGCGTGATCAAGACACCCGCGTCCAGCCTTGGCAATCTGGCATCGGTTGAGAGCGCAGATGCGATCTGGCAGGCCGTTCCCGGGTTGGGAACGGAAACAGAATGAACCTTTCGACGGACGATCTGCTGGACCAGGTTGCAAAGCGTGACGCGCTGAACACCCATCTGACGTTCCGGCTCTCGCGGTTGGCGAAACTGCTGGAAGTCGAAGGCACCCAACGACTTGCCGGGTCGGGTATCAACCTGACCGGATACCGCATGATGCTGGTGATCGAAATCTTCGGCGAGATCACGGTCTCGGACCTCGGCAAGATCATGCTAATCGACCGGGCACAGATCAGCCGTGCGGGCGCTGATCTGATCGAACGCGGACTGCTCGAAGCCCGAGGCAACCCATCGAGCAAACGCAAGAAGATGCTGGCGCTAACCCAAGCCGGTACCGCGCTCTATGAAGAGTTGCGGGAACGCTTCGCTCAACGCGAGGCCGCGTTGACCGCAGCGATCGGACCAGATCTCGAGGCACTCTGGCATTCGGTGAACCTGACAAGCGAATGGCTCGAGGATGAGATCGCCGAAAAGTAGCCTCGGCGAGCAGCGCTACCGCGCAGGCCGATCATGCGCAGCAACGGTCTAACGGGCAAAAGACCCTAAGCTTGCAGCACGCCGCGACGGATCTGGTCTTCCTCGATCGACTCGAACAGTGCTTTGAAGTTGCCCTCGCCGAAGCCGTCATCGCCTTTGCGCTGGATGAATTCGAAGAAAATCGGACCGATCACGGTCTTCGAGAATATCTGCAGCAGGATGCGCGTCGTTCCGCCATCGACCACGCCCTCACCGTCGATCAGAATGCCGTGCTTCTTCATCTGCTCGATTGGCTCCTCGTGACCGGTCACGCGGTCATGCGATCGCTCGTAATAGGTCTCGGGCGGTCCGGGCATGAACTGTACACCATCAGCGGCAATCGTATCGGTCGCCGCATAGATGTCATCAGTACCATCCGCGATGTGCTGAATGCCTTCGCCCTTGTACTGCTTCAGGTACTCTTCGATCTGGCTGTGATCGTCCGAGCTTTCATTGATCGGAATTCGGATCTTCCCGCATGGTGAGGTCAGCGCGCGCGACGTCAGTCCGGTCAGCTTTCCTTCGATATCGAAAAACCGGATCTCGCGGAAATTGAACGCCTTGGCGTAGAAATCGTACCAGGTGCTCATGTTCCCACGCATCACGTTGTGGGTAAGGTGATCGATGTAGTAGAAGCTCGCTCCGTCGGGCTGCGGGTCGCGTTCGCCCAGCCATTCGAACTCCGCATCATACGGCGAGCGGCCCTGATCATAGTCCTCGACGAAGTAAAGCAGCGATCCACCGATCCCGACGACTGCAGGCACATCCAGAGTTTTCCTCGGTCCGGTGTATTCCGTCGCTCCATAGTCCACCGCGCACTTCAAAGCGTGCTGCGCATCAACCACGCGCCAGGCCATTGCCGGAGCACATGGTCCGTGAGCGTCGACAAACTGCGCCGCATGGCTGCCAGCCTCGCGATTGATGATGTAGTTGATGCGACCTTGACGATAGAGCCAGATGTCCTTTGTGCGGTGTCTTGCAACCGGCATATATCCCATCGAATTGAACAGTGTCTCGAGCCTGGACGGGTCGGGGTGCGCGAACTCAACGAACTCGAACCCATCGGTTCCGGCGATGTTGATAGCGTCGATCACGGCCTTTGGCGCGTCGTGCGGATACGGACCCATGGCGTTTCTCCCATCAGATGATCGTCAGTCGGATACAGCCTATATGTTGCGTACGCAACAATTTACGAGCTTGCGCATCGATTTTGTGTTTTACGCGCGCCCGTATTGACCAATCAGGTCTTGCGTTTGATGCCGATCTGCGGCAAACGCCGCGCTTCGCGGCGCTTACACCCCTGGAGGATCGCTGCGGCATTTGAATGAAAACTGAATGGAGCGTGACATGGCCTCGACCATCGAGCTTGAAGCCACCACGCGTCCCGGCACGGGCAAAGGGGCTGCCCGCCAGGCGCGTCGTGACGGACTTGTTCCCGGTGTCATCTATGGTGGCAACGTGGACCCCGTCGCAATCAATGTAAAACAACCCGCCCTACTCAAGCGTCTCAGAGCAGGCAAGTTCCTGTCGACGCTGATCAAGCTGAGCCTGGACGGTGCCGAGCAGACAGTGATCTGCCGCGGCGTTCAGCGCGACGTCGTCAAGGATCTGCCGACTCATGTTGACTTTCTGCGGCTGTCCGAGCGTTCGCGGATCAGCCTGATGATCCCAGTCGCTTTCGAAAACGAAGAAGAGGCACCGGGCATCAAGCGCGGCGGCGTTCTGACCGTTGTTCGAAATGAAGTCGAGTTGCGGGTTCGCGCGAACAACATTCCAGAGCAGATCGTCGTCGACATGACAGGTCTGGACGTGAACGATGTGGTCCGCATCTCGGACATCACGCTCCCGGATGGTGCTGCACCAACCATTACGGATCGCGACTTCATGATCGCCAACATCTCGGCACCATCTGCTTTGGCATCGGCAGAGAACGAAGATGACGGCGAGGAAGAAGTCGTCGAAGAAGCCGCAGAAGAGTAAAGCGTCTGCGACAGGGTGAAGGCGAGCTGCTTAAGCGGCAGCTCGCTGAGCGCGTATTAATCCGGCAAACGTCGCGCACTACGATCATCGCCGATCGATCGTTCGGTGCTAATACCTTGTCTTCCCAGGTTTAATCCAAAAGCGTGCACGCTTGCGCCTTACGCTATGTGGGGGCCAATGACCACTTGTCTTCAAAGCTGTCTCGCTCGTAGAAGCGGCAGTCTCGCGCTTCGAAAAGCCTGGGTCACAATGCTGCAAAGCGTGAAGGGTCGGCGCCAGCAGGAGCAACGGTTCGCGAAAGGCAAATAGAAACAGCGCCTATAAGGACCGCAACGCTTCAGACGCGCCCGTCTCGCCACGCAAAGCCACATCCTCCATCCAGGCGACGTCCATCACTTCCTCGGGCCAGATGAAACAAAGTACCCCGCCTGGGCCAAGAACAACCGGCGCGAAATACTGATCGCATCCATCACACCTGCGAAGGGCGAGGCTGGATGAGGCATATACTTCGCCAATACGGCCTGCGACGTGTGCTTGAAATTCTCTGCGCACACGAACAATCCGACCCGTCGGCGAGAACGGGTGTTCTTCATAGACTATCATAATCAGCCCCCACGGCTGTGTACGTAAAAATCGTACTAAATTCTGGTTAATGAGTCACTAACCAGCCGCCCGAACTCTTAAAGCCATTTACGTCAAACACTTATGGGCGCCGACGCCTCAGCGGATTAGGATGATTCGCGCATCTTCTGCGCCATTCGATCGGCCATGCTGCCCTGTCCGCTCGCCCGCAGACCGTCGATCGCACCGATGTAATCACGCGCATCGCGGTTCTGGCTGAGCTTGGATTTTGCAACCGTTTGCGAGACTGATATCCGAAGCGCGACGATGTTCGCGAGCATGTCGTCCACAAATTCCTGCGGTGCGTCGCGCATCTGCCAGGCCTCCTCCCCATTCAGGCGGCGCTCGTGCATACGCGTCAACAACGCCACCGCCCGATGTTTCGACGCCGCGTCGTGCTGAAAGCTGATCGTGCCGTGCACGTGGACGACCTGATAATTCCACGTCGGCACGACACGGTGATGATCGGCCTTTCCTGGATAGAAATTCGGCGAGACATAAGCGTCATCACCTTGAAAAATCGCTAGAACCTCATGCCCGACATCCAGCATGCGATGCAGATCGTTGGCCAAGGCGATGTGACCGATCAGATCACCATCTGGTCCTGCGAACAAGGGGATATGGTTGGCGACAAGACCGGTTTCCGTCTGCGCGACGATACATGCCAACGGGCCGGTTTCGATGATTTGCGAGACCTCGCGAACATCAACCTCGGCGAAGTGGTCAGGCAGGTACATGTGCGATCTCCTGAGAATTCCGAACGCGCGCTGGGCAAATCTACGCCGCGAGCCGCTCGATCAATCGATGCATAAACGCCTCCCCGGCGTCGAGTTGCGCGATCTCGATGAACTCGTTCGGCTGGTGCGCCTGCTCGATGTTGCCTGGCCCACAGATACAGGCCGAGTATCCCTCGTCCTGAAAAATCCCGGCCTCGGTCCCGTAACTGACGACATGCTCGGCGTTGTCGCCTGTCAACGACCGGCACAAAGCCTCCGCTTCGGTTGCCATATGGGGACGGCAGCCGGGAACGTCGCCGCGCAACGTAAGCGTGATTCCGGTATCCGGATTGATGGCCTTCATCCTTGCCTCAACCTCGGCGATCTTCGCCTTGTACCGTTCCACCCAGTGCTCCGACGTCTCGCCGGGTATCACCCGAACATCGGTCGAGAACCAGCAGTCCTTGGCCACTATGTTTCGCGCAGTGCCACCCTGGATCATGCCGACATGCAGCGTCGTATAGGGAGGGACAAACAGACTGTTCGGATCAGCCTTGGCCGCGTTGTCGGCCATCTGTGCTTCCAACCACGTGACCAACTCTGCCGCGATCATCACCGCTGAGACACCTGTATGCACGATCGAGGAGTGAACCTCGTAACCATGCACATCCGTCTGCAGCATAAGCCCGCCCTTGTGGCCGGTCACGACCTGCATCTCCGAGGGTTCGCCAACGATCAGGGCTTGAGCGGGCGGCATTTTGGCCGCGAGCGCCGGGGCGAGGCGATAGGCGCCCTCCATCCCCGTTTCCTCGTCGTAGCTCAGAGCAATCTGAACCGGCTTCTTCAACCCGGCTTTCAACGCAGCAGGAACCGCCGCCAGCACGAGCGCGTCGAACCCCTTCATATCGCAGGTCCCGCGCCCGTAGAGACGCGAGCCCTTTTGCACGACTTCGAACGGGTCCGTGTCCCAATTCTGTCCGTCGACTGGCACGACGTCGACATGCCCCGACATGACAACGCCGCCTGCCTCCTCGGGGCCCACCAGCGCGAACAAGTTACATTTCTCGCCGTCATCCGACCAAACACGTTGCGAAGCCACACCGTGCCCCGACAGGTAGTCTTCGACGAAGTCCATCAGGTCGACGTTCGACTCGCGTGAGACTGTCGGGAACGAGACCAGCTTCTCCAGCATCTCTCGGGGCGTGTAGATATCGGCCATGTCAGGTCTCCGTTCTTGGGCAAGGCAGTCTTGGGACGCCTTATGATCTAGGTCAACCGGGCAGCATGACTGCTCGAATCTTAAAAACCCAAGCTCATATTCCCAAAGCAATGGTTGACATTTCTTAGTGTTCGGTCACGGTCGATTTTGCACTTGCGAGATCGGGGACGCATGTCACTGGACACTGCCAACACGGAGCCGGTTCTAGAGGTCGAAAACCTCCACACCGTCTTCCGGACCAGTCAAGGAACCGTACACGCCGTCAACGGCGTCAGTTTCAGTGTCCGCGAGGGCGAACTTCTTGGAGTGGTTGGGGAATCCGGATCCGGAAAGTCCGTGACCATGATGTCGCTGATGAAGCTGTTGCCAATGCCACCGGCCGAGATCGCCGGCGGTTCCGTGCGCTTTGACGGCAAGGACCTGACCAAGCTGGAACTGCGGGATCTGCGCCGGATCCGCGGTGGTGAGATCGGCTTCATATTCCAAGACCCGATGACCTCGCTCAACCCGGTCTTCACGGTCGGCTTCCAATTGATGGAACCACTCCGCAAGCACATGCGGCTTTCGAAGCGGGCGGCCACAGACCGTGCGGTCGAGTTGCTGGAACTGGTCGGCATTCCCGGCGCACGCGAGCGGTTGAGCTATTATCCGCACCAGTTCTCGGGCGGTATGCGGCAACGTGTGATGATCGCGATTGCGTTGGCATGCGACCCCAAGGTGTTGATCGCGGACGAGCCCACGACGGCTCTGGACGTCACGATCCAAGCTCAGATTCTCGATCTGGTTCGCAAACTGCGCGAAGAACTCGGCATGGCCATCATCTGGATCACCCACGATCTGGGGGTGGTCGCCGGGAGCGCGGACCGCGTGATGGTCATGTACGGCGGCTGCATTGTCGAGCACGCGCCCGTCGATGAATTGTTTGCCAACCCGCAGCATCCCTACACACGCATGTTGCTGGAAACGCTGCCCAGTCTGACGGGCGAGCGCGACCAGAAGCTGCGCTCGATCTCGGGTCAGCCGCCGATCCTGTCCAAGCCGCTCACAGCGTGCCCCTTTGCACCGCGCTGCCCCCATGCGCTGGCGGGCTGTCAGCTCAAGAACCCCAACCTGACTGACGTCTCGCCCGGGCACGATGTGGCATGCTTCTGGGATGTGAACCGGGGAGCAATGCGCTTTGACTGAACCGCTGGTGCGTGTCGAAAGCCTGACGAAGCACTTCCCGATCTACCAGGGGGTGCTGCGCCGCCAGGTCGGCAGCGTGAAAGCGGTGGACGGGATAAGCTTCGAAATCAACCGCGGCGAGACACTGGGCCTGGTTGGCGAATCAGGCTGCGGAAAATCAACCGCTGGACGCACGATCTTGCGCCTTTATGACGCCACGGCGGGCCAAATCCTGTTCGAGGGCACCGACATCGCGAAACTGTCGGGCAACGCCCTGCGCGCCATGCGGCCACGGATGCAGATGATATTTCAGGATCCGCAGGCATGCCTGAACCCCCGTATGACCGTGGGCTCGATCATCGCCGAGCCGCTGGTCGAACACAGCCACATGCTCAAGAACAGCAAGCAGCGGCAGGAACGCGTGCGCGAAATGCTGGATGCGGTCGGGCTGAATCCGGACTTTGCGAATCGCTACCCGCATGAGTTCTCGGGCGGTCAACGCCAGCGGATCGGAATCGCCCGGGCGCTCGCGCTTGAGCCGGACTTTATCGTCTGTGACGAACCGATCGCAGCACTCGATGTCTCGATCCAGGCCCAGGTCGTCAACCTGCTGGAGGAATTGCAGGAAAAGCTGAACCTCACCTACCTGTTCATCAGCCATGATCTGTCCATGGTGCGTCATATCTGCGATCGCGTGGCGGTCATGTATCTGGGACGGGTGATGGAGATCGCTCCGCGAGATCAGCTCTACGACAATCCGAAACACCCCTACACGCAGGCGCTTCTATCGGCCGTGCCGATCCCGGACCCGAAGGTCGAAGCAACACGGCAGCACATCATCCTGACCGGCGATGTGCCCAGCCCCGCGAACCCGCCTTCGGGCTGCGTCTTCCGCACGCGCTGCCCGAGGGCAACCGAACTTTGTGCCGCCGAGACCCCGCCGCAACGCGATATGGGTGCCGGTCAACTCGTTGCTTGCCATCATGCCGAGACTCAGCCAGCGGCTTGACGGGCCGCGGCGAATACCGGAGCGTGCTTGCAGAATGACATTCTTCAGGGAGAGAGAACGATGAAGAAGTTTGGAACCTTGTTGGTAACGACCGCGGTGGCTGCCCTGGTCTCGACAACAGCCCTGGCCGAGCGAGGTGCCTCCGGCCATCTGAATATCATCTACTGGCAGGCACCGTCGATCCTGAACCCGTATCTCTCGGGCGGGACGAAGGATATCGAGGCAGCCTCGCTGACGCTCGAGCCGCTCGCACGCTACAACGAAAAAGCCGAAATGGTGCCGTGGCTGGCCGAGGAAATCCCCACAGTCGAAAACGGTGGTGTCGCGGCCGACCTCACCTCGATCACCTGGAAGCTCAAAAAGGGCATCAAGTGGTCGGACGGATCGGACTTCACGGCGGCAGACGTGGTCTTCACGGCAGATTATTGCATGGATGAAACCGGCGGCTGTCAGCAGTCGGACAAGTTTTCGGACATCACGTCCATAGAAGCAGTCGACGACCACACGGTCACGATCACCTTCTCCAAACCGAAGCCGTTCCCGTACGCGGCACTTGTCGGCGGCGAAAGCCCGATCATCCAGAAAGCTCAGTTCCAGGATTGCATGGGTGCCAAGGCGCCAGAGTGCACCGAACAGAACTTTGGCCCACACGGCACCGGCCCGTTCCGCGTGACCGAGTTCAAGGCAAATGACGTCTCGACCTGGGAAGCAAACCCGAACTACCGCGACGCTGCGAAACCGTCTTTCGCCTCGCTGACTTTTAAGGGCGGCGGCGATGCCGCATCGGCTGCGCGCGCCGTTCTGCAAACCGGTGAGTTCGACTATGCGTGGAACCTGCAGATTGATCCGCAGATCCTGATCGACATGGAGAAGGCGGGCAAAGGCACGGTCGTCGCCAGCTTCGGAACAGGTGTCGAGCGCATGATGGTCAACATGACCAACCCGGACCCAGCACTTGGCGACAAGCGCGCCACGCTCGAAGGCGGTCCACACCCATTCCTGACCGATCCGGCCGTGCGCCGCGCGCTGTCGCTCGCCATCGACCGTCAGACACTGGTGGATGTCGGCTACGGCAAGGCCGGGAAGCCGACCTGCAACGTCGTGCCCAACCCGCCGCAATATGTCTCGACCGCCAATGACTGGTGCCTGACGCAGAACATTGACGAGGCCAACAAGGTTCTGGACGAGGCTGGCTGGGTCAGGGGCGGCGACGGCATCCGCGCCAAGGATGGCGTGAAACTGTCCATCCTGTACCAAACCTCGACCAACGCCGTTCGTCAGGACACCCAGGCGCTCGTCAAACAGTGGTGGTCGGAAATCGGCGTCGAAACCGAGCTTCGCAACATCGACGCGTCGGTGTTCTTCGGCGGCGACCAGTCCAGCCCGGACACGTTCCAAAAGTTCTTCGCCGACATCGAGATGTACACCAACCTGTTCAATGGCACGGACCCGGAAGCTTACATGAACAGCTGGACCTGCGGTCAGATCCCATCGCCGTCGAACAACTGGCTTGGCAACAACATGCCGCGCTACTGCAACCCGGCCTATGACGCGCTGCAAGACAAGCTCGCCAAAACCTCGGGCCTGGATGCGCGTGCAGCAATCGTTCGCGAAATGAACGATATGCTGATGACGGAAGGCGCGATGATCCCGCTGATCCACCGTGGCCGCGTCTCGGCGCATTCGAACACGATGGGCAATGTGAAGCTGAACACCTGGGATTCCGAGCTCTGGAACTCGGCCGACTGGGTTCGGCTGCAGTAAGCACCCTGACTATCCCTCCCCCGTGCAGGGGGAGGGAACTCCGCCGTGCTGCACGCACCCAGAAACCCATGACCCGAGGCGTCCCTAGATGCTGAACTACACGATCCGTCGGCTGCTCTTCGCGATCCCGACGCTTCTGGTCATCAGTTTCATTATCTTCCTCATCCTGGACCTGGCACCAGGCGACCCGACCGGTCAGTTGCCGATGACCGTCCCGCCCGAGGTACGAGAGCAGATCCGACTATCGCTGGGACTGGGGGAGCCGATCCACATCCGCTACCTGCTCTGGTGCAACCAGTTCTTCATCAACGAGCCGATCAACTTAATCGAGCAGATGACCGGTTGGTCGTTCAGCGACGAGGAACGTTTGCGCGTTCGGTCCTGGGCGACGCGCTCGCCGGTGGTCGACCTGATCATCGAGCGCACGCCTCAGACACTCTGGGTTGTCGGCATGTCTTATGTGGTCGGCATCCTGATCGCCGTGCCGCTTGGCGTGATCTCGGCCTATCGCCAGTATTCCTGGGTCGATCAGGCCGGAACATTCATCTCGATGATCGGCTTTTCGGTTCCGACCTTCTTCACCGGCGTCCTGATGATCGTGGTCTTCTCGGTCTGGCTGGGCTGGTTCCCGTCGATCTACGATACGACCCACGTCGTCGACGACTGGGACAGCTTCGTCTACCAGATCAAACAGATGATCATGCCGGTCATGGTGCTGGCGCTGTTCAATGCCAGCCAGATCAGCCGGTTCATGCGTGCCTCGATGCTCGACAACCTGAACCAGGATTACGTCCGAACTGCGCGCGCCAAGGGCATGACCGAGCAAGTGGTGGTGTTGCTGCACGTCTTGCGCAATTCGATGATCCCGGTGATAACTGTGATTGCCCTGAACATTCCACAGGTATTCGGCGGCGCGATCATCACTGAACAGGTCTTCAAGGTAAACGGGCTCGGCCAGCTTCTGATCATCGGCATTCAGGGCGCCGACTATCCGCTTGTGCAAACACTAACTTTCATCTTTGCGGTGCTGATCGTCGTCTTCAACCTCGTCGCCGATGTGCTCTACGGCATTCTTGACCCGAGGATCCGCTATGACTGATGCCACGCAGACCGTTGTCGACGAGCCGGTCCGCGCCCACCGGTCGCTCTGGGCGGATGTCTGGTCTCAGTACAAGACCCACAAAGGTGCGCTGATCGGAACGGGCATCTTCGTGACCATCGTGCTGATCGTCCTGCTCGGTCCCTTTATTCATACGACCGATCCGCAATACCTGAGCATCCGCGACAAGAACCAGGGTGTGAGCTGGCAGTACCCGATGGGTACGGACCAAGTCGGCAGAGACATCTTCGCCCAGGTCTTGGCTGGAGGGCGCGTATCACTGGCCGTCGGCTTCACCGCAATGTTGCTATCGCTGCTGGTCGGCGCATTGGTCGGCGTACTTGCGGGCTACTTCAAGCGGCTCGACGGCCCGCTGATGCGACTGACGGATCTGTTCCTGGCGCTGCCGCTGCTGCCGCTGCTGCTGGTCATCATCATGCTGTTCCGTGACACGCTCAGGAACATGTTCGGGCCCGAGATGGGTATCTTCTTCCTGATAGTGTTCGTGATCGGCATCACTTCGTGGATGCAGACCGCCCGGATCGTGCGTGGCGACGTGCTGTCGCTGAAGGAGCGCGAATTCGTTCTTGCCGCTAAATCGATCGGTACGCGTGAAGGCAAGGTTATCACCCGGCACATCTTCCCAAACGTGCTCAGCCCGATCATGGTCTCGGCGACGCTGGGTATTGCGAACGCGATTATAACCGAGTCGGCGCTGTCGTTCCTGGGCCTTGGCTTCCCCTCGGACTTCCCGACCTGGGGACGGCTGCTCTACGATTCCACCAATTACATCCAGCAGTACCCGATCCGCGTGATCTGGCCGGGATTGGCGATCTCGCTGACAGTGCTCAGCGTGAACTACATGGGCGACGGCCTGCGCGATGCGCTGGATCCTCGGCTGCGGAAGTAACGTGTGAGGCGCATGGCGTGCGCCTCTGCAAGATGTAAGACCTGTCTTGAGGGGTATTTATGCGCATCTTCACAGTGTTCCTGTTGTCATCACTGCTTCTGCAATCCTACGCTCCGGGGCGATACCGTGACCCTGACGCTCTTCGCAACACTGTAATCCTCGGGTCAGATGAAGCAGGGCGGGAAAAATTTGAAGCCCGATTTGGCGACCCAAGGATTTACGTCGAGAAGCTCTGCCGCTCTGGTCCGATCAAAACAGGACGTTATAGCGAGCGTCATGCCCACCAGCAGACTTTTTTGCGTGGCGTCGCGTGAAGCAAGGCTTCAACTACCAGGCCATGGGTTTCTTCGTGTATTCGCTGTCTACGAAAGCATCCTTTCCAGACAGCTATTGGGGGTTGGGTGTAACGACACACCAGCTGTACCCGGAAAGCGACGTCTACGACCGATGCTTCGACACCGCGTTTCGTCAACTCACGGCAAAAGATGCCGTAACGGAGCGCTACCACTCGGATTACTGCCGTGCGCTGGAAGAGCGTAAACGACCGGATGACGCGATTGTTCAAGGGCTTGCTGCCATCGCACTGAATCCGGACTATGCCGAAGCGCACAAATGTTTAGCACGCGCTTATCTTCAAAAGGGCGACACTAAATCCGCAGAGACACACGCGGAGAAAGTGCTGCACCTACTTGCAGCTTCTTAAGGATCGTCTTCCTGCGCGCATCTCCGCCGGTACAAACTTCGGAACACATCCAGCGTCCGGCCGAGTGTCCAAACGGGACGTGCGATGCCGCGTGGCTCGTGATGCGAGCGGGCTTTCGTTCCGCCTCGGATCAGTCGTCTTGTCCGTTCCAGGAAAACGGGATGCGGCAGGCCCGCCACAGATAGTCTGACACGACCCCACGACATCGGGAGCTGCCGCTCTGCCGTGGCTGCGCGCTCGTCCACTCGCACTCGGGGATGTGTCCCCATGCTAGCGGCGGCCGTTCTAAGCAAGGATACTTAAAACTTCGATAAAATCTTCAGGGAACAGCGGATCTGCGCCATCGGTCGTCGCCTGCGTATGGTGATAAAACCTCCGGCAGGCTTAGGGTACTCAAAAACAAGCACCGCATGAGAGTCAGCGAAATGAGCGACCCGATCAAGACCCACCGCGATGGCCATGTACTGGAAGTCACCATCGACAGGCCCAAGGCCAACGCGATCGACCTCGCGACCAGCCGGATCATGGGCGAGGTTTTCCAGGACTTCCGTGACGACCCGGAACTGCGCGTCGCCATCCTGACCGCGAGTGGAGAGAAATTCTTCTGCCCCGGCTGGGACCTGAAAGCCGCGGCCGAAGGCGACGCCGTCGACGGTGACTACGGCATCGGCGGCTTTGGCGGCTTGCAGGAGCTCGGCTTCCTCGACAAGCCCGTGATCTGTGCCGTGAACGGGATCTGTTGCGGTGGCGGGCTCGAGATCGCTCTGTCCTGCGATCTGATCCTTGCCGCCGATCATGCAACCTTCGCACTGCCCGAAATCCGCTCGGGCACCGTGGCCGACGCGGCGTCGATCAAGCTGCCCAAGCGCATCCCATACCATGTCGCCATGGACCTCCTGCTGACTGGGCGCTGGTTCGATGCAGAAGAAGCGAAGCAATGGGGCCTGCTCCGCGAGATCACGACACCTGAAGAGCTCATGCCCACGGCCCGCGAACTCGCAGCACTGCTCGCCTCGGGCCCACCACTGGTCATGGCCGCGATCAAGGAGGTCGTCCGGGAAGCCGAGAATATGCGCTTCCAGGACATGCTCAGCCGCATCACCACACGCCAGTTGCGCACGGTGGACCGGCTCTATTCCTCCGAAGATCAACTGGAAGGTGCTCGCGCCTTCGCAGAGAAGCGGGACCCGGTCTGGAAAGGCCGCTAAGGCACAAGTGCAATTCACGCTACCGTTTTTGGACAAAGCTGTTAGGGTCGCCAGATACTCGCGTAAGGTCCTGAAAAGGCAGTAAAAATGACACTATGGTTGCGCTGCAGTGCAGCGGTCATGACCTTGGTCGTACTATCCGCCTGCGCAGATAGCCGCTTTGTCGACCGCACTGGGCGTCAAGGACCGGCACAGCTTGTTTACGCGCCGCCCGGGACCAAGCTCACGCTCATCAACGCCAGCAATGGCACACCGTCTGAGACCCGGATCACCGTCAACGCCCCTACAGACCTGCGCGGGAGCTTCACGCGAGAGGACGGCACGACCGGTGGGTTTTATCCCGCATGCTGGGGTTGCAGCGGGGAAAACGTGATCGAAGAAGCCGAGTACGCAAACCTGTGGCCGCTCGAGATTGGCAAGAACGTTGCCTTCCTGCGCACCGCGCCAGACGGCAAGAAGGCTCGCGTCGTCATCCGAGTCTCGGGAACTGAGAGTATCGAGACCAAGGCTGGAAGCTTCGACACATACATCCTGGATGGCCGCATCGAGCACATCACGGGAGCACGCTACTCCGCCCAGGTGCGGGCCTGGTGGGCGCAGGATCCCGGCTGGATCGTCAAGGCCGAAGGCGGCGACAGCCAGGGCAACACGCTGGCCAGTGAAGTCTCGGCGATCTCCCTGCCCTGATCTCCGGAAAGCGTGATCAACCACCGATGGCCAAGCCGGGGCATCCGACCTAGTTTCCCGCCAAACGCCGACCGCCAGGAATTCCACCATGCGCCATGCCGTTGCCGCTCTTTCGATTGCATTCGCGGGCCTCGCAGAATTGCCGACCCGGGCCGAACCTGTCTGCGGCACGTCGCCGGATTCACTGTGCCAGGTCGATACCGGCCAATATCGGATCTCACTTCCGGACGGGACGGACCAGCCTGGTGCAATGTTATGGCTGCACGGTTGGGGCGGCTCCGCGGACGGAGTTATGCGCAACACCGGCATGGCTGCGAAACTGCACGCACGCGGTCTCGCTTTGATTGCCGCCGACGGCGTGATCACCTACCCGGCGCGGCCCAACAAGAACTGGGCGGTGAACGACGGCCGCACCTACGAGCGCGATGATATCGAGTTCTTGAGCCAGATCATTGAAGATGCTGTCGCGCTCCACGGGATTGACCGCGAGCGGATCCTGCTGGGCGGGTTCTCACGCGGAGGCTCGATGGTTTGGGATGTGGCCTGCAAGGCGCCGGACCTGGTACGCGCCTATGCCCCTGTCGCGGGTGCCTTCTGGGAGCCGATGTGGACAGACTGCGAGGGCGCCGTCGATCTCTTCCACACCCACGGTTGGACCGATCGCACTGTCCCGCTCGAAGGCCGCCCGCTCGGCAATGGAACCATGACCCAGGGCGATGTGTGGCAGAGCCTCTACATTCTGCGCAGCACGAACTCTTGCGGAAATCGGCAGCCCGAGATCGCGCCAATCGAGGGCGACAACACAATCTGGCTGCGCAGTTGGAGCGATTGCACCTCGGGCAAAAGGATCGACCTGATGCTGCACCCAGGTGGGCACGGCATTCCGAAAGGCTGGCTCGACCGCACGCTGGATTGGTTCGAAGCGCGCACCACGGCTGGCTGAATAACTACCCGCGCAATACTGGAAAATCGTCGCCAACCAGTGCATCACCATCTTTCAGGATGATCTGATCGAACGGAGGCGAGGTCACGATCCCCTCACGGCGAGCAAAGCGCACGTCGTCCCCGACCAGCCGCAACGAGAACGCCCGCCGTTCCGTCGTCTTGCTGGTATTCGCCGGCGCGCCATGGACCGAGCGGTAATCGAAGGCAATGGCATCCCCGGGCTCCACGGCCCAGGCGATGACATCGTAATCGCCCCTGTTTGAATTGATGTCCGGGATCTCCTCCAAACCGTCGTTCTCGTTCAGCGCCTGTCCGTTGAAGCGCTGCGGCCGATAGGACTTTCCCCAGAGATGCGATCCGGAAACGAATTCCAGCGTCGTCTCCCGCGGGACCGGATCGAGCGGGATCCACAGACTCACGGTTTTCGGTCCATCGACGCAATAATATGGCATGTCCTGGTGCCAGGGCGTCGGCACTCCGGTCGCCGCCTCCTTGACCAGCACATGCTCGTGGAACAACTGAACGCGTTCACTCTCCATCAGTTCCGCGCCGATCTCGGCGGCCGGAGAGTTGAAGATGAAATCCTTGTACTCAGGGATACGCGCCCAGTTACAGTAATCGACGAAGAACCGCCCCCCACCGTCCTCGCCCTGATAGATGCGGGCATTGGGGTCCGGGTCCTCCATGTTCGCAGCAATCCCGGCGCGCAGGGTGTCGACCCAATCGCTGAAAACGCCGCGCAACACGGTCGCGCCTTTGGCGCGAAACTCGCTGATCGTCTCGTCCTTCAGATGCTGTGGCATGATCTCTCCCCAGAAGCCCCGCAACAGCGGTCACTCGCGGTATGAAAACAGGACTCGCCGTGGCGGAGCAATCGAAATCCACCCGCGGACTGATCCGGCGTCAGACCGTCAGGTCCAAGGCGGAAGTCAAATCCATCTGCTGCCCACCGTCGAAGAGCACCGAGGTTTCGATCCGGTGCACCTCATCGCGGGACGAGAATGTCTCGACCACCACCCGGTGAAGATGCGTTGTGTCCCGCGTCGCCAGCTCGACCACAGCGTCGAACCGTCCGCTGATCATCCATGCTCCGCGAACCTCCGGCACCTGAAGAGCTTCGTCGACAAATCGGCTCAGATTGCTCTTCTCGTGTTCCGACATCTGGATGAACAACACTGCGCATAGCGGCAGACCAACCCTATCCAGCCGCATCTCGGTAAGATCCACGCGCGTGCGCTCAGCCGCGGGGGTCGAGATGGCGGTTTATTTCGAAGACATGTTCGCCACTGGGAACCACGCGGATAACCGCGCCACGGTTGCCCGCTATCCGCCCGAGGATCTGAAGCTGGTCGGCCTCGGCCTGCGCGACGACAGGAAGATCGTCGACAAGATCACCAAAGGCGCGAAGATGCATCCTTAACACGACCGGCGCCGCTCGCCCGCGATGGTTGCCACCCGATACCCGAACTCTGACGCGACGCGCCGATCCGGCCATGCGAACGACCAAAGGGAGTGAGCACGAGGGCGCGCGAAGCGCGCGAGGGATCCCGCAGGCGGCACCCGGACGGCGCAGCCAGTCCGGGAGAGCCGCAGGGATATGGCCGCGTTAACCTTCGCTCCTCGAGTCCGCGTTGGTATGGATGCACTCCGTTTGCACTACCAATGCCATACGCTTGCGGTATTCATGCATTACCAAGCCGGTATCACTCGGGAAACAGCGCAAATCCGGTTAATGTCGATCGCGCCAGCGCACAATCCACGGCTTCGCCTGTCCTTTGTGCACCCGGTGCCACCCGATTGCAGCGCGCCGCACACATAATCCGCTGCAACACCCGAAGTTTTAGGAGAATTCTCACTGTCTCACGACACCCTCACGCCTTCCCGCAATCCGCTAAACCGAGGGCGCGATGCTCAGCGTGTGGCATCCAGAAATGACAGGATATGGCGGACGGTCGCCTCCGGCTGCTCCTGCTGCAACCAGTGGCCCGCGCCGTCGATCAGATGCGTGCCGCGATAGTCCGGACAGAATGTGGACTCCATCGCTTGAAGCGCGCCAGGGAATTGCGCCCAGCCCCAATCCTGCCGCCCGGCCAGGAAAGTCATCGGCACTTGAACTCTGAGCCCGTGGAACACAGAAAGATCCTGCTGAAAGCGCGCCGACGTCCGGCAGCGATAGCTCTGCAACCCGCCTTGAAACCCGGTCCGGCCATACTCTGCAGCGAAAACCGCCATGTCGGAGTCCGGCATCCACGCACAGGATGCGATATCCTCGGGCGAGGGCATATGATGGGCCACGGTCTGGGCCATGTCTTCATGTGCGTCCATGATGTAGTAGGTCGGCATCTTCGCGAGTTCAGTTGCCGTCCAACCTGCCAATACGTGCGGATCATTCGGTGCCCAGTCGGCCGACTTCATGTGGAAGTAGCCGCGCAGGAAAGCATGGATGCCTTGGCTGCAGGCCATCATATCCGCATTCGCGGGACGCGTTGAATAGTACCATTGGTAGTGCTTACGGGGCCGATCGAGTGCCAGCATATCGGTGTGCACACTGTCCTCGCGCCGGGCGATCGCTGGACAACCACCGAACGGCCCGCTCATCGTGACCGCGCGCTGGTGCACATCCGGACGCAACAGTGCAGCCATTGCGGTAACATGGCTGCCGAAATCATGACCGATCGTCGCGTGAGTCGACTCTCGGTCGAGCGCTCGCACCAGAGCCACGGTATCGCGGACATGGCTCGTGATCGCCCAGTCCGCCAGATCACCGTCATAGTCGGCGGTCCACCCGGTGGTGCGGCCATAGCCGCGCAGATCGGGTGCAACGACATAGAACCCCGCTTCTGCAAGGGGAACGATGACGCGGCGCCACGAGAACGCGAGTTCGGGAAATCCGTGCAACAGCAGCAGGAGCGGCGCATCGGGGTCACCCGCCCGCAGGACATGCTGCCTAAGGCCGCTCTCAGTCTCGACAAAGCCAGCGGCGATCCCGTCCGGCAGCGGCAGGGGCGGCAAGGCCTGCGGATCGGTCATTGCCAGTTCTCCTCGAACACGTGGGCGATCAGATGCCGTTCATATGTATCGCGGATTAGCCGGTCGGCCTCCGCGATGCCGGGCACAACAGTGATATCTTCGAACTCGGGGGGCGATTCGGTTGCGAGGAAGGCCCTCACGCGCGCACAGGCCTCGGCCGACGTAAGCGGGAGACGGGCGACTTGCGCAAAGGCGACACGGCGATCATCGCGGTAGACGATCAGGTCTTCGTCGAGAACGTAGTCATCCGCTCCAAACCCGGTTTCTTCTGCGCATTCACGGCGAATACCTCCGCGCGGATCGATCCGACCACCCTCGACATCGGATGCGTCGAACGAACCACCCGGTAGGCTGAGCCTTCCCGCATTGGCGGTGTGCCTGGCCATCCGGCCAAGAAGAATCCCGCCGTCGGAACAGCGCAGGATGATATCGCCGAACGTGTTGCGCAGCCCGGATCCGGGCGAGCACAAGCGCCAGTACAGGAGCGTCGCGAAGCGAACCTGGTGGCACGTCAGGTGTATGGTATCGTCAACGATCTCGGCCGCGGCGCAAAGGTGCACAACACCGTTGAAAAGGCTTGGGTTTTCAGCGCGCGCGCTTTCCCAGTTGGCCAATATGGCGTCAGCGTTGACGCGCTCGAGATCAGCAGCCTCTGCTGACACGTGGATATTGGCATGCGCAACCCGGTCGATGGAGAATGCAGGCAAACTGCATCCCTCAATCTGGAGAGACAGCGCCTCGCCCGCCCCGGCCTAGCGCTGCAACCGCTTCATCAACGATGATGTATCCCAGCGGTTGCCGCCCATGTCCTGAACCTCGCCGTAGAACTGATCGACGAGCGCTGTCACGGGAAGGCGCGCACCATTGCGCTTCGCCTCGTCCAGCACGATCCCAATGTCCTTGCGCATCCAGTCGACCGCAAAGCCGTGCTCGTAATCATCGGCCAGCATCGTTTTGAGCCGGTTGACCATCTGCCACGATCCAGCAGCACCGCCCGAGATCGCTTCGATCACGGCTTCCCCATCCAACCCGGCCTTCACGGCGAAGTTCAAGCCTTCGGACAACCCCTGTACAAGTCCAGCAATACAGATCTGGTTCACCATCTTGGTCAATTGGCCGGCGCCGGTCCCACCCAGCCGTTTCATCGACTTGGCGTAGCATGTCATTACCGCTTCTGCGCGCGCAAAGATCGCCTCGTCACCTCCGCACATGATGGCCAATTGACCGTTCTCAGCTCCAGCCTGACCCCCGGATACAGGTGCATCCACGAACCCGACGCCCTTGTCTTCGGCAGCAGAGTGCAGTTCGTGCGCCAGAGCCGCTGAGGCCGTTGTGTGGTCGATCAGGATACTGCCCGAACTCATTCCGGCCATCGCGCCAGTGTCACCGAAGACAACTGATCGCACATCGTCATCATTGCCAAGGCAAGCCATGACGAATTCGCAATCCTTCGCCGCCTCGACCGGCGTGTGCGCCCTGGAACCGCCATGCTGCGCAACCCAGGCTTCCGCTTTCGAAGCGGTACGATTGTAAACCGTCACGTCATGCCCATTGGCAGCCAAGTGACCCGCCATCGGATACCCCATCACGCCCAATCCAAGAAATGCCACCTTCGCCATCGCGACCTCCTGCCCTATCCTGCCGGTTGAACCGAATACTTCCTTCTGCGATGAGACGGGCGCGGTCAAGAGGGGGGCTTGGCGCAGCGAAACAGAACAAGTGACAAGGCCCCGGACGGAATGAGACTCGTGCTGATATGGCTGCTTCGTCTTTTCGTGGCGGTGCTCGTGCTCGCGGTCCTCGGCAGCGGACTGGTCTGGTATCTTGTATCCCGCTCACTTCCCGAGTTCGACGGCGAGATCACGATCCCGGGCCTGCAATCTCAGGTGAGAATTATCCGCGATGCCAACGCGATCCCCCATATCAAGGCAACCCGCGATCATGATGCCTGGATCGCGCTGGGGTTGGTGCATGCCCAGGATCGGCTCTGGCAGATGGAGCTTTCACGACGGGCGGCGCAGGGACGCCTGTCTGCACTGCTCGGTGCGCAAACGCTCGAGGTGGATCGTCTGGTCAAGACGCTAGATCTCTATGGTCTCGCCAGCCGATCGGTTGCCGCACAATCCGCCGAAACCACCGCAGCGCTCGAGGCATATTCCGACGGTGTGAACGCTTGGATCCGTCATGTGAACACAGAGGCACGCGGGCGCGGTGCACCAGAATTCTTCCTGTTCGGAGGAGAGCTGTCGCCCTGGACGCCGGCGGATTCGCTTGGGATTCTGAAGATCATGGCGCTCAGGCTGTCTGTGGCGGCCGCGAACGAGGTGCGGCGTGCTCAACTCCTGCTGGCATTGCCGCCCGACCGTGTGGCGGACATCTTGCCCGACTATCCCGTGCCTGCACGCATGGCCATGCCACGATCGACAGCACGTAGCGCAGCGCCCACGGGCATGAGGCGCGCTGAATTGCCTGAAAGCCTGCTCCATCTTTCGCCACGACCAGGCGGCAGCACCGATCCTCTGCTCGCGCAGTTCGGCCCGGTTTCCGACCCTGACATGGGTGGCGCATCGAATGCCTGGGCCGTCGACGGGACAAGATCATCGGGTGGCAAGCCGCTCATGGCCAACGACCCTCATCTCTGGCTTTCCGCGCCGAGCGTTTGGCATCTTGCGAGCGTTGAAGCTCCCGGTCTTGCAGTGATCGGTGGCGCACTTCCAGGCGTCCCAGGCATTCTTGTCGGACGCAATAGGGCGATCGGTTGGGGCCTGACCACCACGAACGTCGATGACCAGGATCTCTATGTCGAAGAGCTGAACCCAGACAATCCAAACGAATATCTGCTGCCCGACGGGACCTGGGCCGAATTTGAGACCCGATCGATTAGGATCGAGGTCGATGGTCAGATAACACGGACCGACATCGTCCGCTCGACGCGCCATGGCCCTGTGCTGACCGGTACACAATTCGGCGCAGACAGGATCACCCCAGATGGCTTTGTGACCGCGCTGGCGTGGACGGCGCTTGCGGAGGGCGACACTGGATTGACCGCGGTCATGGACGTGATGCGTGCTGGCGACGTTGAAACTGCGATGGAGGCGGCGGCAGGCGTGGTCGCTCCGGCCCAGAATCTTATGATCGCGTCCGAGGATGGGATCGGCTTGGTCGTCGCGGGCGCCATTCCAGATCGCAGCCCATTCAGTCTCAGTCAGGGTCGGGTTCCGTCGGCCGGAGCGCACGGCGCAAACGACTGGCTGGGCATTCGCCCCGCATCGGACAATCCACGGGTCTTGCGACCAGCTTCGGGCGCCGTGGCCAACGCAAACAATCGCGTCACCGATGAACCCTATCCGGCGCATCTCAGCTTCAACTGGGCGCGACCTTACAGGATCCAAAGACTTGAGAAGGAACTCGCGGTCCGAAGCTTCCACTCACGCGACGGATTCGTGGCCTTGCAGAACGATGCCGTATCCGAAATGGCGCGCTCCGTCCTGCCGCTCATCGCCCAAGACCTATGGTGGCGTGAGGGCACACCAGCGATTGGCGACGAGATGCGGCGCGAAGCCCTCGAGTTGCTGGCTGGCTGGAATGGCGAGATGGATCAGCACGGACCGGAACCGCTGATCTTCAAGGAATGGATGCGCGCCCTCACGCGGCGGCTGGCACAAGACGAACTCGGTGCCTTGTTCGAGGATCTGACCGGCGTACGTCCAATTTTCGTGGAACGTGTATTCCGAAACATCGACGGTGCCGAGATCTGGTGTGATGTGAACAAGACGCCCGAGGTCGAGACCTGTCAGCAGGCGGCATCCATAGCACTCGACGATGCACTGGCGCGGCTGGCGCGCGACTATGGCGGCGACGTCAACGGTTGGCGCTGGGGCGCTGAGCATATCGCGGTTCATAGGCACACGCCTTTGGGATATCTCTCGCCCATCGGTGGCCTGTTCAACATCGAGCATGAGACACCGGGTGGGGACTTCACCTTGTTGCGCGGTCAAACCACGGGCACAGGTGACAAACCCTTCCGGAATGTCCACGCCGCCGGATTGAGAGTAGTTTTTGATTTTGCCGATCTTGATCGATCGCTGATGATCATATCGACAGGGACAAGTGGCCACCCGTTTTCGCGGTGGTACGACCACCTTGCCGAAGCTTGGGCCCGTGGGGACATGATCCCGATGTCAATCGCCGAGGAGGATGCAAGCGCAGGCGCGGTCGGGACATTGATCCTGAAACCCGAAGGGAGCGACGAGTGACGCCGAAGCAGATCACGACAGAGTTGGCGCGAGATCTTGGTTGGCCCGATGCGCCGATTGACCGACTGTCGGTCGATCCGACCCCAACAGCTCTGGCAACATGGATGCCGATTGCCGACATGGCTGCCGCCGCTCAGGGTCTCGTAGGGCTCGCGGCCGCAGCAATGCACGAGGCCCGCGGCGGGCCCGCTCAGGACGTTGCGGTCGATCGATGGTCGGCATCTCTGTCTATGACAGCCTCCGCCTATCTGACTGTCGACGGTGAGAAACCGGTCAGTTGGGATCCATTGACGGGATACTTTCGTGCCGCGGACGGCTGGGTTTATCTGCACTGTCAGTTCCCACACTTACGCGACAGACTGCTCGAAGCGTTTGCCTTACCCAATGATCGTGATGCGGTGATTGCCGCGCTCGCAAAGCTTCCCGCACAGCAGATCGAGGATCGTGCCGCTCAAGCTGGGGTCTGCGCGATCATGCGCCAGGACCGAACGACATGGGACAAGCACCCACAAGCCGCAGAATTGAAGAGACGCCCGGTGATTTCGCTGGAGCGCGTTGCCGACCTGCCGACAGGCCCGTCAAATGGCACGCGTGCGCAGGCGGGCAGGCGCAGGCTACTCAACGCATGGACGGGCAGGTCGCCGCTGGAAGGCGTTCGTGTGCTGGATCTGAGCCGTGTCATAGCCGGGCCGATGATGGGTCGCACACTGGCCGAACACGGCGCGGAGGTTTTGCGGATCGGTGCATCGCATCTACCGGTCTTCGAGGGCCTCGTGATCAACACGGGGTTCGGGAAGCGATCTGCTCACGTCGATTTACGAACAGATGCGGGCCGGGACACGCTCGCGTCCCTGATCCGTGAGGCCGACATCCTGATTGACGGTTTCCGACCGGGCGCACTCGCTGCCCTTGGTCTCGGCCAGAAGACCCTTCAGGACCTGAACCCGAACCTCATCTACCTGACGCTCTCGGCATTCGGCGAAACCGGGCCATGGGGCGGACGCCGCGGTTTCGACACCTATGTGCTATGTGCGACCGGGCTGAGCATGGATGGCCCGGACGGTCCCACCCGCCTGCCCTGCCAGCCCTTGGACTATCTCAGCGGCTATCTTGGAGGTGCTGCCGCGATGGTAGCGCTGCAGCGTCGGATTGCAGAAGGCGGGTTCTGGCGAATTGAACTCGCGTTGGCGCGCACGGCCATTTGGCTCTGGGAGATGACGGACCGTCTTCCTGCAGAGGATGATACACCCAAAGCAAACCCATCGCTAGGCGACGCCGCGCCAGTGATGATTGAGATGGCCTCGAATTTCGGGCATCTGCGCGCGATGTGCCCTGCTGTCAGTCTTTCGGACACGCCACCCGAATGGCGCGGGCCGCCAGTGCCATTGGGAAGTTCAGATCCAGTCTGGACGACGTGAGCGCGTCACACGCCCCGCGTTTACTTGGCTGAGCGGTCGAGCAAACGTGCCGCGATGGGTGCGCAGGTTATCACCAACACCACCCGCGTCAGGTGGTGGGTCACGACATAGGCCATGTCCGCACCCGCTATGATCGCAAGAAGGACCATCTCTGCCTGCCCTCCCGGAGCGAACGCCATCAGCGCCTCGAGCGGCGCTGCAAGCCCGGTCTGAATAACGATCTCGGCAAAAATTACCGACAACACAGCGAGCAACAAACAGTAGCCTATGGATGCGGCAACATATCGGCGGAGTTCCTCTGCGGTGATCCCGGCGTACTTCACACCAATCCCAAGCCCTAAGAAGAACTGAGCGAACTGCATCACCTCGGCTGGTGGGCGGAAGTGCAGGAAATCCGTCATCGCCGCGATGCCGGGCACGATCATTGGGCCCAGGATGGCGCCGCCAAACATGCCAATCCGCGCGGCGACCCACCAACCAACCAACCCGCACACCGCCATGAGCAAGAGTTCGTGAATAGGCACATCTGCTACTGGATCACCGGGCGGACCTGTCAGTTCCAGCCCCCAGATCAGCGTCAGCAACACCGGCATCAATGAGACGATGACCAAAACCCGGGTCGCGTGGACGAGGGCTAGCGCGCGAACATTGCCTCCCGCTTCTTCACCGAAGATCGCCATGTCCTGCAGGCCACCCGGGACTGAGCAGTAGTACGCAGTTGGATGGTCGAACCCGAAACGGCGAAAGTAAGGATACCCGACCAGGACAATGATCGCCGTGAAGATCGGGACCAAGGCAACCGAACGCGCCATCTCGTCAAGCCGACCGAACAGCGCCGGTGTCAGAGAAGCCCCGACGGCAACACCGAGAACGACGCGCATAGCATTCGATGTCCGGGGCATGCCCTTCATCGGCATTCCTGCCAGGGCCGCGATCAGGCATGCGAACATCGGACCCAGCAACAATGGCAAAGGCAGTGATAGCAGATCGAACAGAAATGCTCCGCTGCCCGCCAGCGCGAGTGTCGCCAGCCGCCAAGGGTGAAAGATTGATGAGAATTGCATACAGTTGTATACATTACTCACTCAAACCTCCGTGGCAAGTCCTTCGTTACTGCATTTGCGCGGCACTCTAGTGCCGCGTAGCCTGCGTCGAATATTGGCTAAAGCCAGCAGGACACATGCGGAGGAATCCTTGGCATTCGCGAACAAGGATCGGGTCAGCGCAATGCTGAAGAGCATCGAGACCGGCGATCCGGAACCGATATCGGTCGTCAACGAAGCAAAGTACATTCAGCACAATCCTCAGACGCATGAAGGAAGTGAAGGGCTCGCTGTTCTGTTCGCGCGACTTTCCAAGACAAAGCCACGGGTGAACATTGTGCGTGCGTTCGAGGATGGTGATTACGTGTTCGCGCACACCGAGTACGATTTCTCACGCAGGAACATCGGCTTCGAAGTGTTTCGGTTCGAGGACGGGCAAGCGGTCGAACACTGGGACAACATTCAGCCACGCCTCGGTCCTAATGCATCTGGACACAGTATGGTCGACGGCCCGACCGTGCCCAACGATCTCGATCAAACCGAACAGAACCGCGTGCGCATCGGGCGGTTCGTTGAGACCGTGTTGATTGGAAGACGGTTCGATCTTGCGGCCGAGTTCCTCGCACCAGAATATGCAGAGCATAATCCATCAATGACCGATGGCTTGGCGTCATTCGAAGCATCGCTGAATGCGGAGTCTGACGGACATCCGACGATCATGTATGATCGTCTTCACCGGGTGCTGGTAGAAGGAAGCTTTGCGCTGACTGTCAGCGAGGGCTACCGAACCGGCCATCACACGTCGTTCTACGACCTGTTCCGGATCGAAGACGGCATCATTGTCGAGCATTGGGACACAACCGAGAAGATCGCACCTCAAAGCGAGTGGAAGAACGAAAACGGAAACTTCTAGGGCCTGTCTCTCGATCAATGCGCAAGCAAGCACCCGCTCTCAGATCGTTTGACCGCACCATTCGCAACAAGCACGCAGAACAACCGAAAAACCTGCGCCCCGTGGTTTGACAGGGAAGTTTGCGTCCCGCTGCCGCGCATCTGAGAGCACACGTTCCGGCTATTGGAGTCGCTAGCAACCATTGATTTCTAGTGGTTCTTACCGTTTGGGATTTAGAAACCAGGATATCGGCAACCAGACACCAAACATCTGATTCAATCCACTAGCCGTTCCCAACAGTGCCTCCAGCAAGCGCCTTGGCCTGGTCAACCCAGTTGTCACGGGTGACACGACCCTTGCACCCCTCCAGGTTCTGATCGCCCCAAGCGACTTCTTCATCTTTCCAGGCCGCAATCTGATCGAAGTGATAGAAGCCGAGCGAGTTGCAAAGCTCTGCAAGCTTCGGCCCAACGCCCTTTATCTGGGTCAGATCATCAGCCCCGCCTTCACGCGCTGCAGCGAGGCCTTCAGGACGCACTCCCGGATCAGCTGCTTCAGTTTCCTCGGCGTCTACATCTACCGGTGCCTCTGCTGGTTCCGGCTGCGGCGCAGGCACGGGAGCAGTTTGCACTTCAGCAGCTTTGGTCTCCACCGCCTTGCTCGCGGGGGCAGCTGCTGCTGCGGTCGAACCCGTTCTCCCGAGAAATGCAGGTCCGTCCATCATCAGGTTTTCAGTTTGATAAGAACCACGCGCGCGCCCGGCTTCCAAGTCATCACCGTAAGACGAACCATCTTCCCGTTGGATCGTCTTCGAATAGATACTGCTGATAAAGACCTTCGTGAAAACGAGGACACCGAGCAAGAGGACAGCTTTACCCGCGGTCGCGACGTCGGATTGTGACAGGATCAGCGCCACGACGCCGACGACAATAAGCGTGATTGCGATGCTGACGAGCGAAACGGACCATGCCGAGCGTTCATGCGCACTCGTTGCGAGGTTCCGCGTCACCCCTTCCCAGCCTCGAACGCTGGCGCCTCTTTGCAATGACATGGTGGATCCTCCTAAATGGTGCGCAGCGGCGTAACCTATGAAGTTCGAACCGCCGGTACGAGCCGCAGCAAATGTGCGATGTTCTTCGCAAAAATGCGCAAGTGAGCCAGTGGCCGTGCATGAACGAGCTTTTTGTTCATGTAGGCCTCGAACGTCAGACGTTGAACGTCGATATCGTGACAAATTGACACGAACCGTTCGCGTCGCTCGTCCGAGGAATACCACGTCTTCTGCATCATACCGAGCACACGGAACACCTGGCCATGCTCTTTCAGGAACCGCTTGCGCGCAGTTGCCAGTGCCTTGGCGTCACCAGTCTTCAACGCAAGCTCGGCGGCGTCAGCCGAGAACTGGCCACCGACCATGGCATAATAGATGCCCTCGCCCGAGGCAGGCGCGACAACACCAGCGGCATCGCCCGCCAGAACGACATCTCGTCCGTTATCCCTCCTGTCGAGAGGCTGTAGCGGGATCGGCGCGCCCTCGCGTCGGATGGTCCGGCAATTCTCAAGCCCCGAATTCCGACGCAGAAGAGCTGTGGACTCCTTGAGATCGACGCCTTTGATACCCGATCCCATGCCGACGGACGCCTGTCCGCCGTGCGGAAAAACCCAGCCGTAGAAATCGGGGCTGACCTGTCCGTCATAGATCACGTCGCAGCGTTCGGGATGATAAGTTGAAACGTCGTCCGGTGCTTCGATGATCTCATGATAGGCAATGACATACGGAATTGTGTCGCCGCCATCGACTTCCGCGCGCGCGACGTTCGAGCGTGCACCATCGGCGCCGATCACGAGCTTCGTCGGCAAATCGTGGATCGCGCCCTGCGGATCACGATACCGTAGTGTCGTCTGTCCGGTTGCGTCACGGTCGACGCGTGTGAAGGTTCCCGTGATCCGCTCGGCTCCGGCCTTTGCAGCGCGATCACGCAGGTATTCATCGAAGTGTTCGCGGTCGACCATGCCGACGAAACCGTTCTCGATGTCGATATCGACCATGTTGGACGACGGCGAGATCATCCTTGCGGTCGAGATGCGCGCGACAAGTTGAGAGTCCGGAATGTCGAAATCGCGGATCAGCCGCGGTGGGATGGCACCGCCGCAGGGCTTTATGCGGCCCGACCGGTCGAGCAGAGCCACATGTCGACCCTGCCGGGCTAACTGTTCCGCTGCCGTGGCGCCTGACGGGCCACCTCCGACGACGACAACATCATACATTGGTCATTCCCCCGGAATGTTGATGGCGAGTGGAACAGGGCGCTCGGCCTCGACCAGCGCGCGCCAGGCGAGCAGCGCGGCAATCAGGAAGAGCGTGCCCTCGAAGAAGAAGACGGTTGAATAGGATTGCGCCAACAAACCTGTGGACGCACGCAACGTGTCTAGGGCTGCGGCACCGAAAGCGGCGCCGATGGCGAAGCCCATAGACTGCGCGGCTCCAAAGATACCCATACGTGTGCCTTCGCGGGCGTCACGCCCCTCGGAGGCAAGCCCCATCATCATCGCAATAGCAGCGACGGCGAAAATGCCATTGCAGAAACCCAGGGCCATCACGTTCGCGGTGATCGGCCAGCCGATCCCTTCCAGACCACCCAGACCAAGCACCACGAGGCAAATCCCGGAACCGATGCACCCACCGATCATGAAGGTCCGGGTGATCGTTGTGTTACGCACCACAAGCCCGGTCAAGAAGACCACAAGCATTCCCATTAGCGCGCCGGCATGCATCTGCCCGCCAAGCGCCGTGGACTCACCCGGCGTCATGCCGAAGACATGGCCACCGAAGGGCTCGAGGATAAGGTCCTGCGTGTTGTAGGCCAACATGGCAACGAATACGAAGATCGCGAACATGCGCGCCTGCCGGTCATTCCAGACTTCCATTGCCGCAGTCCGGAAATCGACCTTTGGGCGGACCGCGCCTTGCTCGGGACGGCCCTCGACACCCCACAGCGCAAAGACGGTGACGACCATTGCGATCGCCGCAACAATCAGGCTGACCGTGACGAGGCGTGCGCCGGAGTAAGGATCGAGCACCTGTCCGATCGTGATGCCACTGGCGGCAAGGCCTGCAATCATAAGGATCCAGACGAGACTCCCGGCTGCAGCTTTACGACCCGGCGCGACATGAGCTGCCAGCAGTGCCAGCAGGTTTGTTGCCGACGCGCCGAGGCCCAAACCGACCATAGCGAAAGACACGATCGCCAACGCAAGACCGGGCCAAAAGGCCGTTTCCATCCATGCAGTCGCAAGTGCCGCGCCGACCGTGCCGCTCGCAAGGACTGCCATACCACCGATCACCCAAGGGCTGCGGCGGGCATGTGAGTCGGCACCATGGCCCCATTTCGGGCGCAAGAGTTGGAATGCGTGGTAGATGCCGACAAGCATGGCCGGAATCATGGCGAGCAGTGCAAGCTCGACAATCATGACACGGTTGATCGTCGCGGTGCACAGGACCACGACAGCGCCCAAAGCCGTCTGGACCAGGCCGACCCGAACGATTGAGGCCCATGACAGCATCAGGCTGCTCCCAATCCGCGCAGCGCGAAGGCCGCGATCATCATGCCAGTTACATAAAGAACGATCCCGGTCCCATTGTACCAAGGCGCCAAGCGCTTCGGGTCCTGGAGCAAGCGGCGCATGAGACCAAGCTGGACGATCAGCACAGCGGCGATTGCGAGCGCATAGAGCGGCCGGTCCCAGGTCCACAGCAAGCCGGCAACCGCGATCTGCGGCACAGCCATGACCCAGCATGCCAGTCGAGCCGCACGCTCTGGTCCCAGTTTGACCGGAAGTGAACCAACACCCATGACGCGATCGCCTTCGAGTGCTTTGAAATCGTTCAGCGTCATGATGCCATGCGCGCCAGCAGCATAAAGCAGTGCCACGACGACAATCTCTGCATCCGGCAGGGCCAACGACAGAACGGCTGCGGCGGTGAACCAAGGCACGCCTTCATAGCACAACGCGCAGACGGCGTTCGACCACCAGCCATTGCGCTTGAGGCGAAGAGGTTCAGCCGAGTAAGCCCAGGCGCAGGCCACCGCGAACACCGTTGCAGCAAATCCCCAGATACCCAGCATTGCACCGACGGCAAGCGAGAGCGCCGTCCAAGCCCAGGCAATCCAAAGACCCCAGCGGCCCGGCATCCGCCCAGACGGGATTGGTCGTTGTGGTTGATTGATCGCGTCAACGTGGCGGTCGCACCAGTCATTCGCGGCCTGGCTCATCGCACACACCAGTGGCCCGGCAAGAATGACACCCAAGAGAACTTCGTCCCACCGGCCTGAGATCGGCACGCCGACGGAGACGATCCCACAAAGGTAGGCCCACATGGGTGGGAACCACGTTATCGGCTTCAGCAGCTCTAGAACGGTGGCCGGATCAGGTGTTGCTTGGTGGGACGCTCTGACAGACATGCTGTCAGTAAAACATGACAGTTCAGACTTGTTAAGTGTAAACTAGCCTTTACTCACGGTGTATCAGGTGGACTCGTCATTTGACGTAACCGATTGATAAATCCGGCTGATCTCGTTCAGCAAGCCAAGCCGCACGAGCTGTCGTATCGCTGTCTCTTGCGAATCGAGATCGTTCGCACGGCGCCAACCTTCGACAGCGGCCAATTCCTCAGCGTTTAAGGGCACTACGATGAGAGACATTTTTACGTCGCCAACTTGTCCGTCAATTTCATCTTCCTTAACGTTTACACAGTGAATACCTCTCACGGAGTTTCTGATAGTGTGAACGTATTG
>JBHJIZ010000007.1:0-37341 GCA_050043005.1 Paracoccaceae bacterium
TCGACGGCAGGTCAAGTTTGTGTACGCCAAGCAGATCGATGCGCTGTCCACCAGTGACCTTGACCGTGGGGACGCTGAACTTGTCCGCCGCATCGGCAATCGCCCGCAATTCGTCCGGCGTGGTGATCCCGCCCCACATGCTCGGGACCACGCTGAACGTGCCATCCTTCTGGATATTGGCGTGATTGCGCTCGTTGAGGTAGCGGCTTTGACCGTCTTCGACATTGTCGTCGGGCCTATCCGACAGCAGGTAATAATTCAACGCCGGACGACAGACGTGACATCCGCACGAGGTTTTCCAGTGCCCCGCTTGCCACACCGCAGGCATCGCTTTCAGCTCCTGCGACTTGATCAGACGCCGCACGTCCTCATGCGTCAGGTCGGTGCACTTGCACATCGGCTGTGCCGCAGGCGCCGCGTACGCGTCCCCAAGGGTGACCGAGAGCAACCGCTCCACAAGCCCGGTGCAGGTGCCGCACGATGAAGACGCCTTGGTTGTCTGACGCACCCCATCCAGCGTGGTGGCTCCGCCCGTGATTGCGGAGGTGATCTGTCCCTTGCAAATGCCGTTACAACCGCAGATCTCTGCCTCATCCGGCAAGGCTGCAACGGCCGCCATAGGGTCCAGGGGGGTGCCCCCGGCATAGGCGGGCCCGAAGATGAGCGTCTCGCGCATCTCGGAGATATCGGTTCCATCCTTCAAAAGCCCGAAGAACCAGGCACCGTCGGCGGTGTCGCCATACATGACTACGCCGATGATCCTGTTGGCCTGAAGGACCAGCCGCTTGTAGACGCCCCGCGCCGCATCGCGCAGGACGATTTCTTCGCGGTCGTCGGCATCGGCGAAGTCGCCCGCGCTGAACAGATCGACGCCGGTGACCTTCAACTTGGTCGACGTCAGCGAGCCTTCATACGCGCCCTCTGCCCCTGCCAACGTCTTCGCCGCGACCTTGGCCATGTCGTAGAGCGGCGCGACCAATCCGTAGCACATACCACGATGCTCGACGCATTCGCCAACGGCCAGGATGCTTTCGTCGGATGTCACCATCTTGTCGTCGACGTGCAAGCCGCGCCCGCAGGCGAGCCCTGCCGCCTTGGCCAGCGTGGTTTCCGGGCGGATCCCGACGGCCATGCAGACGATGTCGGCTGGGTATTCGGTGCCGTCATCCAGGCGCACGGCCTCGACACGGGCGGGCCCGACGATCTCGTGCGTGTTTGCCGCCGTGTGCACCCGGATGCCCCGGCTCTCAAGATCAGCCTTCAGCAGGTGACCGGACGTCGGATCGAGCTGGCGCTCCATCACATGACCCATCAGGTGCAGCACGGTCACGTCCATGCCGCGCAGCTTCAGCCCGGCGGCAGCCTCTAGTCCCAGCAAACCGCCGCCGATCACGACCGCCCTGCCCCCGGGTTTCTCGGCCGCCGCGATCATCGCGTTGGTATCGTCCAGATCGCGATAGGTGATCACACCAGGCAGATCCTTGCCCGGCACCGGGATGATGAACGGCGCCGATCCGGTGGCAATCAGCAGCTTGTCATAGGGGGTCTCTCCGGCCTCGCTCAGCACAACCTTGCGGTCCCGGTCGATCCCCGTCACCGCCTCGCCAAACCGGCAGATCACGCCGTGCGCAGCGTACCAGCCCGCGTCGTGCGTGACGATTTCCTCGTACGTCTTTTCGCCCGAAAGCACAGGCGACAGCATGATCCGGTTGTAGTTGCCGCGCGGTTCGGCCCCGAACAGCGTCACGTCATAAGCGTCTGGCGCGCTCTCGAACAGGTGCTCAAGCACCCGTCCCGAGGCCATGCCCGCGCCGATGACCACAAGCTTTTCGGTCATCACGCGGCCTCCTTCTTGTGGGCGCCGTGCTCGTATTCTTCGAGGAAGTCGAGAAGCTCCTGGCGGTAGTTGTAGTAATCCGGGTGATCCAGCAGAGCCCGGCGCGAGCGCGGACGCGGCAGGTCGACGTTCATGATCTTGCCGATTGTCGCGTTCGGCCCGTTGGTCATCATCACGACGCGGTCGGCCAGCAGGATTGCCTCGTCGACGTCGTGTGTCACGCAGATCGCTGTGACCTTCGTACGCGACCAGACCTCCATCAGGACTTCCTGGAGCTCCCACCGCGTGAGGCTGTCGAGCATCCCGAACGGCTCGTCCAACAGCAGCAGCTTCGGCGACAACGCGAAAGCCCGCGCGATGCCGACCCGCTGTTTCATGCCGTTCGACAGCTCGGACGCGGGCTTGTCCATCGCATCCGCCAGTCCAACCCGCTCGAGGTAGTATTCAACCACGTCCTGCCGTTCGGCCTGAGACGCTGCCGGATAAACCCGGTCGGCCCCGATCGCGACGTTCTCTTTGGCCGTCAACCACGGGAACAACGAGGGCGCCTGGAACACCACAGCCCGCTCCGGGTCGGCATCGACCACGTGCTTGCCGTCGAGGACGCTCGCACCCGACGAGCTCTCGTTCAGGCCTGCCGTCATGGTCAGCACCGTGGACTTGCCGCAGCCCGAGTGCCCGATCAGCGAGACGAACTCACCCTTGTTGAGCGTTAGGTTGAAGTCCTCGACCACCGTCAGCGGCCCCTTCGGCGTCGGATAGACCTTGTCGAGTTGGCTGAATTGCAGATAGCGCGCGTCGGTCAGGCTATGCGCGGCTTCGGCATAAGCCTTCGGGGCGCCATGGATCGGCGTGACGTCTGGCAAGATGCGCGTGCCTTCGATCTTCGCCGCGATGCCAACATCCATCAGATATTGCGTCACCTTCGCGCGCAAATGCTTGAAGATCGGATCGTGGTTCATCGCCGTCCGGTCGCGCGGACGGGCCAGGTTCACCTCGAATTGGTCGCCCAGGGTACCGTCCGGGTTCAACGCGATGATCCGGTCAGCGACCAACAACGCCTCGTCGACGTCGTTGGTGATCAGCACGACCGTCTTGCGGTCGGCCTCCCAGATTCGGACGATCTCGTCCTGCAGATTGGCCCGCGTCAACGCATCCAGCGCCGACAATGGCTCGTCCATCAGCAAAATTTCAGGATCCATCGCCAATGCGCGCGCGACCGCCACGCGCTGACGCATCCCGCCCGACAGCTCAGCCGGTTTGCGCGGCGCTGCATGGCCAAGGCCAACCATCTTGACGTAGTGGTCCACCATCTTGGCGCGTTCGGCCTTCGGCTTGCCGCCGTGAACGGCATCAACCGCGAGCGAGACATTGCCACTGACCGACAGCCACGGCATCAGCGAATAGGACTGGAAGATCAGCCCCCGCTCTGGCCCCGGCCCGTCGATTGGTTTTCCCTTGAACAGGGCCTCGCCGCTGTCGGGTTTCTCAAGCCCGGCCATCAAGTTGATCAGCGTGGTCTTGCCCGTGCCGGAGAAGCCCAGGATGGCGACGAACTCGCCCTCTCCGATGCTCAGGTCGATGCCCTTCAGGACGTCCTCGCGCGCCGTGCCGACACCGAAGCCTTTCGAGACATTCTTCAAATCCAGGACAGCCATCGGATCACCTGTTGTTCGTGAAGGTGAACATCGACTGGATCGCGTACATCATCCGATCCAGCATGAAGCCGAAGCTCCCGATGGTGGACACCGCGACCATGATCTTGGCGAGCGCCTGGCTGGAGCCATTCTGGAGCTCGTCCCAGACGAATTTGCCCAGCCCCGGGTTTTGCGCCAGCATCTCGGCCGCGATCAGCACCATCCATCCAACACCCAGCGAAAGCCGCAACCCCGTGAAGATCAGCGGCAGGGCCGAGGGAAGCACCAGCTTGGTGATCTTGGTGTAAGTGCTCATCTTCAGCACGCGGGAGACGTTCACCAGATCCTTGTCGATGCTGGACACGCCCAGTGCCGTATTGATCAGAGTCGGCCACAGCGAACACAACGTGACCGTGATCGCCGAGTTCAGGAACGACTTCGAGAACATCCCGTCGTTCGTCACATAAACGGCCGAGACAACCATGGTCACAATCGGCAACCATGCCAGCGGCGACACCGGCTTGAAAATCTGGATCAGCGGATTGAAGGCCGAGTTGGCAATCGGCGAAAGACCGCACAGAATGCCGATCGGTACTGCGATGATCGTCGCGATCAGGAACCCGAAGAACACGGTCTGCAACGACGTCCAGATCTGGTCGTAGTAGGTCGGCTTGCCGGTGTAATCGCGCCACTTCACGCGATCCTCCTTGCCCGCCTCGACCAGTTTCGCGTTGCGGACCTCTTGGCGTTCGTAGAAGGCGTCGGCTTTCTCACGCTCGCGGACATGGTCTTCATGCAGATTGCCAACCTGCTCCCAAACCTGAGCAGGGCCGGGAACGGCACCCAGCGAGGTCTGTACCTGCGGCGCCAGCCAGCCCCAGGCCAACAGAAACGCGATGATCGCCAGCATCGGCACCAGCAGCAGGCGCCAGACTTCCTTCATCTGCGCGTGCGGGTTGTCACCGGCTGCCGCACGCAGCGCAGGCGTGATCCAGCTCATGCCGATGATCTGGAAATAGCCGTCCAGTTTGTTGATGCGGGTAAACAGGCGGGCGCGGCGCTCGGCGCGGGCAGCCTCGTCCGGGATCTCTTGCTCGGTAACGGCGGTCATGTCGCTGCCTCGGTCATCTTTTTGGAAAAGACCCTCCCCTGCCAGAGCATCCGGCGGGGAGGGAGGTTGGAACCGGTTGCCCGGTCCACTGGGGATATGCAGCGCGGCCTAGCCCTCGACGTCGTTGCCGACGACTTTCTGAGCACCCTTAAGCCCGATCGGGAAAGCGTCCAGATAGGCGTTGGGCTGGCGGCCATCGTATTTCACGCCATCGATGAACTCATCGGTCGCGGGCTTGTAGCCATCGGTGTCCCAGGGGAAGCCATCTTCCGGGGCCAACCCTTCGTCCACCAGCATCCGGGCGGCTTTCAGGTAGATCTCGGGCTTGTAGACCTTCTTGGCGACCTCGTCGTACCAGCTGTCCGGCTTCTGGTCCGAGATCTGCCCCCAGCGGCGCATCTGGGTCAGGTACCAGATCGCATCCGAATAGAACGGGTAGGTCGCATTGTAGCGGAAGAACACGTTGAAATCGGGGATCGCGCGTTTGTCGCCCTTTTCGAACTCGAACGTGCCAGTCATTGACGCCGCGATCACGTCGTAATCAGCGCCGACATATTCTGACCGAGACAAGATCTCGACGGCTTCAGGACGGTTGGCGTTGTCGTTTTCGTCCAGCCAGCTCGCCGCGCGGATCAGCGCCTTGGTGATCGCAAGTGTGGTGTTCGGGTACTTCTCGGTGAACTCGTTGGTCAGGCCGAAAACCTTCTCAGGGTTGTTCTTCCAGATCTGGTAGTCGGTGATCACCGGCACACCGATGCCCTTGAACACCGCCTGCTGGTTCCACGGCTCGCCGACGCAGTAGCCATAGATCGTGCCCGCTTCCATCGTCGCCGGCATTTGCGGCGGCGGCGTCACGCTCAGCAATACGTCGGCGTCGATCTGTCCGGTGATGTTCTCTGGGCTGTAGTAACCGGGCTTCAGGCCACCGGCCGCCAGCCAGTAACGCAGTTCGTAATTGTGGGTCGAGACCGGAAAGACCATCCCCATGTTGAAGGGCTTGCCGTCGTCCTTGTATTCTTCGACCACCGGCTTCAGGGCCGCGGCGCTGATCGGGTGCACCGGCAGACCCGCCTTGTGCGGGATGTGCTCTTTCATCTTGGCCCAGATCTCGTTCGAGACCGTGATACCGTTGCCGTTCAGATCCATCGAAAACGGCGTGATGATGTGCGCCTCGGTGCCGAAGCCGATCGTCGCGGCGAGCGGCTGACCCGCCAGCATGTGAGCACCATCAAGCTGCCCGTCGATCACACCGTCCAGCAACACCTTCCAGTTCGCCTGCGGCTCGAGCGTCACGAGCAGGCCTTCGTCCTCGAAGTAGCCCTTTTCATACGCAACCGCCAAGGGCGCCATGTCGGTCAACTTGATGAAGCCGAACTTCAACTCGTCCTTTTCGACATCCAGAAACTCGGCCGACGCGGGCAATGCCAGCGTTGCCGCCACGATGCCTGCGATCCACGAAAGTGGTTTCATCCCTCAGATCTCCTCGGTCCGGCGCATGGGCGCGGAAAACAAAAAAAGCCGCACGATCAGACACGCAATTGCGTGTGATCGAGCGGCTTCGCTCATGATCCCTCATCATCGAGGGGCGTTTTTCGGGGGATCCAGACATCGTTGCCCGGCTCGACGATCAGGATAACTTGGTGCATCGCAACATCAAGCGGAATATTCCGCAGAGTGGATGAAATCTTATTTTCTCAATAATTCCAGAGCCCTACATAGTGCGGCGGTTGTGCGTCAACGCTCGCTCATCGGGGAGAATCGGTGAGTTTGACTCCAATTCGCAATGCATTTTCACCAGTCTTTAAGCATTCCGTCTTAGAATATGCCGCGCTAGCCGGGATCATGCGTCCCGAAGTTCGATCGAACGAGCATGGGGTCACGGCAGCACGGAAATCCCGCGCGCCGTGGTCCTGTGGACCAAGACTCAAGGCGGGCCCGCCGCCCTTTTTCAGATCCGACTGGTACGGATCAAACGGACAGCATCCCGACTGTCCCCTCTCACGAGCATCGACGCCCCGCCCTCGGACAGACACTCCGCGTGCGCCCGTTTACGATTCCGGCGGCGCGCTCGCCCGTTCCGATACAGCAACATAACCCTGGACCGCCGATGCGGTGGGCGTTGCGATCTGGCGGTACATCAGAATTGCGGTCGCCCCGAAGGTGAGTGCAAGGCAAAGCCACGGCGACACGAACAGGCCCAGCCCAGCCACGGCATAATAGTACCCGCGAATGCCGAAGTTGAAGGTCATCAGCGCCTCGGACAGCACCATCGCTGCGCACCTGACCATCTCGTTCCGGCAGTCATCGGCGTGCGGCTCCAGCTTACCCTCCGGCAAGGCACCAACCAGGGCCAGAACATAGATCAGCTTGCGCAACGCATAAGTGAAGGAAAAGAACGACAGCGCCAGGATCGCCGTCAGCACGGTGAAGTGAATCACGAAGAGTTCGAAGCTGGATCCGTCGGTCAGCGTCAATTCGGAAGCCGTGCCGTGGACCGATTTCACGTTGGCGAACAAGGTGATGCAGCCAGCCAGAACGATCATTGTCGCCGATCCGAAGAACGCGATCGAATTGACGATGTGACCCAACAGGATCGCATCGAACGGCTTCTGCCCGCGGGTGATCGACAGCCGCAGCCATTGCGCGCGCACAGTCGAGAGTTGCGCGTTCAGCGATCCGCGCGCGATTTTCTTGAGGACCACGGAATAGGCGGACCAAGCGCCGAACAGCGAAAGGATCGCGATGCCTTGCAGCAGGTCGAAATCGCTCGGCAACATGATCGGCATCGCTCGGACCTTTCGACTCGCCCCCACTCAAAACTTGATATAGCCGAGCGAAGGCTGCCACGTCAGGTGCTCTGTCAACGCGCCGACCTCTGACTCGAAATCGCCGTTGCCGTAAAGCACCGCGCCGTTCGGCGTCGTCCGGATGTCCATCGTCTTGAACGCCGCTTCAATGCTCATGCCGTTCCCGGCGAAGTGCTCGCCATGGCACAGGATGACCCGGTTGATTGCGTCCCCACCAGCGCCGACACACAGCAGCACCGGACGGCAATCGGTCGCGTTCTTCAAGACGTTGCGCAACGCGTCCTCGCGCACATTCTTCTGGTGATAAACGTTCTCGTTCAACTCCTGAAGCGCAAGACAGAGGTCGTCGAACACGGTGCCAGCGGCAAGCCTTGGTCCACGTCCCGCAGCCACGCGGTCGCGAACCTCCTGGGCCGTGACCTGCTGCCCGGTTGCCATCTTCGCGAAGCGCGCTGCCGCTTCAAAGGCATCGTCATGCACACGGGCACTGGCCGCAGGCTGGCCCTGACCTGCTTGTGTAGGATCGACGGTCATGCCGGAGACGTGCGTGCCGGTCGAGGCTCGGCCACCTCCCGCCGGACTGTCGACGGCAAACTGGTCGTGCAACATCGGCGCAGGGCCAAAACCATGGCTGTCACGCGGGCATACAATTGCCATGCCGTTGTCGCTCGCCAGCGATATTTCTGATGGTCCTGACGCACACAGCCGTTGGGTCGAGGAACGCGGCGGGGTCGTCGGTGGCGGCATCATCGCCGCCGAACGAGCCGACAGCGTCCGGCTGACGCTTCCGAAGTCTTCGAGGGCAGAATTCACCTGCCGTTCGAGCTCAGAAATCATGCCGTACCGGTCGCGGGGGTCGCAATAGCGTTCACGACCCTCGACCACAACCTTGACCTTCCCTGCGGTATACTCGGCCAGATGCTCTTGGACGAAGGTGAGAAACTGCCAGACCTGAGCGCTCTGCGGGTCGGCGCGCCGGGCATGGTGATAGTTGTTCAGCGCCCAGCAAACCATGAACAGCGAGGTCGGCCGCTGCGCGAGTGTCCTGTACCCAGGTTTCCAGGTTATCTTCTCAAATTCCTCGGGCTGGATCGTGACGGGCATCTCGGTGTCTCTCCTGAACGACGGCCATTTGGCGTTTCTTTGCCAATGAGACGGTCGGAGTTCAGGAGTGGTTCAAATTTTCTGGAACCGAGTTTGCGCTTCAGTGACGCGTGCCGGTTTCGGCCGGATCGAACACCTTGCCGTCGAAAAACCGATCGGGGCCGAGGAACATCTCGCCCTTGGCCGAGGCGACTTCGGTCCGCACCGACAGTGCGCCTTCGACCTTCTCGGACGCGCCCGGGACATCGACACCAATGTCCTGAAGCGCGGCCCGATAAAGGTCGGTGCGGAACGCCGCACGTCCAACAGCCACGGCTTCCTCGCGGTCGGCACCTGTGCGCGCCGCCCAGCGGCTGGCGATCCAATGCGCCTGGCTACGCCACGGGAAAGTGGCGGCACAATCGTAGAACTCGACGAAGTTCCGCAACCGTGTCGGCCGACCGTTCTTTGCAAGAACCAATCGCCCGCTCAGCGCGCGGTCGATCAACTCCGACGGGCGGCCCAGGTATTCGGGCTGCGCCAGCAGATCCGACACGGTCAACCGGTTTTCAGCCTCGCCCAGCCAGCGCGCCGCCCGCCACATCGCCCGGATCAGACGCAGAGCCATGGGACGCTCGGCCTCGGCCCAGTCGTGGCGCACCGCCAGGACTTTCTCGGGCGCGAACTGCCAGATCGCGGAGCCGGGCAGAACGATCTCGGCCGCCCCCTTGTCGACGGCGACACTGCCCCAGGGTTCGCCGACACAGAACGCGTCGACCTCGCCTGCCGCGATCGCCTCGGCCATGTTCGACGGCGGCACGGTGCGGACATTCAGATCGCGCGGCGCCTCCAACCCTAGCGAGGACAACCAGTAGTACAGCAGTTCGGCATGCATCGAGAACGGGAACGGCACGCCGACGCGCAATGGACCGGACGCCGCCGCGATCAGCGCGCGTCCGACGCCGGTCGCGGGATCGGTGTTGCGGTCGACACCGACCTGATGCATCCGGTCGGCAAGGTCCGGCGCCACGCCGATCACATCGCCGTTCACCGACAGAACCGTCAGAGCGTCTATCCGGTCCGTCGCGGCACCCAGGCCCATCGACATCACGACCGGCAGGACCGAAAGCATGTGCGCGGCCTGCAACTCCCCGAACAGCAGCTTGTCCCGGATCGCCGACCATGACGGCTGCGGGTGCAAATGCAGATCGATCCCTTCTTCTGCGGCGAAACCCAGTTCGCGCGCCACAACCAACGGCGCGCAGTCCACGAGCGGCACGAACCCGCAATCGATCCGGTGAAGGTTCATCCCAGAAGATCCGCCGCTGTCACCAGGGCGTGCGCGACGTCCGAGACCTTGCGGCTCTGATCCATCGCAGTCTTGCGCAGCAGCGCATAGGCTTCTTCCTCGCTCAATCCTCGTGCCTTCATCAGCAGGCCCTTGGCGCGGTCGATCACCTTGCGCTCCGCCAGTGCGGCCTTCGTCGTCTCCAACTCGCCCCGCATCCGCGCAAATAATTGAAAGCGCACGCTTGCCGAATCCAGCACAGGCTTGATCCGCTCCTTGCGCAGCCCGTCGACAACATAGGCGCTGACGCCTGCCTCGATCGCCGCGCGGGTCATCTGGCTGTCGCTCTTGTCCACGAACATTGCCACCGGGCGCTCCGTCGGGGCCGAGGCGAGCGCGACTTCCTCAAGCACGTCACGATTCGGATTGGAAATCTCGATCAGAACCACATCGGGGCTGATGTCCTCAAGCCGCCGCGCCAGCCCAGTCGCGTCACCGATCACCGTCACATCATGAGCGCCCGCGTCGCGAAGACTGTCGACGATCATCAATGCGCGATCGCGATCCGCTTCAACCACTGCAATTCTGAGGTTCGCTTCGTTCATCTAGACATGTTGCGTTGCAGCAATTTCGTTCGCAAGGGGTTTGTCAGGTCAACAAACGCTTTACCGGAGAGTAGAAACAGATTCTGAATTGTCCAACCAGCACTGGGTCCTGCGGCGGCCCGGGCCTGCGCGCAGATTTCACGCAATTTGGCGTTGATACGCGTTGCACCGCAAAAGACCGCTTGACATTCGGCGACACTCGCCAGCAACGTTGGCCTGCGCGATGAAGCGCTCACCAGCCCGATGCCGGGCACCCCGCAAAGCCGTGGAGAGCCGAGGACCCTGCCGTTGAACGGTGGCGATCCTCTGAACATGGGTTTCTAGGACTGGCGCAAACGCGCCGTCACGGGTGCTGGCTGTGAACATCCAGATCGATCTGACAGGGGCAACCCCGCAGGCTGCCGCGACTAACGCGAGCGCCGGCAAGATCGTCGTCGCCGGGGGTGGTCCGGTGGGGGTTCGCACGGCCCAGGACCTCGCGCGCCACGGTGCGCATGTCGTTCTGTTCAATGCCGAGCGCTGGCGCCCCTACAACAGGGTGCAGTTGACCCCGCTTCTGGCGGGCGAGGCGCAAATCGGCGCGATCTATCTGAGCGAGTCGGCCCCGGGATCGGGCCAGATCGACCGCTATGACGGTGTGTCGGTGGTCGAGATCGACCGGTACGCAAGGCGCATCAGAACATCAACTGGCCGGACGGTGCACTATGACAAGCTGGTGCTGGCCATCGGCTCCCGTGCCTTCGTGCCCGATATTCCCGGCAAGGATCTGTCCGGCGTGTTCGTCTTCCGGGATCTGAATGACGCCGAGGCTTTGGTTGCACGAGCCATGGCGGCCCGCCGCGTGACGGTGATCGGCGGCGGCCTGCTGGGCCTGGAAGCCGCGCGCGGCATGTCAAACCAGGGTGCCAAGGTCACGGTGATCGAGCACGAGGCGAGGCTGATGCCGCGCCAACTCGACGATGGTGCCGCAGCCGTTCTGAAATCCCGGATCGAGGCGCTGGGTGTCCAGGTCATCACCGGGTCCCGCGTCCAGTCCATCGAAGGTGACGGCAACCGGGTCGAGGCCGTTTGCCTGGCCGATGGCGCCAAACTCGCGTCCGACACGGTGATCATTTGCACAGGCGTGCGGGCGAACACGCAACTCGCGGCCGCCATCGGTCTGCACCATGGGCGCGGCATCTCGGTCGATGATGAGATGCGAACCTCTGATCCCCACATTTTCGCGGTGGGCGAATGTGCCGAGCATGACGGGGTCGTGCATGGTCTGGTCGGCCCGGGCTTTGAGCACGCGCGGATCGCGGCGAATGTCATCGCAGGATCAGGAGCGGAGCGCTACGCCGGATCGGTCCCGGCCACGAAGCTGAAGGTGCTGGGCGCCGAGGTCTTCTCGATCGGCGACTTCGAATCGATCGAGCAGCAGATCGGCGTGACCTCGCTGGTCTGGCAAGACGCCAGGTCGGGTCAGTACCGTCGTCTCATCATCCGGCGCGGAAGGCTCCTTGCGGCACTCGGCGTCGGGGACTGGCCCGAGGCAACACGCATCCAGCAAGCCGTGGGGGACACGGTCGCTCTGCAAATCTGGCACCGCTGGTCGTTCCAGCGTACGGGACGGCTCTGGGCCGAACAGGACGACAACGTCAACGCGTGGCCCGAGACCGCCATCGTCTGCAACTGCATCGGCGTGACGAAAGGCGCCATCTGCGGTGCCGTCGCCCAAGGCGCCGAGACGCTTGACCATATCCGCAGCACAACCAGCGCGAATTCGGTCTGCGGAACCTGCAAGCCGCTGGTGCTGGATCTGCTGGGTCAGGAAGGCGTGGCACCCGAGCCGGTCCGCTGGTGGCGTACGCTTCTCTGGGCCTCGGGCATCGCGGCATTGCTCGCCCTGGCGACTGCAGTTCTACCGCGCGTACCGATGCGCGACACCTTCGTGATCGGCGATGTCTGGTTCAAGCTGTGGTTCGACGGCGTCTGGAAGCAGTGGTCTGGCTACATCCTGCTTGGCCTTACGGTCGCGGGCGCGATGCTGGGCCTGCGCAGACGTATCGGCATCCTGCGGCGCCTGGGCGGTTACGACAGCTGGCGGATCGTCCATCTTGGCATCGGCCTCATCGCCGCGATTGCCCTGTTCGCGCATACGGGCTTCCGGCTGGGGTCCGGGCTGAACTTCTGGCTGATGTTCAGCTTCTGCGCGACGCTGATCTTCGGGGCGCTCGCCGGGCTCGCCACGGGTGGAGAGCACAAACTGGTCGAGAACGACATCGGCTCGGCCCGCAAGCCGCCGCGGTCGGTGCCCCACTGGGTGCATGTGCTCGCGCTCTGGCCGCTGCCCGTGCTGCTTCTTGCGCACATCCTGTCCGTTTACTCGTACTGAGGGGCGGGCGATGACACGAAACTCGATCCTCTGGTTGGTCTGGCTTCTGGGTTCGCTGATCGCAGGAGCTGCTGTGGCGGCGGTGATGTATGTCGGCGGGCCGCGCGATGCGCTGTTGATCGGGGAGACCACCGGCGCGCATCACCAGATCGAGCTGGCCTGCGACGCCTGCCATACGGCCGATTTCTACGCGAGCCCCAAGAAGGTGGCGAAGAAGATGAACAAGGCCTGTCTGGAATGCCACAAGACCGAGCTTCAGGTCTCGAACGACAGCCACCCGGTCAAGAAGTTCCGCGATCCGCGCAACGCCGATGTGCGCGCGAAGCTGGATGCGCTGTACTGCCATACCTGTCACGCCGAGCATAAGCCCGAGATCACGCGGGTCAGCGCCGTGACCCTGCCGATGGATTACTGCTCGGCCTGTCATCAGGAGGTCTACAAGAACCGGCCCAGCCACGAAGGCTATGGATTCGAGACCTGCGCGTCCGCTGGATGTCACAATTTCCACGATAATACAGCGCTGTACGAGGATTTCCTCGTCAAGCACGCAGGTGGACCGGACATCAAGGACATCGCCATCCTGAAGGGCGCCGCGATCAGCCGCGCGCCCGACCCGGTCAGCGTCGCGCTGGCCTCGGCCGATCCAAAGGCTGAGTTGCAAGCGTATCTCGCGGCTCTCGAAGACGCCCCGGAGAACCCGGGCGAGGAAGCACAAAAACAACTCGACCTTGTTCTGGCTGCCGCGGATGCGGTCGCGCCCGATGCGCACCTGACCGATGACGCCGTATCCAAGTGGGCAAGCTCGGCGCACGCGTTGAACGGCGTCAACTGTGCAGGGTGCCATGCGCCCGATGCGGAGAACGCCGAGGCCATCGCGGCGGACTGGGTCGAGAATCCCGGTCTGAAGACCTGCCAGACCTGCCACAAGGATCAGGCGAAGACTTTCAAGGAAGGCCGCCACGGGATGCGTTTTCACCCCAAGCTGCCAAAGCCGCGCAAGGCGCCGAAGGACGGTGTCGAGAAGCTGGCGGCAACGCTGTTCCGGGACGAACCGCTGGGCCCGATAACGGTCGCGGATAGCGCCCTGACGACGTTGAAACCCGAGGCCGCCGCGATCGAGATCGGAAGCTGCAACACCTGCCACAAACCGCACGAGGTCGACATCGCGGTCGCCGCCGTCGAATCTTGCATGGGGTGCCATGACGACACCCACACGCGGAACTACATCGGCAGCCCGCACCACACCCTGTGGAAAGCCGAACTGGCAGGGGCAGCACCCGGCACGGGCATTTCCTGCGCCGACTGCCACATGCCGAAGATCGAAGACCGGCGCGGCGATCTGTTCACCACGCACAACCAGACTTCATACCTCAGACCGAATGAGAAGATGATCCGAACGGTCTGTCTAGCCTGCCACAGCCTCGATTTCGCGATTGATGCGTTGGCGGACCCGAACATCGTTGAGAGCAATTTCAACGGGCGCCCCTCGGTGCAGATCGAAAGCATCGAATGGGCCTTGAGACGCGCGGAGTAGGCCCCATGACGCCAATCACCAGAGCCTTCTCCACGCGCCGTTACGTCAACCGCAACACAAAAGGACTTAAAGATGACAGTGAAAGCCATCAAGGCCATCGTGCTGGGCGGCATGCTCGCCACGGCACCGCTAGCCGCGACAGCGGATGAGGGGCTCGATCCCAAGGACGTCGCCGACATGCTGCACGCGGTGATGGACTCGGACCGCACGATCTACACCAAAATGATCGTGCAGCGCCTGGTCGCGAAGGAAAAGCTGATCAAGGCGAGCGAGTTTTTCGAGGATGACAAGGCCGCCCCCCTGCCCGCGCAGATGTTCCGCTTCGGGTCTGAAATGGTTGCCGACAAGACCGATCTGTTCAGCTACTCGCTGCAATCACTCTGGCCGATCAACAAGCAGAACGCCCCGCGCACCGACATGGAGAAAGAAGGCCTGCAATACATCTCCGACAATCCCGGTGAAAACTTCTATGGCGAGGAAGAGCTCGGCGGCGAAAGCTACTTCACCGCAGTCTATCCGGACGTCGCCGTCGCCGAGGTTTGCGCGACCTGCCACAACGACCACAAGGACACGCCCCGGACCGACTTCAAGGTCGGTGACGTGATGGGCGGGGGCGTGATCCGCATCCCGCTCGACGGCTGATGCGGATCTGGGTCGCGGCGGCGGTGCTCGCCACCTGGGGCACAACCGCCCTGGGCGCCGAGCGCGAGGCGCCGCCCTATCCGGACAGGGGGCTCAAAGACACGGTCTCGGCGAAACGCCTGCCCGTGCCGCCCCATCCCGTGCTGGTCGAGGGCGGCGAGATCTGGGACGCAAACTGCCGGATCTGCCACGGGCCCGGGAACTTCGGCGCGCCGAAGATCACCGGGTCACGGTTCTGGGGAAAACGCCTGCCGAAGGGCATCGCGACCCTGATCTCCCATGCCCAGAACGGGTTTGAAACCTCGCTCGGCGGCCTGATGCCGGCGCGCGGGGGCAATGACGAACTGACGGACGACGAGGTCGAGGCTGCCGTCCGCTTCATGGTTTTTCACAGCGGCGGCGCGGACATCGCGCTCGACGGCCTCGACTGAGACGAAAGGACTGAGAGATGACACCTGAAAAGGTCAAGATGGTGCAGGACAGCTTCAAGATGGTCCTGCCGATCGCCGACACAGCGGCGGATATCTTCTACACACGATTGTTCGAAATCGCGCCAGAGGTCCGGCCCCTGTTTCCGGCGGATCTGTCGAAGCAGAAAAAGGCGTTGATGGGCACGCTGGCGGTTGCCGTGCAGAACCTGCACCAGGTCGGAGAGATCCTGCCGGTGGTCAAAGATCTGGGCGCGCGGCACGTGGACTACGGTGTGAAGGACGCCCATTACGATACCGTCGGCGCGGCCTTGCTCTACACGTTGGAGAAGGGCCTGGACGAGGCCTGGAATGATGAGTTGAAGGATGCGTGGACCGAAACCTACGTGACGGTGGCAACAGTGATGAAGGACGCCGCCGCCGAGGCCGCAGCGCAAGCGCCCGCCGCCGCGTCGGCCTGAACTTGGGTGCCGGGAGCCGTTTGGCTCTCGGCGCACTCACGGTGCCGGGTGCCACTCTCTCCGCCAGAATATCGCAGGCGCTGTCCGGTTTAATGTTAGATTTCTGCGCAAGACTTCAGCGCAACCGCGAGGTCTTGCTGCATTTTCAGGCAGCCACGCGAGCAATGCAGGATTGCCGGGCAGATTTCTTGACCAGAGCCGCGAATCTCTCATTCTTCCATGTGCAGGCTGTCTAGGGTTCCGCCCGAACGGGGACTGGTCCGAGAGATGGCGCCGCAGCGGCAAACTCCGGTGCGGTACACGGCGGGACAAAATCCCGGGAGGACCCCTGCGCCGCGTTCGCCGCGTCTTCCTCTGTTCCGCGCGCGGCACCGCCATCGGGCGCTTCGCGGAACAGGACGGGAGATGATGGAATGAAGCTCAACACCCTGATCGCCGGTGCTGTCGCCGCGGCGTTGACACTGTGCGCCAACTCGGCGCTGGCCGAGACGAAATCCGAGTTCAAAGTTGCATGGTCGATCTATGTCGGCTGGATGCCGTGGGGTTACCTGGAAAGCTCGGGCATCATGGACAAGTGGGCCGACAAGTACGGCATCGATGTCGAGATCGTGCAGATCAACGACTATGTCGAGTCGATCAATCTTTACACGGCGGGCCAGTTCGACGGCGTGAGTGCCACGAACATGGACACGCTGTCGCTCCCGGCGGGCGGCGGCGTCGATACCACGGCTTTGATCGTCGGCGACTTTTCGAACGGCAACGACGCGGTCATCCTGAAGGGCGATGGCGGTCTGGCCGATCTGAAGGGCAAGCCGGTGAACCTGGTCGAGTTATCGGTCAGCCACTACCTGCTGGCGCGCGGTCTGGACAGCGTCGGCTTGAAGGAGAGCGATCTGGCGCGGGTGATCAACACCTCGGACGCCGACATGATTGCCGCCTATGGCACCGATGATGTCGAGGCGGTCGTGACCTGGAACCCGCTGGTCTCGACCATCATGGAACAGCCAGGCGCGACAAAACTGTTCGACAGTTCGGACATTCCCGGCGAGATCATCGACATGATGGTGGTGAACACCGAGACGCTGGCATCGAACCCGGACTTCGGCAAGGCACTGGTCGGTGCGTGGTACGAGTTGATGGCGATCATGGAGGCCGGTGACGAAGCAGCTCTGACCGCGATGGCCGAGGCGTCTGGCACCGCTCTGGCGGGCTACAAGGCTCAGTTGGGCTCAACGCAGATGTTCTGGAAGCCCGCCGACGCGGTTGCGTTCGTGGAAAGCGCGGATCTTCCGAAGACAATGGTCAACGTCGCAGAGTTCCTGTTCGACAAAGGCATCCTGGGCGAAGGCGCGCCGAGCGCGGATTACGTTGGCGTCGCCTATCCGGACGGATCGACGACAGGCGATGCGGACAATGTAAAGCTGCGCTACGATGCCAGCTTCATGAAGATGGCCGCCGACGGCGCACTGTGACTTCGTAGGGTGCGCATTGCGCACCCTATCCTTGAACGGTCCCGCGATGCGCCTGATCAATCTCAAACCCGGACGGCCGCTGGCACTGTTCCTGCTGCTGATCCCGTTCCTGGCGGTACTGGCGGCCTATGGCATCGCCTCGGACATTCGGCGCGCCGAGAACCCCAAGGACAAGCTGCTGCCAGCGCCCGCCGCGATTGTCGAGACGGCGCAGCGGCTGGTGACGCAACCGGATCGGCGCTCGGGCAAGGTTCTGTTCTGGTCCGACACGCTCGTCAGCCTGCAACGGCTGATCATCGGCGTCGGGATCGCAGCGTTGATCGGTTTGGTCTTCGGGCTGCTGATTGGCCTGCTGCCCTACATGCGGGCGACGTTTGCAGGGTTCGTCTCGGTTCTCTCGATGGTGCCGCCGCTGGCAATCCTGCCGATCCTGTTCATTGTCTTCGGGCTTGGCGAGGTTTCGAAGATTGCGCTGATCGTGATCGGCATCACGCCGTTTCTGATCCGGGATCTCAGCCAGCGGGTCGTCGAGATCCCACAGGAGATGATGGTCAAGGCGCAAACCCTGGGGGCGTCCTCGCTAGTGATCGGGCTGCGCGTCGCCCTGCCCCAGGTTCTGCCGCGCCTCCTTCAGGCCGTGCGCCTCTCGCTCGGCCCTGCCTGGCTGTTCCTGATCGCTGCCGAGGCGATCGCATCGGATGCGGGCATGGGGTACCGGATCTTCCTGGTGCGGCGTTACCTGGCGATGGATGTGATCCTGACCTACGTGGTCTGGATCACGCTGCTAGCCTTCCTCATGGACTACGCGCTCAAGAAGCTCGGCGAACGCGCCTTCCCGTGGTTCGGGAGGGACGGCTTGTGAGCTTCGTCGTCGCCGAGGATATTCACCAATCCTATGGTCCGCGCCCGATCCTGGAACGCGTCAGCATCACCGCCGAGGAAGGCGAGTTCGTCTCGATCGTTGGCGCGTCGGGCTGCGGCAAGTCTACGTTTCTGCGGCTGCTGCTGGCCCAGGAAGTGCCCACGCGCGGTGAGATCCGCGTGGCCGGCGAGCCGCCCGCCAAAGAACCGGGACAGGCCCGCGGCGTTGTTTTCCAGAGGTACTCGGTCTTTCCACACATGACCGTCCGCGACAACGTCGTGGCAGCCACGGCGTTCGCGGCCAACGCGACCGGTTGGCTGTTCGGCGGGGCAAAACGCAAGGCGCGGGCCGACGCCGACACCGTGCTGGCGCGGATCGGTCTGGCGCATGTCGCCGACCAATACCCCGCGGCCCTGTCGGGCGGAATGCAGCAGCGGCTCGCGATTGGTCAGGCACTGTCCGCAAAGCCGCGCATCCTGCTGCTGGACGAACCCTTTGGCGCGCTGGATCCCGGCACGCGCCTGTCGATGCATGATTTCCTGATGGACATGCGGGCCGAGACGGGCATGACCGTCTTCATGGTCACGCATGATCTGGAGGAAGGTTTCAAGCTGGGCGACCGCGTGCTGGTCTTCGACAAACCACGCTGGGACCCGATCGAACCTGAAGCCTATGGAGCGACCATCACCTATGACTTCGATGCCCGCGACGGCGGCATCCCGTTTCAGAACCTGACATCGCCCGAGGGCACCAATGCAGCGTCCTGACCGGCAATCGAACTCAGTAGATGCTGGGCACGTAGAGCTCGTCAGGCAGCGTTTGACGGTCGTATTCCGGATTGAACTCGCGGTCGGGCAGCGTGATCTCCTCGTTCGGAACATCCTTGTAGGGGATCTGCTTGAGGAAGTGGTCGATCAGGTTCAGCCTGGCGCGCTTCTTGTCGTTGCCCTCGACGATGTGCCACGGCGCCTCGGGGATCGAGGTGCGGTCGAACATGTCTTCCTTGGCCTTGGTATAACGCTCCCAGCGCACCCGGCTTTGCAGGTCCATCGGACTCAGCTTCCATTGCTTCATCGGATCGTGGATGCGCATCAGGAAGCGAAGCTGCTGTTCGTCATCGGTGATCGACAGCCAGTACTTGATCAGCGTGATGCCGGAGCGAACGAGCATGCGTTCGAATTCGGGAACGTCGCGAAAGAACTCCTCGACCTGCCGGTCCGAGGCAAAGCCCATGACGCGCTCGACGCCGGATCGATTGTACCACGAGCGGTCGAACAGCACGATCTCGCCGCCTGCAGGCAGATGCGGCACGAAGCGTTGAAAATACCATTGAGACATCTCGCGCTCAGACGGCTTCGGCAGGGCGACGACGCGGCACGAGCGCGGGTTGAGCCGCTGGGTGATCCGCTTGATCGCGCCACCCTTTCCCGCACTGTCGCGGCCTTCGAAGATCACCAACACCTTGGCACCGGTCTGCTCCACCCAGTGGTGCATCTTGATCAGTTCGGCCTGGAGGCGCAGCAGGTTGGTAAAGTATTCCCGGCGCGGCATCGGATCGATCTTCTGGCGCAGCCTGGCATCGTAGATCTCGCGGATCTTCAGCGAAAGCTCGGCATCTTCCAGTTCGAGCTCATAATCCTCGTCAAGTTCGTCCATCAGCTCGGCTTCGAGCCAGTCCCGTGCCTCGAACCTGTCATCGCTCATGTCACACACCTCCTGTCGTTCTACCCGCAGCGACATGGCGCTTCGCGAGTCCGCCCGCGCCAATTAGCACGAAGGGACGGGCGTGACGAAAATGAATGTTTTGTGGCGCGGGAAAGAGGCGGAGTGCCTAGCTCAGCCGAGATCGAAGACTATCACGTCGATGGCTTCGTCGACTTCGGGCGCACTATCGCCCGAGACCACCGAGACGGTCGCCGAGGCATCAAGATCAGGGAAGGCCGTATAACCGCTGGCCGAGGCATCCGTCGTCTGGGCGCCGTCCGAATCGGACTGCGCATCGGTAAGACAGACGTCCAAGAGCGTGCTGCATTCATGCAGCGCAAGAGTTTGATCGACCGCATCATGGCCCGCACCGGGTTGCGCCACCTTGATCCAGACACTAGCATCTTCAACGCAAACGTCCGTCGTGAAGATCAGAACGTCGGAATTTCCGGGCGAGCGATAATCCTCGTAATCGTTCGGGTCGACGTCCTGCACGAAGCTCGCAGACAGGTGATCGACGCCATCAGCTTCTCGGTTCGCAAGCGGGTTGGCCCAGGTGTTTCCATGCTCGATGTCCAAGGGCGCGGCAATCTGCGCAGCACTGGGAATGCCGTCCCAGGCGAAGTCGACATGGAAGGCATCTTTGGAGACTTGCGTCTGTGCCTCGGCGCGCACAGGCGTTCCGTCCTCGACGAAGATAGTAAACCTGATCCCGACCGCGTCGGCGTCCGCTGGACCATTCGGCCCGGCACTTCTCATGTCTGGCGCGCCGATCAGTCCTGTCTCGCCAGCCGCCGCAGTGCTTACCGCAAGCACCAGCGCCCCCGCGCAGGCCGCGTCCTGCAACGCCGCGTTCAGCCCGAAGGTTCCGTCCTGCGGATTGCCGAAAAACGAGAGGTCCGCAGCGCCGTCGCCGTCGAAATCAAACAGAACCGGTTTCATCCTGAGCCTCCATCGGACCTCTTGGGCGGCTTACCCGCCATGTTGAGGCCAGTTTGGAGGATTCGCTCTGCACGGTCCGTATCGGATGCTACACGTCGGGCGAAAAGCACAAAAACGATGTTCCGGAACCTCGGAGGAAACCATGTCGTATCTACCCGCTGACCGCACCAGGTCACACCATCCGGCCGACCGGCGCATCCCGGACCGGCGTTGCCACCATCCGGACCTGACCAAGCTGCAGGGTTGGAAGTCGGCGCGGGCCGAGGCGGACATTCCCGACGACGAATGGGAGAAGGAGAAGGCCTGGGCGCTGCGCATGGGCCTGACGGCGGCGGATTCGATCGAGGACCGCTCGATCCCCACATTCGCGCGCGGTGAGCTGCCGCATTATGCCGGGATCAACACCTTCCTGAAGGCGCCCTATACCGAGGACGTGACCGAGGTCGGCCAATACGATGCCTGTGTGCTGGGTGCGCCATTCGATGGCGGCACGACCTACCGCCCCGGCACGCGGTTCGGTCCGCAAGGAGTGCGCAAGATCTCGGCGCTTTATACGCCTTACAACTACGAGATTGGTGTCGATCTGCGTGAGCAGATGAGCCTGTGCGACGCGGGCGATATTTTCACCATCCCCGGCAACATCGAGAAGACGTTCGATCAGATAAGCAGGGCTGTTTCTCACGTGTTTTCAAGTGGTTCGACGCCGATTATCATCGGCGGCGACCACTCGATCGGGTTTCCGTGCGTGCGCGGAATTGCCGAGTGCACGTCCAAGACCATCGGGATCGTCCATTTCGACCGCCACGCGGACATCCAGGAGAAGGATCTGGATGAGCGCATGCACACTACACCCTGGTTTCACTCGACAAATCTTCCGAATGTTCCTGCAAAGAATCTGGTGCAGGTCGGCATTGGCGGCTGGCAGGTCCCGCGTGAGGCGGTTAAGGTCGCGCGTGAGCGGGACACCAACATCATCACCATGGGCGATATGGAGAAGATGGGCGTCGACTAGACCGCCGAGATGGCGTTGGAGATGGCGTGGGACGGCGCCGACATGGTCTATATGAGTTTCGACATCGACAGCATCGATTGCGGTTTCGTCCCCGGCACAGGCTGGCCTGAGCCGGGTGGTTTCCTGCCGCGCGAGGCTTTGGCGCTGGCATCCAAGGTTGCGGCCGAAGGCGTCTGCGGCATGGAACTGGTCGAGGTCTCTCCCCCCTATGACACATCGGACATCACCGCACTCATGGGGACCCGTGTGATCGTGGATGTGCTGGGCGCAATGGTCTCGAACGGCACGCTCGGCAAGCACAAGGGTTTGATCGACAAACCCGTCAGCCTGCCGATGGGCGACTACGACGAGGCGACCCATGGAAAACGCTGGTCTACCCCTGCGAAAGGAGACTCGTGATGCAAGCGACATTTGACTTCGAGACGGCGCTGACGCTCGCGCTGGGCTGCGAATACCATCAAAGCGCCCTTCTGGTCTGGACAGAGATCGAGGGCGGCCTGTTACTGGCGGCACGCGAGGACGTCGAGAGCGAGATGCGGACCTGTGGCGGGGCTGGACGGGTACACTGATGGCACACGACCATCACCACCCGCACGACCATCACCATTCCAACGATCATCGCCATCGGCATGATCACAATCATGCGCATGGCGACCACCTGCATTCACACATGCACACGGCGGACGACGCGGCAGAGATGCAGGTCCTAGCGACCCAGTTCATCGACGGATTCCGCGAGGCCAAGGACAAGATGAGCTATCTGCGCCTGGCCGGGGTGCCGCTCGAACGCACCGACGGCGACGGCCCGTCCTTGAAGTTGGTGGATGTGCAACTCGCGACGGAATGGCAAGTCGGCACCGCGGCGCCATCCTTTGGCTCGCGCGAACTCAGCTATCTGCCGTTTCCCGGCGAGATGATCACCGAACGGACGAACATGCACTTCGTCTATGTCTCGATGATGCGGAAGTCCCTTCTGGACCTGCGGGATTTCCTGAAGTCGAAGACCGAGACCGGAGATCTTGGTTAGGCCGCTGTCTGTCGCAGTCGTGAGGTCGGGTCAGGACGCCTTGGCAACCGTGCGGGCCAGGCCCACCGCGGCGGCGACGCCGTCCACCGCAGGAAGGCCAGAGGCCTCTTGCATCGCGGGACCAAACGCCGCCATTCCGGCACAGCCGAGCACCAGCGCATTGCATCCATCCTGTTCCGCCGCCTCCGCAGCACAGGCTGTCAGAACCTTTCGGGCGTGAAAGGGGTCTTCCTCGAGTGACAGAACCGGCAGTCCACTCGGGCGGACCCGTGCACAAGCCAATCCAAGGCCGTACCCGGCGATGTTGTCCTCGAGGACCGGGACGGAGACCGGCAATGTCGTGATCACCGAAAAGCGCCCATAGATCATCGCTGCAAGGAAGGCCGCCTGACCGATCCCGATGACCGGGATCTGCACCGCCGCCCGCGCCTCGGCCAGTCCGGTATCGTCAAAACAGGCGATAATTGCAGCATCGAACCCGTTCTCCGCAGCCTCCCGCACGGCCCAGATGACCCCCGGCGTGGCGGCATGACCATCGGCTTCGCCCGGAATGGACGGAGGGCCCGAAGCGTTGGTCAGACCCTCGATGGTTACATCCGGTGCAGCAGCGGCGCAGGCGGCCTCGACTATGCCGTCGGTCATGCTGGTCGTGGAATTCGGGTTGATCACCAGCACGCGCATCAGACCATACCTTTCCCGGCGTCCGAAGCCTGTTTGGCGCGGCGTCGATTGGCCAGGATCGCGGTGCCGATGAAAACACCGACAATCAGAAAAGAGAACGCCGTCGTCAACGTCCCGAGCGCGTAAATCACCGGCGTGGTGACATTGGTCGTCATCCCGAAGATCTCCAGCGGCAGCGTGTTGTAGGAACCCGCCGTCAGCAGTGTCCGCGCGAACTCGTCATAGCTGAGCGTGAAGCCGAACAAGGCCACCCCGATCAACGACGGGGCAATGATCGGCAGCACCACATAGCGCACAGTCTGCCATGCATTCGCGCCCTGATCTCGCGCAGCTTCCTCGTAGGATTTATCAAAACGGTTGAACACGGCGAACATGATCAGCAGGCCGAATGGCAGGGTCCAGGTCAACTGCGATCCGAACCCGGAAGTTGTCCAGTGCACATCCAGTCCCAACCGGTTGAAGATCAGACCGACGCCCAGCGAGATCAGGATCGACGGGATGATCAACGAAGTGATCACCAGATAGAACAGCAGGGTCGAACCGGGGAACCGCTTGCGAAAGGCCAGCCCGCCCATGACCGAGACGACCACCGTGGTCACCATCACCATCAGGCCCAGCGCGAAGGACCGGCCAAACGATCCCCAGATGTCGCCAACGGCCTGTTGTTCGAACAGATCCACGAACCAGTGGGTTGAAACGCCATTCATCGGAAAGGTCAGCCCGCCCTGAGGCCCCTGGAACGACAGGATCGCAATCGTGATCGTCGGACCATAGAGGAACAGCAGGAACAGCCCGAAGAAGACCGCAAGCACATAGAAGCTTGTTGGGCGGGGTTCCACTAGCGCACTCCCGAGCAGCCAAGGCGCGCGCGGCCGGCGCTGACGGCTGAGCGCTCTGGACCGCGCGGAGCGAAACGCTCTGGTGACATCATCCTCACCCTTACAGCTCCTTCCGGATGTCGACGAAGCGCAGCATGATCCCGATCGTGATCAGCACCGTCGCCAGCAGCACCACAGCCGTCGCGGACGCCGACGGATACGCCAGCAACCCGACATCGTTCGAGATCAGCCGCCCGACATTCGCCGACTGCGAACCGGACATGAACCGCACCGTGATGAAGTCGCCCATGACCAGTGTGACCACGAAGATCGAGCCGATCATGATCCCCGGCTTCGTCAGCGGAATGATGACATTCACCAGGATCTGGAAGCCCGAGGCGCCAGCATCGCGCGCGGCCTCGATCAGGCCTTTATCGATCCGCATCATCGTGTTGAAGATCGGCACCACCATAAACAACGTGTAGAGATGGACGAACGCCAGCACGACCGCGAAATCACTGAACAACAGCCATTCGACCGGCTCGTCAATCACGCCCCACGAAATCAGGGTCGAGTTCGCAATCCCGTTGCGGCCTAGAAACGGGATCCAGGAAATCATGCGGATGATGTTCGAGGTCCAGAACGGAATCGTACACAGCAGAAACAGCGCGATCTGCCAGGTCTGAGAGCGCACATGAAATGCAAGGAAATAGGCCACTGTGAAGCCGATCGTCAGCGTGAAGACCCAGGTCAGCCCCGCATAGATGAACGTGTTCAGGAACACGGTGTAGGTCACTGATGATCCGAACAGAAATTCGTAATTCTCAAGATTGAAATCGGGGTAGAAAGAGAACTCGGTTGCCGACCAGAAGCTGACCACGACGATCATACAGATCGGCAACACCAGAAAGAACAACAGCACCGCCCAGATGGGCGCCGAAAGCATCAGCCCGGACACACCCGCGATCAAGCGCGCCCGTCGTTCACTGGCAGAAGGACTTGCGGCAGAAGGATTTGCGTTCGAACTCACGAGGTCCTCGTGCTTGAAGCAGGGGTCCCGGCTCGAGGCCGGGACAGCGCGCGGCAGGTCATCCCCATCGCTGTGCGGTCCCGGACTTGGGCCGGGACCGCTCCGTCAGACCAGATGATCAAGCCGCGATGAACTCGTTCCACTTGCGGACCATGTACTGGTTTTCGTCCATCACCGCGTTCCAGCAGGCAACGGCACCCATCCGGTCGTAGAAACTGCCGCCGTCGCGGACAGCGCCTGCTTTCTCCATGACGTCGCCGAACGGGTTGGTGATGTCGCCCTTGGCTTCCTTGCCTTCGAACCAGAAGCCCCACTCGTCTTCGGACATGAAGTTCTTCGACGTCTCGGGCACTGCCGAGTAATAACCCTGGCGCATCAGGAAGCCACCGACCCAGCCCGACAGGTACCAGTTGATGTACTCGTATGCTGCTTCCAGCTCGATCCCGGACAGGTTCGCCGACAGACCAAGACCACCACCCCACGAGCGGTAGCCCTCTTCCAGCGGCTGGTAGACGCACGGGATGCCCTTGGAGCGGACTGCCGTGATCGCGGGCGACCACAGCGACTGGATCACGACCTCGCCCGAGGCCATCAGGTTCACCGACTCATCGAAGGTCTTCCAGAACGCGCGGAACTGGCCGTTCTTCTTCGCCTCGGTGAAGATGCCGAGCGTCATGTCGATCTCTTCTTTCGTCATGTTGCCCTTGTCGGGGTACTTGTACTCACCCATCGACTCGACGACCATCGCCATGTCCATGATCCCGATCGAGGAGATATCGAGGATCGACGCCTTGCCCTTGAACTCGGGGTTCAAGAGTTCCTTCCAATTGCTGATCGGACGGCCGATCAGGTCCGGACGAATGCCAAGCGTGTCGGCGTTGTAGATCGTCGGGATCAGCGTCATCCAGCCCGACTCTTCGTCCACGAACTCCTTGCCGTCGACGCCGGTGGTGAAGCCCACGGAGTGCGGCGCGGTGCCCTGAGCGATGGAGGACTCCGGGGTCAGCTTGCCGTTGCGGAAGATGCCGACGATCTTGTCGTAGTTCGCGATCTTCGAGGTATCCATGGCCTGCAGGTTGCCTGCCGCCCAGACCTTCTTGCAGATCCAGTATTCGAGGTCGGCGATATCGAACGACTTCGGTTGCGTGGCCGCGCGCTGGGTCACGCTGTCGGAGTCGAGCGCCGTCATCTCGAGCGTGAAGCCGAGGTCTTCCTTCACCTTTGCCGCCACCTCGTTGAGGTTCGAGACGCCCGTGCCGAACTGGCGCAGCGTCACGTCCTTGATGTTCTGTGCCCAGATTGTCGGCGCGCCCAGCGTCGAGGCGGCAACACCTGCGACGGTGCCCTTCAGCATGGACCGGCGCGAGATGCCAGGTGTGGTCTTCGTTGTCATCTTCTCTCTCCTTGTCGATGAGTTTCGCCTGTTTTCTCAGGGCTTTGGTTATTCTCCGAGTGCGTGAAGATCGGCGGCGTCCCAGGCGAGGCCGACCTCCTCGCCACCAGTCAGCGGCGCCGCGAAGAATGTCTCCTCCGGCACGAGAACGGTCATGTCCTGCGCGGCAGCGCCTGTGAGTGAAACAACGACCGCGGTTCCCTGATATTCGATGGCCGAGACTTGCGCGGTTACGGTCGCTTCGCCATTCTCGGCCAGACGCATCCGGTCGGCCCGGATCGAGAAGCGTTTGTCGTCCAGGCTCAGCACGTTGTGGTTCCCGATGAAGCGCGCGACAAACTCGGTTCTCGGCGTGTTGAAGACGTCGCGCGGGGGACCGGCCTGTTCGATCTTTCCCGCGTTCATCACAACGATCTGGTCGCTCAGCGCCATCGCTTCGTCCTGACTGTGCGTGACGTGGATGAAGGTGATGCCAAGCTCGCGCTGCAGGCGTTTCAACTCGGTCCGCATCTTAAGCCTCAGGAAGGGGTCGAGCGCGCTGAGCGGCTCGTCCAGCAAAAGAACCTGAGGCTCGGACGCCATCGCCCGGGCCAAAGCGACACGCTGCCGCTGGCCACCGGAAAGCTGCTCGGGCAGACGATCCGCCAGCGGGGCCATATCCACAAGCGTGAGGAGCTCCCTGGCGCGCGCTGTTCGCACGAGCTTGTCGACGCCCCTCATCTTCAGCCCGAACGCGACATTCTCCGCGACGCTGAGATGGGGAAAAAGCGCGTAGGACTGAAACATCATCGCAGTGCCGCGCTTTGCGGGCGGCAGCGCCGAGATGTCAGAGCCGCCCAGCACGATGGCGCCGTCGCTGACGACCTCGTGGCCAGCAATCATCCGCAGGGTCGAGGACTTCCCGCAGCCCGAAGGCCCAAGCAGGCAGACATAGCTTCCCGCCGGGAAGACATGGCTGATATCGTCGACCGCAATCGTGTCGGCATATCTCTTGGTCAGTGAGATAAGTTCTAGATCGAGATGCGATCGCATTGCGCCTCACGCCGGGTCATTCGCGCGACAACTTGTTGACAAGGGCACAGTCTGGCAAATGAAAGATCATTTTTGCAGCAGATCAAAGGCCATGATGCCAATGAGTGATTACTGATGTTGCAGATTTTCAGATTTCTGTGAAAATTTAAGCATCGAGAGGATGGCAATCGACGTAGATCAGCGAATCAAAAACGCCGCACGAGCCGGTGACGTGGGACTCGTTCGAAACGCATCCGGAGCGTTTCCAGGGACTGGAAACAGCAGATGAGCCATACACTGCGCATCGCGCAGATGAGCCCTGAAGATCTGAACATCGCGATCGAGTCGGCAGTAGCCGAGGGTTGGAACCCCGCGCTCGACGATGCTGGAGCCTTTGTTGCGGCAGATCCGCACGGCTTCTTCGTGGGATGGCTCGGCGATGAAGCCGTATCAGCCATCTCTGAAGTACGGCACTCCAAGGATTTCGGGTTCCTCGGCTTCTACCTTTGCAGACCAGATCATGATCGATGTGCCGGACCCTAACGCTTCGCGGGTCCATCTCGTCACCTCGCTAGGCCTTGAAGCTGTCTTCTCATGCGCGCGGATTTTGGAGGCACCCCGCCGACGCGCGACTTGGGTCCGATCTACGGTGAGACGACGTTCGAACTGGGTTGAATGATCGAGCGGTCTTCTGGCGTGAGACGCCTTGTCCTAACCGCCGCGAAAAACCGGTTTTCGGCGCTCGGCGAAGGCAGCGCGACCCTCGGCATAGTCCTCGGAGGCAAAGCAGGCATCGACCAAAGCGTCGACCCGGTCACGGTCTCTTCGGTGTGGATCCTTGCCGTGTTCGATCTTTGCCGCTTTGAAGGCCCGCATTGTCAGCGGCGCGTTATCGGCGATCGTCTCGGCCAGAGCAGATGCCGCTTGTGCGAGATCTGCTTTCGACACAATACGATTGACCAACCCCATCTGCAGAGCTTCATCCGCCTGGAACACTCTGCCAGTCAGGAACAGCTCGGCCGCAGAGGGCGCACCGATTGTGTCAATAAGCTTGGCTACGCCATCATAGGAATACCCAAGCCCAAGTTTGCCCGCAGGAATCGCGAAGCGAGACCCATCGGAACAGAGACGGATATCGCATCCGATCGCAAGGCCGACCCCGCCGCCCAGGCAGTACCCGTCGATCTTGGCAATCACCGGCTTCGGGAAATTCGCAACCGCTGCTTCCGCGTCCTCAGACACGCGATTATAGTGCGCCACCGCGTCAGCGTCTGATCTCTGAGCCTCGAACTCCGAAATGTCGGCGCCGGAGACGAATGCCTTCCCACCTGCCCCGCTTAGAACGACGACGCGCACTGTGTCGTCCGCCGCCAATGCTGACAGGTGGTCTGACAGTCCCTGCCACATGCTGAGTGACATTGCGTTGTGGCGCGCGGGATTGTTGAAGACGATCTCGGCGACATGACCGTCGCGGAGGAGCAGGATCTTATCACTCGACAGATCTGTCACGACCATTGCCCGCCGCCGTCCATATCGATGACGGTGCCCGAAAGGTACTGGACCTGCGGGGCGCACAGCATGGCCGCGAGCGCACCCACCTCGGCCGCGCGTTTCAGTCGGCCGAAGGGCAGACCGGATTCGTCCAGCGCCTCCTGCCAGCGCTCCGGGTCTCCGAACTCGATCTCGGCCCGGCGCCGGGACATGGAGATGATCCGATCCGTGAGCGTGGGCGATGGATTGATCCCGAAGACGCGCACATTGCTGGCAGGCGTTTGCGCGCCGAGCGCGTTGGTGAAACCGATCAGCGCGGCGTTCCCGGACGCGCCGGCGATGTAGCCCGGGTTCACGGCCCGCCCGCCCATCCCGATTATGTTGACGACCGTTCCGGACTCGCGTGCGCACATCGCGGGCACGAAGAGCTTGCAGAGGTGGATGTAGCCCCAGACCTTCAGCTCCCAGCCGTCCCGCCATGCCTGCATGGTCACGTGTTTCAGATCACCTGCGGGGATCGCGCCCGCATTGTTGATCAGGATATCTGCGTCACCATGCGCGTCGAACAGGCGCTCACGTTCATCCTCGCGAGATAGATCCGCGGCGAAGGGCGTGACCGACGCACCGGCCTGTCCCCGCACTGCATCCACGGCCTCGGCCAGCGTGCTCTCGGTGCGCGCTGTGATCACGAGATCGGCGCCCTCCTGCGCAAATGCCTCTGCTGTTGCGCACCCGATCCCTTTCGAGCCACCCGTGACGACCACCTTCTTGCCTTTAAGTCCCAGATCCATGACGCGCTCCCTCCGCTCGGTTACCGGTAAGACCTGCGCCGGAAACCGTCCTCCCGTATACAGATATGCGCGCCATGTAGCTTGCAGCGGTGTCACTTCACCCTAATGTCCTGATCAGGGAGACTGGTATACCACAGCCAGCATGCGCTCGATGAGCCTGACAGACAGGGAAACACAATGAACCAGATGGAATTCAGCCGACGCCAGATGATGGCATTGATGGGGTCTGCGGCCGCTGTTGCAGCAACTGGGCCTGCCGCCGCCGCGAGCGAACCGTTGAAGCTCTGGACGATCGGGGTCGCCAAGGTCGGTGGCAAGGACTGGTCCGCGATGGAGGCTCAGTCAGGCATCTCGATCGCTTATAACGCCAAGTCGGCGCGCGCCGACGAGGCGATCCAGAAGATGGTCGTCGGTGATGGCAACGCGCTTTACGATGCGATGTCCGACAATGGCGGCGGCATGGAGGATGCGCTGGCCAGCCAGGGCGTGATCGCGGAGCTGGACGTCAGCCAGATCCCGAACTGGGCGAATATTCTCCCGACGTACCAGGATGGCGGCGCGGCAGCGGACACGATCCGGTATGAAGGCAAAATTGTCTCGGTCCCCTACATCTCAAATGCCGACAGCCTGGCTTACAACAACACGGTCATCGGTGCGGACCTGACGTCCTGGGAGGCCCTGTTCGACGAGCAGTTCAGGGGCCGGGCCGCCATGCAGAACGACTTTGGGCCGACGCTGACAAACACGGCGATCTATCTGAAAGAAAGCGGCAAGCAGGACATCGAAAACCCCTCGGACATGAGTGCGGCCGAGGTGAAGGGCGTCTGCCAATTCCTGATCGACATGAAAAAGAAAGGTCAGTTCCGTACGTTCTGGGACGGGTTCCAGAACGGGGTCGACCTGTTGGCATCGGAAGAGGTTCTGGTCTCGAGCTGCTGGGAACCGATCCAGGTCGTCTCGGCCAAGAAATCGGCCCAGGACATCCGCTACGGCACCATGAAAGAAGGTCACCAGACCTGGAACAACATGTTCATGCTGACCAAGGGCGGCGAGGAACGCGGCCAGGCCGAGAACTTCTACAAGCTGATGAACCTCTACCTGTCGCCATGGTTTGGCGCGCGCACGCTGGCAACGTTCGGCTTCACCCCGCAAATGCAGGGCGTGAACGAATACGTCGAAGCGCACCCGGACGATTTTGATGCCGATGCCAAAGCAACGATCGCAGGGCGGTTGGCCAACAAGCAGGCACGCCTCGCCATCAAGGGGAACTCTTGGCAGAACGTCTTCCCAACGAACATCCGTGACTATCAGGATTGGTGGGCCCGCGTTCAGGCAGCCTGATGATCCTGATCGACCGACTTGCGCGGGGGGCGTTCCTGTTGCCCCTCGTCTTTATGCTCGTGTTCTTCGCATTGCCGATTGCCCTTACGGCAGTCTGGAGCGTGTTCGAACGCACGATGTTCTGGATGGAGCCGGGGTTCACCCTTTTCGCCTACGAGAACTTCTTCACTTCGGCGCGGCTCTGGAATTTCCTGGCGAGCATGTACCACTCGCTGATCGCGGTCGTGATCTGCCTCGTGCTCGGGTTTCCGATTGCCGTGTTTGTGCATCGCCGCGTTCCGCAGGTGGCGCAGCACCGGGTCGTACTGCTGTTTATCCTGCCGTTCATGGTGTCCGAGATCATTCGCATCTTCGCGCTGCGTCCGGTCCTGCAGCGCAACGGGTTGGTCAATGAGACGCTTCAATACCTCGGCATCACCTCCGAACCGATAACATCGATCCTGTTCACCCCCACCGGTGTGATCATCGGTGAAGTGCTGTCATTCCTGCCGTTCATCGTGTTCTCGGGCTTCCTCGCGATGGAGGCCGTGCCGAAATACATCTTCGAGGTCTGTGAGGATCTGGGTGCATCGACCTTCCGGATCTACAAGGACGAGATCCTGCCACTGGCCGCACCCGGGATCTTCGCGGGGTCCGTCTTCATCTTCGTGAACGGGATCGGCGTTGCCCTGCTGCCCAACATCCTCGGCGGCCCCGGCGCGGTGAACGCAGGGCTGATCGCAACGCAGGCCATCGTGGCGCTGGACTTCCCGCTGGCCATGGCGGTCTCGGCGATCATGATGGTCACGCTGTTCGGGCTGCTGTACCTCGGCCACCGGCTGTTTGACCTGACGACAATCCTCGAGCCCGCACGATGAACGACTATGCCAATCCGTGGGGTTATCGGCTGCAATGGATGTATTTGCTGCTGGTCGTCACAACCCTGATGAGCCCGGTCTTCTACGTGATGTACGTCGCGTTCAACGAGAACGGGTTTGGGGCCGCCGAATATGTCTTTACGCTGGAATGGTACGGCGTGATCTTCACCGACAAGCTGATGATGAACGCGCTGGGCTGGACGCTGAGCCTGGCGGTCGTCACCACAGTGGTGACGGTGCCCTTCGCGGTGCTGGCGGCAAAGTTCTACAAAACGGCACGAAGCAAGGTCTGGGTCGTCTTTCTGCTGCTTTCGCCGCTGTTCGTGGCCGCGGACATCTTCGGCGCGGCCCTGCTGGTCTACTTCAAGAACCTCAACCACACACTTGTCTGGGTCGGTGACTGGATGGACACCGGCGTCATGGATGGCTGGTTCAAACTGGGGTTCACGACTGCTTGGATCGGCCTGATCATCTACACGATCCCTTACGCATTCATCGTCGTCCTGATCACCATGGGCCGCTACAAGGTCCAGCAAACAGAAGCTGCCCGTGCCTGCGGCGCGACCGCCTGGCGGGCCTTCTGGGACATTGAATTCCCTCAGATCCGGCCGGGCGTAATGTCGGCCTGCGCGTTCACGGTGATCCTGTGCTTCAACGAATACACCCGCACCAGCCTGCTGAAAGGCGGGTTCGACACCTTCACAACAGTCCTCGTCAGCCAGATGCTGAACGAAGGCATGTCCGAGCAGTCCTACGCCATGTCCAGCTTCGTCAGCTTCCTCGCCATCGCCGCCATCGGCAGCATCATCCTGTGGACCCTTGTGCGGTCCGAAAAGCTCGGGGCCGAGGCCCGCGCCAAGGCCGCGCCGGTGGCGTCATGAGCATCGCGGTCGAGACACGTGCGCTGACCAAGCACTACGGCAGCGTCCGTGCGCTGGACGGCGTTGATGTCACCATCCGTGCCGGTGAGTATTTCGTACTGCTGGGCCCCTCGGGTGGCGGCAAGACCACTTTGTTGCGCACCATCGGCGGGTTCCACCGCCCAACCTCGGGTCAGGTGCTGTTGCACGGAACGGATGTCTCGGATCAGCCGCCGGACAAGCGGCCCACGGGCATGGTCTTCCAGGCCTACGCCCTGTTCCCCCACATGACGGTTGCGCAGAATGTCGGCTACGGCCTGCGCCTTGCGAAGCTGCCGTCCGACCAGATCGCCGACAAGGTGGCGACAATGCTCGAAACCGTCGGGCTCGACGGCCTGGGCAACCGCAAGCCACACGAGCTTTCCGGCGGGCAACAGCAACGGGTACAGCTTGCGCGTGCCCTGGTGCTCGATCGGGACATCCTTCTGCTGGACGAACCGCTTGCAGCCCTGGACGCGCAATTGCGCAAGGACATGTGCCTGGAACTGAAGCACCTGCAGGAGAAGGTCGGGATCACCTTCATCCACGTCACGCACAATCAGGAAGAGGCGATGACCGTCGCCGACCGGATCGCCCTGATCGCGGATGGGAAGCTTGTCGAACAGGGCAGCGCACGCGAGGTGTACGAGGCACCGAACCGCCGCTTCACCGCCAGTTTCGTTGGTGAGAACAACCTTCTGGACGGACGCATCACTTCGGTATCGGGCGGGATAGCAACGGTCGAGACCGGCGGTGGGGCAATATCATTGCCAAGTATAGACACAGCCAGCCAGGGCGCCAAGGCCGCCGTCTCGATCAGATCGGAACTGGTCGCGTTGTCGACCGCAGAGGACGCGCAGATCTCTGGCACCTATGTCGAGTCCGTCTACCTGGGCCTGACAACTTCGCACCGTGTGGCGCTGGCGGACGGTTCCCAGATCACAGCCCGTGTCGTCTCCGGCACCGGTGCCACGCCGGAACCAGGCGCGCCAGTCCATCTGTCTTGGCCCGCCGACGCCGCCCGCCTGCACATCGACTGAAGGAGGCCGAAATGCCCTGGTCCAACCCCCGTGTGCCCTACCGGATGCTGAACCGTACAAAGCGGCTGGAGCCGCCGCAGGGCAAACCGATCATCGTCAATCTGTGCATGAACATTGAGTACTGGCCGTTCGACCGGCCAATGCCGCGCGGCGTGCTGCCGCCGCCGCACGGTGCGCAGATCCAGCCACCGGATGTGCCTAACTACTCATGGGTTGAGTACGGGATGCGGGCGGGTATGCCCCGATTTATGCACGCGGTGGATCAGCGTGAGATCCCAATTTCGGCGCTGATGAATGCGCAAGTCGCGGATGTCTATACAGACCTGATGGACGAGATCGTCGCCCGCAAGTGGGAATTGGTTGGCCACGGCTGGATCCAGCAATCCCTGAAGAACGCGGACGACGAAGAGGCGGTAATCAAACGGTGTGTTGCGCGGTTGAAGGAGTGCGACGGGCAGACCGTACGCTCGTGGCTTGGGCCTGGCCTGGGCGAGAGCCATGACACGGTCGATCTGCTGCGCGAGAACGGGATCGAATTTCTGCACGACTGGGTGATCGACGATCTGCCGTTCTGGATCCGCACCAAACATGGCCCGATGGTGGGTCTGCCATATGCTTTGGAACTGAATGACGTGCCGGTCTATGCGATCAAGGATGCCTCGACCGATGAGTTCCTGAAACGTCTCGAGGCCACGCTGGCAATCTTCGAGCGCGAAACAGAGCATAATCCGCGCTGCCTGACCTTCGGACTGCACCCGCACATCATCGGGACGCCGCACATCGCCTACTGGTTCGAGAAGTGCCTGGACCTGCTGATGGACCACCCTCAGACGATCTTCATGACCTCGCACCAGATCGGCGTCTGGTTCGTGGCCGCTGACGGCACGAACGGTGCGGATGTTGCGGACTACACCGACACCTTGCCGCCCCTGCCCGAGTCCACCTGATGACACGCCCCCGGCCCTCGACCGCGCTTGATCACCTGAAGGTTCTGGACCTGACGCGCGTGCGGGCAGGTCCGACCTGTTGCCGCGTGCTGGCGGATTTCGGCGCGGACGTGATCAAGATCGAGGCACCGGCCGGTGTGGACCCGAACGCTGGTATGTCGGGCGCCCGCCACGGCTATGACATGTTGAACCTGCACCGCAACAAGCGCGGGTTGACGCTGAACCTGAAGAAAGCGGAAGGCCGGGATCTTTTCCTGCGCATGGTCAGGCAAGCCGACATCGTCGTCGAGAATTTCCGGCCAGATGTGAAGACCCGGTTGGGTATTGACTACGAAGTGCTGTGCTCGGTGAATCCCGGGATCATTCTGGCCAGCATCTCGGGCTTTGGGCAAACTGGCCCCTATGCCCAACGTGCGGGGTTCGACCAGATTGCCCAAGGCATGGGCGGGTTGATGATGGTCACGGGGCACCCGGGCCAGGGACCGATGCGCGCCGGAACGGCAGTGGCGGATTCGTCTTCGGGCCTGAACGCTGCAATCGGTATTCTCGTGGCGCTGGCCGAGCGGGAGAAATCCGGCAAGGGCCAGTGGGTGCACACATCACTGCTCGAGTCCCAGATCGCGCTGATGGATTTCCAGGCCGCGCGCTACCTTGTCGAAGGCGAGGTTCCGCCGCAGGCAGGCAACGATCACCCTTATGCCACGCCAATGGGCGTGATCGCGACGAGCGACGGGTACCTGAACCTCGGTGTCGGTGCCGAAGGCCAATGGCGGGACTTCTGCACGGCGATCGGACGTGGGGATCTGACCGATCATCCGGACTTTGCGACGATGGAGGACCGGTACCGCAATCGTGCCGCATGTTGGGATCTGCTCGCGCCGATATTCCTCGAGAAGACAACCGCAGACTGGCTTGAGATCATGGAGGCGCATGGCGTGCCCGCCGGACCGATCTATTCGGTTGACGAGATGTTCGCCGACCCTCACGTCCAGCAAACCGGCATTGCGCAACCCGTGAGGCACCACGCGCGCGGTGAAACCACCTTGATCGGGCAACCCGTCACGCTGTCGCGGACGCCAGCATCGCTGGAAACTTCTGCACCGGATCTGGGCGAACACAGCGAAGAGGTGTTGATCGAATTTGGTCTGGAGACCGATGAGATCGCCGCCCTGCGCGAAGCCGGAACGATCTGACAAAACTCAAAGGTCCGCAAGCGCGGGCGCAAGGATCTCTGCCCAGTTTGTCAGGCGTGCCTCTGACCAACGGGGGCCCAGGATCTGAACCGATGCGGGGAGCACTTCCCCAGCCAGCGGGACCGGCAGTGCGATCGCCGGACATCCCGAGAAATTCGCCAATGACATGAAGGCCGCCTGGTCCTTGGGAAGCGCGCTGCTGTGTGGGAATGCCCGCTGCGGTGCAGACGGCAACAGCAATCCATCGACGTGGAGAAAGGCCCGATCCACGGCTGCCGCCATCACTCTGGCTCGCCCGTACGCCTGAACCAGTTTCGATGAACTGAGCCTCCGGCCATAGTCCAATAGCCCATGAAGATGGGGGCTGAGAGCACCGTCCACATCCATCAGATCGGAAAGCGCGACAGCGCCCTCGGCTTCGATGATCAACAATCCGGCCCGGCGGTCCAGGTCAGGCACCCATCCAGCCAGATCGATATCGATGACGGTACCGCCCAGATCCTTGATCATCGCGCGTGCGACGTCCAGGCCCATCAAGATCGCAGGCTCGCAGTCGACATTCATAACATGCTTGGGAACGCCAAAGGTCAGCCCGCTCAGATCGACGCGCGTAGTACGTTTATGCCAGTCCTTGGGCGCGGGGCGGCTGTTCGGATCAAGATCATCGATCCCGGCAAGTGCCTGCACCGTCGGCCAAAGAAGGGTCACATCGCGGGCCAGCGGGCCGACCGTGTCCAATGACGGCGCCAAAGGAACGACCCCGCCCATTCCGATGAGCCCGTAGGTCGGCTTCAACCCGAAAACCCCGCAATAGGCAGCCGGAATGCGAACCGACCCCATCGTATCGGTACCGAGCGCGAGGTCAGCAAACCCGGCTGCGACAGCCGCCCCGGAGCCGCCCGAGAAACCGCCCGGCGTATAGCCAGGCATCAGCGGGTTCATGCAACGCCCGAAGACGGGGGTGTCGGTGACGCTGCCAAGGGCCGCTTCCTCCATGTTCGTGCTGCCGAGGATGATGGCTCC
>JBHJIZ010000008.1:0-24214 GCA_050043005.1 Paracoccaceae bacterium
TCTGTCCGGTTGCCACACTGGACGGAGCCTACAATGCCATGGACTGAAACCGCCCGCCGAGAGTATCGGCGGGAGACGCGGCGCTACGCAAGCGACATGACCGACCGCGAGTGGGCGCTGGTCGAACGGTTCATGCCGCCGCCGAAGCCTCTGGGCCGTCCGCGCACTGCCAATCTGCGGGAGGTCGTGAACGCGATCCTCTATATCGCGACGACGGGCTGCCAGTGGGCCATGCTCCCAAGAGAGTTCCCGCCGTACTCGACCGTGCAGCGCTACTTCTACGACTGGCGCGACAGCGGGCTGCTGCACACGATCCGCTTCACCCTCGCCATGGAGACCCGGGAGTTGGAGGGGCGCGATGCCCAGCCGACAGCCGGCGTCATCGACAGCCAGACGGTGAAGACTACCGAAAGCGGCGGCATTCGGGGCTTTGATGCCGGCAAGAAGATCAACGGTCGCAAGCGCCATGCCGTCGTCGACACCATCGGCCTCCTGTTTGGGCTCGTCGTCCATGCTGCAGATGTCCAGGACCGCGACGGTGCCCCAGCAGTGCTCGCCTCGATCCGAAGATCCTGCCCCTGGCTCAGGCACGTCTTCGCCGACGGAGGCTACGCGGGCCCCAAACTCCGCGGCGCGCTCGACAGGATCGGCGAATGGACAGTGCAGATCGTGAAGCGCTCCGACACCGCGAAGGGTTTCGAGGTGCTGCCCCGTAGGTGGGTCGTGGAGCGGACATTCGCCTGGCTCGGAAGATGCCGAAGGCTCGCAAAGGACTGGGAGAAGTCCACTGCTTCGGCCGAGGCATGGATCAACATCTCCCACATCCGCCTCACAACCCGACGCTTCGCAAGGTATTGCTATGCCTGACAGAGTTTCGAGTCAGGTTCTTAGCGATTTTCAACTGCTCGATGACTTTAGGCGCGTCGTTCCATGCAGTCAGCAAACCATGCAGTTTATCGTCGTCGGGGCCATAAAGCAGATGTGCGATGTGGTATGTGATGCCGGATGATCGAGCTTCTGGTGCTGGCGAGACAAAATAGCGTGCCTCGGTTCCCAAAGCAGCGAACCGTTGAACGAACATTGCTCCGAGTTCATCGCCATCTTTGACGCGATCATTTGGCACGTCCTGCCCAAGATGGATCAGGATGCCGACTCCATTGTTGCTCTCGGCGTAATCCCGTGCCGCCGACGATGCCTTGTCGAGCGCAATGGTCTCCGCCGTCCAGTTTCCTGATGTGTAACGCCCTTCATCAGCGATTATCTGTTGGGGATAAAATGCCAATAATGAAAGTGCTACGATTGCAGATACTGTGGTGAACCGCGTATTCAAAAGGGAAGGATTTTGAATATGCAGATTTATAGAGGAGCGATTATTGATTTCGTATTGAGAAGGCAGGGACTCCGTGCGATTTTGAGCGCTATCCCGGCATGGAGGCGCATCGGCAATGGCACGTCAAAATCCTTCGGTTTTGACATGCTGGGAGACGCGCCATGAGGGACTTTGCAGCACTGCCATGGCCCGGCCCGGACGCTACGCCGGACTCACCGCAGGGGTTGAAGATCGGCTATGCGCGGGTCTCAACCGACGATCAAAAACTCGATCTGCAACTCGATGCGCTGGCCCATGCCGGTTGTGACCATGTGTTTCATGATCACGGCGTGTCCGGTGCAAAGACCGCGCGGCCCGGACTCGATGCTGCCATGAAACAACTGGTCGAAGGCGATGTGCTGATCGTCTATAAACTCGACCGGCTCGGGCGTTCCGTCCTTCACCTCGCTGATTTACTCACCCGCATGGACAGCCAAGGCATTCATTTCTGCTCGCTCAGCGAAGGTATCAACACCACAACACCGGGCGGGCGGCTTGTCTATCATGTCTTCGCCGCCGTTGCTGAGTTCGTGCGTGAGATGATCCGAGAGAACACGATCAATGGCCTTGCCGCTGCCCGGGCGCGTGGATCACGGATTGGCCGTCCGCTGCTGATGGATGATGCACGCGTCCTCGATGCGCACCGCTTCATGCACCAAGAGGAAAGAACCCTGGATCAGGTTGCCGCGCGCTTTGGCGTTTCCAAGAGCACGTTGCAACGGGCCTTCGCGCGGTTGGATTTTGCTGAGTTGGTTTGATCTCAGTTCGATGCGAGGGCCGTGCGCACAAACTCAGGATCACGGGCAATGACAGTGAGATAGGCAAGCGCGGCCTGGTCGGGCGTTGTGCGGTTTTGCTCCCAATCCCGCAATGTGCCGACTGGAATCTGATAGCGCGCTGCAAACTCATCCTGGCTCAATCCAAGCGCACGCCGGATCATCTTGACCCGCGACGTTTGCTTCATGCCCTTGAGCTTTTCTACAGTAAGGGGCTGCGCATCAGGATCACTCAATGCCGCCGCTTCGATTTCAGCGTCAGTCATGGCGTCAGCGCGGCACCAATCATGGTTGCGCTCAGATGTTTTCTTCATGGTATCGTCTTCTTTCATAACTCGTCGCGCGGCGTGCGGAGATGATGCGGATGCGCTCTTCACGCTGCGTATAGGCCACAAACAGAATGCGCCCATCAACCGCGCCTAAGAGGGCATAGCGCACTTCCCCTGCGTCCTGATTCAAATCCATCCATTCCACGGCGAAGGGATCGCGAAACGCCTCCCTTGCCATCTCGAATGTGACGCCATGCTTGGCGACATTTGCCGCAGCTTTGGCGTTGTCCCATTCGAATTCTTCATCTTCCATGATATACGGGATACCCGTAGTTTGTCAATTTTGCCAGAACGTTCGACAATCGCGATGCGATAGGCTAAGGATAAACTTTGCGAGCTGATGGAAGTGTTAAATTTAGTGCGTAAGCTTCTATTTTTGCTTCACTTTCCTTGATTGAGTGCGCTCCATTTTTTTGACCGCTGCACGGTAGGCGCGCCATTCCTTCTCCAGTGCGGCTTTGGTGCGCTCAGCGAAGTCGATTTGCGTCTCATCGGTTTTGGCTTTGTCGGCAACGCGATCATGGATCAGTTTTGTTCGCGCATAGCGAACATAGGCGATAATCGCGACCGCTTGCGGGCCTGTGAGATCAAGCGGCACATCAATTGGCCCGGTTAATTCGATGATCTTTCGAAGCTGGCGTAAGACCGTGCCGCTCGGCCATTCTTCCGCCCATTCGATGATCTCAGCGGAATGGGCATAGACATCTTCATCACTTAGGCCACGCCGTTCGCGCAGCATCTCTTTGGAGAGCTCGGATAACCCATCCTCATCTTTGCTCAGCGCCGCGTCCCGGTAATAGCCGACCTCGATCAACCGCCATCGAATGCGGCTGTATTGCTCATACACAGAATTCAGCGAAAGGCCGGTGCGCTTTGCGGCGTCTGATGGGGGCAGGCGCTCGGCATAGCATTTCAAAAGCCTGTCAGCCTGCGCCGCTGCGACTCGCGATTTGGGGCTGAGGATCGGCTTTGGCATTCCAGAAAGCGGCCTCAAACTGCGACAGGCTTTCTTTCATAAAATCAATGGACTGGCCGCTTTCAAGCCTTGCTGATCTTGGGAATTCCCGCAGGCGCGATTTTGCGGGCGCATTTGATGGCGCTAGGGTCTGCCCCAGGCCAACACTCCTTTCGGGCCTTCGTGACAGCATGATCATCAACCCCGCCGGAAACAGGATTTCCGGTGAACGATAGAGGCTTGCCATGCAAGAACCTGTTCCTCCGAGTCATCCGTTCCTGACAAGCGCTTGGCTTTGGGCCACCGCGCTTTGGTATGACGGCATTGCCAAGCCATGCCTTGCTGGCTTGGCGATCATTTCTTCTGCGACTGCCGTCATCGGCTATGCAGGGCAGTACGACCAGCCAACGCTTGAAGTGTATCTGCGGTGTCTCGCCATCGGCTTTGCGCTGTGGCTCATCACGCGCACATTCTGGGCGGGCGCTTGGGTACTTCCGATGCTGGAAACCAAACGCACCATTGCGACCTATGCCGTTGTCGCCGTGATTGGTTTTGCCTGCTTCTTTGGCGTCTCCTCGATTGGAAGCCTGGGTGCCACCGGCGGCGGGATCAGCGATGAGATCACGCAAAGCAAGAACACAGACGAGCTGGAAAACTTCGGCCAAGCCTTCGGCATTTATTCGGATCAGATGAGCGTAACCGCAGCGGCGCTCGCCGAACGCGCGGATCAAGCCGAAGCATTTGCAGAAGCCGAAATCGCCGGTCAGGGTCCAACGGGTGTTGCTGGTGCGGGGCCGGTCTCCAATGCTTTCTATGCTTCGCGCGGCAAGTATGCTGATGCCGCTGACCTGCTCGAAGAAGCCCAATCCCGCGCTTCCGCCCATCAAACGCGCCTATCTGAAATCATCGCAGAGATGCGCGACGTGCAGGTGGATGCGGAGCTTGGCCGGGGCGCACGTTCGGCCAAGTTGAAATCGCTGTCGGGGCAAGCGATCAGCGAAATGCGCGCCTTGCTGGCGCTTGATCCCGCGCGCTCCATCACAGCGGCAGCAGAGATCATCGCAACCGGCGTGCCGGAACCCAGCCGCGCCAATGATAGCTCGCGCGCGCGGATCGCAGACATCCGCGCCGAGATGGAAGGTTATGCCGCCAGCTTGCGCATGGAGGCCCAGCGCATCGCCGCAATGAAACCGGAACTGCCGCAACTGGTCACGCTCAGCCCATCCGAGAAGTTGATCGCCAATATGTGGCGGATGCCGGGCCTGACCATGGCGGCCCTGTTGCTCGATCTTTGTGGCTGGATAGCCGTAGGCTTTCGGTTGGCGATCTATGAGGCGCTCAAAGCCTGCATTGCACGCGAGAACGCCAACGATGCGCCTGAGTTCATCATGACCCGCGATCTTCGCAATGTGGTTCATGTGATCCGCGAAGTGCGGGACAGCCAAAAGGCCATCGAAGACTCCCGTCCAACGGCCAAGCGGGGCCGTCCGCCCAAGTCCACGAAAAAAGGCGACGACATGAACGGGGAGAATCGGCAATGACCGCCTCCCTCACTCAACCGACGCATGGTCCGATCATTCGCCCCACGGATTGGCCGATCGCCATGGCGGCTCTGATAGCCCTGGGCATGATCGCGCTGCCCGTCTCAAAAGTCTTCGATCTGGCCGAGGCTGACGACGCGCCGCCTGTGCCAGCGCAACCGGACGTCGTGGTGCCTAACGTTCCCTACGCGCCCGCACCGGGCCGGGATGATCGCACGCCGCTAGAGTATGTCTCTCAGGTGTTTGGGCTGAACGATCCAGGGCTGATGGGCAAGCTTTCCGGGATTGGTCCGGTCTATTGGAAGGCTTCGGGTCATGGCAGCGGCGCTCTGATCGCAAAAGACGTCGTGCTGACCACGGCCCATCTCTTCGTCAAGGATGGCACGTGGTACGGCGGCAACCATCTGCTGCCGATCCCTCCAGATCCAGCCAATGGCGAGATCTTCTTGCCCGCGTGTGGGCGCAGCTATGCCTTCGCCTCGGTCGAAGTTGGAAGTGAAACCCCGCGCAAATCCTTGGGCCTCGATTACGCCATCGCGCGCCTCAAAGAATCGGCGTGTGATGCTGCGCATGTGCTGCCGGTGTCGGGTGTCTCGGATGATGTGATTGCAGCCAGTGATACCAGTGATACCACCGATACCGCGACGCTGATCCTCAATATCGGTGCGTATCGTTTCGCTGATCTGCCGCGCTATGTGGAGCATCCTTTGTTTGCCGGGCGTGACACATCGGATCGAAACCAGCGCTATCATGTGTTTGGCGTGCGGTGCCGCATTACCGATTTTGAAACACCAACGGGGCTGAAGGGCGGCAATACGGGCCTGATCAACACGGATGGGTGCGATGGTGTGCCCGGTGGCTCAGGCGGGCCTTTGCTGATCAGCCGGGATGGCGGCCAAAGCTACCAGATCATCGGTGTGGCCAACTCTTACAGGCCCGATAGCGAGTTCAACAACTACACGCGCGTGATTGGCGATTTTGCTACGCATCTCGCCCGTCACCTGCCGAACTTCACGATCACCGCAAGGATCAGCGCTTCGGCCAGTGCCAACACGCGCCCCGTCTCTGGCCCGTGGGTGCCGATGGTGCCAACCATGGAGGATCGGCCATGAAGCTCTTTGGCGGTATCTTTGGATCGTCCGGTGGTGGCGATGGCGAACCGCGCAGCCTGTTTGTGCGCTCGGTCGATGGCTTTGCCACCATGGCGGCGCTCGCAGCCACGGTGTTCGCCGTGCCGGTGCTCTGGTTTGGGATTGAAAGCTGGGTCGCGCGGGAACTGGTGCGGCTTTACGGCGATGACATGGCCATCATCATGTTCTGGGCGCTCAAGCTCGGGGCTTATCCTTTGGTCTTCTTTGCCATTCGGATGTCGCTGGCCACCACCTATGCCGCGCTGGCGATCAGCGTTGCCATGCGGTTCCTGTAATGTGGGGTGGGTTCTTTCGCGACAATGAGCGCGACCGCTTTGGCTCCGCTGGTTTTGCCAGTGAAGCGGACTTTGAAGCTGCGGGCATGTTTACCCAGCATCCCCATTCCATCTTCACCGGCTTCGTTGCCGGACGGCAGACCTTCTATTCCGGGCCGGGCGGGATGGTGGTCACAGCCGGGGCCAGGGCCGGGAAGATGACCACGTTCTTGGCCTACAACATCCTATCCGGCACCTGCCTGCAAACGCTGGTGATGCTCGATCCCAAGGGCGAAGGCGCATACATTTCCCAGGATCAAACGGCTGACGGCAAATTCTGCGGATATTGGAACCCGTCCGGCCTGCATGGGTTGCCGCAGGACCATCTGAACCCCACCGATTACATGACCATCGACAGCCCCTCGCTGGTCTCGGATTGCAAAATGTTCATGGAGGGAATGGTCCCGGTTTCGGGCAGTGCGGAAGGCAAGTTCTTTGAAGGCCGGTCGCGGGAATGGGGCGAAGCCATCGCACTTGTCTGCTGTGAGCTGCGCGGCGTGCTGACCCTGCCGGACTTCTTCAACGCCATCAACATGATCCCGGCGGGCGGCGAAGACTGGCTGGATTTTGCTTACTCGATGTCGATCTCGCAGTTTCCGCTGGCACGCCGGGTGGAAGCAGAGATTGCCAATGGCCGCAGCGATAATGGCGGCGGGTTCCGGGGTATCCTGGGCGAGCTGATGCGGTCTGTGTCGTGTCTATCAGACCCGGTGCTGATGGAGTCTGTCTCGCCGCCTTACACGCTCTCGATGGCCGATACGGTAGCCTCGGATCAGGCATGGCAAATCTACCTGATGCCGCCCGCCGAGTTCCTCTCTGCTTGGGCTCCTGTGATCAAATCCATCTTCACAGCAGCGATGATTTACAAGGCAAGGCACGCCTCCGCACCGCGTCAAACTTGGTTCATTGATGAATGCGGGCAACTCGCGGGCGGACCATCGGGCGGCTTTGATCTGGTGCCGCGCATGTTCACCTATGGCGCGGGGATTGGCGTGCAGCCGGTCGCGGTGTTCCAGACCAACGCACAAATGCGCAAACTTGGGCCTGAAGCCGAACGGCTGATCACTTCAAGTGCAGCCTGCCGCCTTCAATTTGCACTGCGGGATTACCCCAGCGCAGCTGAGGCCTCTGCCATGCTGGGCAATCAAACCCTCGAATATGATGATAGCTTACAACAATCCCGCGCGCGCCTGACCCGAAAGCAGGGCTTGCAAAAGTTGCTGGCTGGGGCCGATCCGGTGCGTATCGGATTAGAAATCGCCCAAGCAGGCCGGGAGTCCGTCCATCGCACGAAACAGCAGCGCGCATTGATGACCGCTGATGAAGCGATGAACCTGCAAGATCATGAAGCTTTGCTCTGGGCCGATGGGTTGGCCCGTCCCGGCCTGATCAATCGCGCGCCTTATTTCAAACGCGCCGAGATGGCGGAACGGTTCCATCCAAACCCGTATCACCCGCCGCTCGACTCGGTGCGTGTTATGACCCGCCGGGGCGAAGAGTTGCGCCGTGTGATCCGTGAGCCGGTCCCGGAGCGCTTCGCCCACTATCCGCAATATCGCGATGGGCTGTGGTCTAGGGTGGAGGTTTAAGCCATGGCACCTCGATGGAGCTCTGTTTCATACGCGCATCGCCAGTCCGATTTGCCAGGCAGGCGCACGATCAACCCGGACAAACCCAACATTGGTCTCTCCCGCACCTTTGAGCGTGAAACCGACCCGCAGAAAGCTCAGCAACGCGCTGAATTGAACAAGCCTGAACATCAACGCCGCGATGATATCACCGCCTTGGCGAGAAAGCGGCGAAGGCGTGATCAGCAAAACAAGCATGGCCCAAAGCAGGGCCGCGCCTCGCACATGATCAGCGTCGATCAACCCGCGCCGGTCTTAAAGCCATCACCGGAATTGGCGCACGGATCGGACGCGGCCAGCTTCAATGCAAGATGGCGCGAAGAGAAGCGCAAGGCCCATGTCTCGGAGCTCAAACAGGGCCGGGATGATCTGGTACGCGTCAGAGGCTCGTTTGATCGGGTCTTTGAAGCGTTGGATCGTTCTGATGTGAAAGCACGCAACGGTGATCCGGAAGGCGCACGCCGCGATGCGTTCAAAGCCTTTCGGCGTGCGCAAGCCGAATACAAACCCGTAATCGCAAAGTCCGCGCAGATCACAGATCGCGCCGAAGAGTTCTACCAGCGCCACATGCCACGGCGCGACTTCACCCCAACCAGAGGAGATCGGGAATGAACGGACCTTACAATGATGGGCAAGCGTACGATGTGCCGGAACAGCCGGAGCAAGCGCCTACGCAACGCGCTAACCCGCAAGAGCCGACGACCAACGAGCCGCAAAGGAACCCACCAGTCGACACGCTGCGCGAGGGCGGCTTGAAAGCCACCATCTGGCGCAATGAAGGGCAGAACGGGGCCTATCACAGCGTGAATCTCTCGCGCACCTACAAGGATGATCAGGGCAACTACCACGACACCGGATCATTCCGCGCCCAAGACATGCTGGGACTTTCGGAGCTTTCGCGGCAGGCTCATTACCGCACGCACGATCTCAACCGCGAAGCCTTCAAAGAACAGCGGCGCAGTGAGCCTGAACCTGGCCGCGATCAAACCCGCACAAGGTAATGTACAAGATAAACCAGGACCGCTGGAAGAAATTCTCGCGGTTCTGGATTGACAATCAGAAGTTGTTATGTTCTACTTTTGTTCTATTCAAATAGAACTGAAAGGAAACGCATGGCAACACCCGTGTGACAGAGAAGGAGCATTTAAGATGAAGGACCAAGACGATACTCAAGTATTTCACGTATTCACAGACATTCCTGATGCTCCGACGCTGGAACACAAGCCGCGCATCCTTCGTGTCGATGTCGAGAAGTTTCAGCACCGGCTCGACAACTGCGAGTTGAGCGATGCCGAGAAAGCCGAGTATCTCCAGATTATCTGGTCGATCGTCCTTGAATTTATCGACCTGGGCTACGGCGTTCACCCGGTCCAACATTTTTGTGGAAAAGACCAAGGCGACGCGGTTGCTGCTGCGTCTAACTTCCAAAATCTGGTAGGATCGAAAAATCAGAAAACATCAAACGAAGAACCATCCGTTGCCGACTTAGGCACCGGAGAACAGGAGGATTCATGAAAGACATTCCTCAAACCGGCGGACCGCAACCGGCGGTAATCTACTGTCGGGTTTCGAGCAAAAAACAGTCCGATGAAGGGGCTGGTCTCGAGTCGCAAGAACATCGCTGCCGCCAACACGCCGAAGAGCGCGGCTATGAGGTCGAAGCTGTGTTCCCTGACGATACGTCAGGTGGCGGCGATTTCATGAACCGACCGGGCATGATGGCGCTGCTGGCTTTTTTGGCTGCGCAGTCCGACAAAAATTATGTGGTCATCTTCGATGATCTCAAACGGTTCGCTCGCGATATTGAATTCCACAAAAAATTACGTCGCACACTCGACGCGCATGACGCGCGGCCCGAGTGTTTAAATTTTCGGTTTGAAGACACACCCGAAGGCAAATTCGTTGAAACGATTATCGCGGCCCAAGGCGAATTGGAGCGCGAACAAAACCAGCGTCAAGTGCTACAGAAGATGAAAGCACGCGTTGAACAGGGATACGCTGTTTTTCAAGCACCTCGCGGGTACAAGTACGTCAAAGCGCGTGGCAACGGCAAAGTGCTCGTGCGGGATGAACCCCTCGCCTCGATCGTACAAAAGGCTCTCGAAGGCTACGCCTCTGGCTACTTCGCGACACAATCCGAGGTGATGCGCTTTCTCGAATCTCAGCCAGACTATCCCAAACAGAAAAGTGGCCGAGTTCCATTGGAAGCCATTAGACGGATGCTCACCCAGCCTGCTTATGCTGGATATGTCGAAGCACCGTGTTGGGGGATCTCACGCCGCAAGGGAAACCATGAAGCATTGATCTCGACCCAAGCCTTTGATCAAATTCAAACCCGACTGAGCGGAAGAGCCCGTGCGCCCGCGAGGAAGAACCTTGGAGAGGATTTTGCGTTACGGGGATTCGTCGTTTGTGCGGATTGCGCACGACCGTTGACGTCTTGCAAATCCCGGGGGCGGCATGGCGGGTACTATCCCTATTACCATTGCTACAACAGAAAGTGCGTGAGCTATGGCAAATCCATTCGCCAGGACAAGGTAGAGGGGGATTTCGAGGCTCTACTCAAGAAGATGCAACCCTCAAGAGACCTACTCGAGCTCGTCAAAGATATGTTTATCGACGCGTGGAACATGCGGAGATCGCAGATGACCGAGTTTCGGGGGTCATTGCGCCGCGAGATTGGCAAGCTCGAACACCAAATTGACGAGTACCTCGACAATATCGCAGACGCAGCCGCTGCGACGGTAATCAAGGCATATGAGCGCCGCATCGAAAAGCTGGAAGCGGACAAGCTGAAAGTTCAGGAAAGACTTGAATCTGCCTGTGCGCCTAAGGCCACCGCAGCGGAGGTGTTAGAACCCGCCCTCCAGTTCTTCGCAAACCCTTGGAAACTCTGGAAAACTGGCCGCCAGGACTTGCGGAGATTGGTGCTGAGATTAGCCTTTGAAGAGCCAATGGTCTACTGTCGGACCGAAGGTGTTAGAACCCCAAAAACCACCTTACCTTTCAATGTGTTAGGTGGTCTTTCACGTCCTGATTCAGGGTATGGTGGGCGGTGAGGGATTCGAACCCCCGACATCTTCGGTGTAAACGAAGCGCTCTACCAGCTGAGCTAACCGCCCGGACGACCGCGTCTTAAGGAAGTGGGACCCGCGCGTCAACGCGCGAGCCCTCCGAAAGCAGCATCGGTTCAGTGAGCGAGGGACGCCTCGGCGCCAGGAGCCTGTTCGTCCGACGCCGGTGTCTCGAAGTGTTCGTCTTCGTCCCACTCGATCGGCTCTGGTTCCCGGGTCAGAGCTTGCCCCAGAACCTCGGATACCGTCTCGACCGGGATGATCTCGAGCCCGTCCTTCACGTTGTCCGGGATGTCCGGCAGATCCTTGACGTTGTCCTTCGGGATCAGAACCGTCTTGATGCCGCCACGCAGCGCTGCAAGGAGTTTTTCCTTCAAGCCACCGATGGGCAGGACAGTGCCACGCAACGTCACCTCGCCGGTCATCGCGATATCCTTGCGCACCGGTATGTCCGTCAAGACCGAGACGATCGACGTTACCATCGCGATCCCTGCCGACGGTCCATCTTTCGGTGTCGCGCCTTCCGGGACGTGCACGTGGATGTCCATCTTCTCGAAACGGGGCGGTTTCACACCGTAGCCCGGCGCCTTCGACCGAACATAACTGGCAGCGGCGTCGATCGACTCCTTCATGACATCGCCGAGCGTACCCGTCGTCTTCATGCGGCCCTTGCCAGGCAGCTTAAGCGCTTCGATGTGCAGAAGATCGCCACCAACAGAGGTGTAAGCCAGCCCGGTCACCACGCCGACCTGGTCCTCCTCTTCCGCAAGACCGTGCTTGTGACGCGGTACTCCCAGATATTTCTCGAGCGCCTCTGGTGTCACGTCGACCGATTTGGCGTCACCCTTCACGATATCCGTCAGAACCTTCCGGCAGAGTTTCGCGAGTGCACGCTCGAGGTTCCGCACTCCGGCTTCGCGGGTGTAGCGCCGGATCATTTCGAGCAGCGCTTCATCGGTCAGCGTGAACTCTCCGCTGCGAAGGCCGTGTTCCTTCTCCTGCTTCGGTTGCAGGTGACGGCGTGCGATCTCGACTTTCTCATCCTCGGTGTACCCGGCGAGAGAAATGATCTCCATGCGATCCAGCAACGGCTGCGGCATGTTGTACGTGTTAGCAGTCGTCAGGAACATCACGTTCGAGAGGTCATATTCAACCTCGAGATAGTGATCCGAGAACGTGCTGTTCTGCTCGGGATCGAGGACCTCGAGCATGGCCGACGCGGGATCGCCCCGGAAGTCCTGACCCATCTTGTCGATCTCATCGAGCAGGATCAGCGGATTGGTCGTCTTCGCCTTTTTCATCGACTGAATGATCTTGCCCGGCATGGAACCGATATAGGTCCGGCGATGCCCGCGGATCTCGGCTTCGTCGCGCACGCCACCCAGTGAGATACGGATGAACTCGCGCCCCGTCGCCCGCGCTACCGACTTGCCGAGCGAGGTTTTTCCCACGCCCGGAGGTCCCACGAGGCACAGGATCGGTCCCTTCAGCCGCGACGAGCGCTGTTGAACGGCAAGGTACTCCACCATCCGTTCCTTGACCTTCTCGAGGCCATAATGGTCAGTGTCGAGCACCTCTTGAGCTTTGCCCAAGTCCTTCTTGACGCGAGATTTCTTGCCCCACGGGATGGATAACATCCAGTCGAGATAATTCCTCACGACCGTCGCTTCGGCGGACATCGGCGACATGTTCTTGAGCTTCTTCAACTCTCCACGCGCCTTCTCACGCGCTTCCGTCGAGAGCTTGACCTCTTCGATCTGACGTTCGTATTCGGCGATGTCGTCGCGGCCTTCATCGCCTTCACCCAGCTCGCGCTGGATCGCCTTCATCTGTTCATTGAGGTAATACTCGCGCTGGGTCTTCTCCATCTGGGTCTTGACCCGCGACTTGATCTTCTTCTCGACCTGAAGGACCGAAATCTCGCCCTGGATCAGCCCGAGAATCCGCTCCATGCGTTTGGCGACATCCGGCTCCTCCAGCAGTGTTTGGCGTTCTGAGAGTTTCACGCCGAGGTGACCGGCAATCGTATCGGCCAGTTTCGATGGATCCTCGATCTCGCCGATGCTCGCCATCGCCTCTTCGGGGACGTTCTTGTTGAGCTTCACATAACGCTCGAACCGCTCAATGAGAGATCGCGAGAGGGCCGCGACGGTCTCTTCTTCCCCATCGGTTTCCTCGATCCCGACAACATGAGCTTCGAAGAAGTCATCATTGGCAATGAATTGCGTGATCTTCGCGCGGGAGCGGCCCTCGACGAGAACTTTGACCGTGCCGTCCGGCAACTTCAGCAGTTGAAGGACGTTCGCCAGCGCGCCGATCCGGTAAATGTCGTCCTGCTCCGGTTCATCCAGCGCCGCATCCTTTTGGCTCGCCAGAAGAATCTGGCGATCATCCTTCATGACGGACTCCAGCGCCTTCACGGACTTTTCGCGCCCGACAAAGAGCGGGACGATCATGTGCGGGAAGACGACGATATCGCGCAACGGCAATACCGGGTACGTGTTCGCGGACGGGAAGTGGGTTGGTTCGGTCATGCACATGCCTCTCGTGACCGCATTCTAGATATGGCGGCCAGCTTGATTTGTTCGGCAAGAACTTGGGTCAGTCACAGGCCCAGTTCAAGTCCGGACCCGAATGCGGCGGTGCGCCCGCTCAGGACGCAGTCGCCTCCGCACTCGATTCCGTGTAAATATACAACGGCTTCGCTTCGCCTGAAATGACTTCCTCGTTCACTACGATTTCCTGAACCTGCTCGTCACCGGGCAATTCAAACATCGGATCGAGAAGAACATCCTCGAGGATCGACCGAAGGCCACGTGCACCGGTCTTTCGTTCGATCGCCTTCTCGGCTATGGAGCGCAACGCGTCGTCGGTAAACTTGAGTTCCACGCTCTCCATCTCGAACAGCCGCTGGTACTGTTTGACCAAGGCATTCTTCGGCTGGGTCAGGATTGTGATGAGAGCATCTTCATCCAGGTCACGCAGCGTTGCGATCACCGGCAGACGGCCAACAAACTCGGGAATAAGCCCGAACTTCAACAGGTCTTCAGGTTCCAGATCCTCGAGCAGATCACCGATCCGGCGATCATCATCTGCCTTCACATCAGCACCAAAGCCCATTGCAGAGCCTTTGCCGCGTTGCGCGATGATCTTGTCCAGACCCGCGAACGCTCCGCCGCAGATGAAGAGGATATTCGTCGTGTCGACCTGCAGGAACTCCTGCTGAGGATGCTTGCGTCCGCCCTGCGGGGGAACACTGGCGACAGTACCCTCCATGATCTTCAACAGAGCCTGCTGGACGCCCTCACCCGACACATCCCGCGTGATCGAGGGATTGTCCGACTTGCGGCTGATCTTGTCGACCTCGTCGATATAGACGATTCCGCGCTGTGCACGCTCGACATTGTAATCAGCCGATTGCAGCAGCTTCAGAATGATGTTCTCGACATCTTCACCGACATAGCCCGCTTCGGTCAAAGTCGTGGCGTCCGCCATCGTGAACGGCACATCCAGGATCCGCGCGAGCGTCTGCGCGAGCAACGTCTTGCCGCACCCGGTCGGGCCGATCAGCAAGATGTTCGATTTCGCAAGTTCGACATCGGACGATTTCGACGCGTGGTTCAGACGCTTGTAGTGGTTGTGCACCGCGACCGACAGGACCCGTTTGGCGGTGGCCTGCCCGATGACATAATCGTCGAGAACCTGACAGATGTCTTTCGGGGTCGGAACACCGTCCGACGACTTCACGAGATTGTTCTTCGTCTCTTCCCGAATGATGTCCATGCAGAGTTCGACGCACTCGTCACAGATGAACACCGTCGGTCCCGCAATCAGCTTGCGGACTTCGTGCTGGCTCTTGCCACAGAACGAGCAGTAAAGCGTGTTCTTGCTATCCGAACTGCTGTTTTTGCTCATAATCTTTCCTCGGGCGTGACGCCCACTCTGCAGTGTATTCGCGGAACGGCACTCCACCGCAGCGAATCTAAGTCAGACAGACTATCCCGGTTACACCGGACTGTCACGATGCGCAGGATGCCCTGCGCCAAGATGTTATCCCTCGCCCTCGTCATCACCCGGGCGAGACAACACGATATCATCGATCAGGCCCCACTCCTTGGCCTCTTCGGGCGACATGAAGTTGTCGCGCTCCAGCGCTCCCTCGACAGTGTCGAGATCCTGCCCCGTGTGATGCACGTAGATCTCGTTCAGACGCGTTTTAAGCTTCTGCGTCTCCTGGGCGTGGATCATGATATCGGTCGCCTGGCCGCGGAAACCGCCGGAGGGCTGGTGCACCATGATACGGCTGGACGGGAGCGAGAACCGCATCCCCTTCTCTCCGGCCGTCAGCAGGAGCGAGCCCATCGACGCTGCCTGACCGATCACCAGGGTCGAAACCTTTGGCCGGATGTATTGCATCGTATCATAGATCGCGAGGCCCGACGTCACAACGCCGCCCGGCGAATTGATGTACATCGAGATCTCTTTTTTCGGATTCTCGGACTCGAGATACAACAGGCTCGCCACGGCGATCGTCGCCATCTGATCCTCAACCGGACCGGCGACGAAAAGAATACGCTCCTTCAGCAGACGCGAGAAGATGTCGTAGCGGTCACGGCTCCGCGCCGTGATCTCCTCAACCGTCGGGATGATGAAGTTCGTGTAGGTATCGATCGGGTCACGCATTTCTGGCTGCCTGTTCAATTTTTCGCCTAAACCGGCGCAGCGACATCAGGATATCTGTCCCTGAAACGTTTAATGACTGCTTTAGGGCGCTTCAATGGTTGCCCGTGAAATTGTTTCCATTCGGACGCATTTCGTGAGACGTGGTTAATCACCAGCATTCAGGAAATCCTCATGGACCCCGTTGTTTTCGAGACCGATGGCCGCATCGGCCGGATCACGTTGAACCGTCCGGACGTCATGAACGCGATCGACGACAAGCTTCCGCAGGCATTGGCCGACGCCGTTCGGATGGCAAACGATGATCCGCCTGTACACGTAATCATACTGTCCGGTGCGGGGAAGGCCTTCTGCGCGGGCTATGATCTCGACTTTTATGCTCAGTCGGCGGCGGGACCAGGGCGTGAAATCACACAGGAGATGCCTTGGGATCCGATCAAGGACTTCTCCTTCATGAAGCGCAACACCGACCTCTTCATGGAAGTCTTCCGGTCCCTGAAACCGGTCATCTGCAAGGTGCACGGTTATGCGGTTGCGGGTGGTTCGGACATCGCGTTGTGCGCCGACATCGTCGTGATGTCAGAAACTGCCGAGATCGGTTACATGCCGGCCCGCGTGTGGGGTTGCCCGACAACGGCCATGTGGGTCTACCGCCTGGGACCGGAACGCGCGAAACGGATGCTGTTGACCGGGGACCGGATCGACGGACGCGAGGCGGAACGCCTTGGGCTCGTTCTAAAGGCCGTGCCCGAAGACCAACTGGATCAGGAAGTCGAAACCCTTGCCGAGCGCATGGCCGGCGTGCCGGTCAACCAGCTTGCGATGCAAAAACTGATGATCAATCAGGCGTTGGAAAACATGGGACTGGCCTCGACCCAGACACTTGCAACGATCTTTGACGGCATCACCCGGCATTCGCCAGAGGGAATGGCCTTCAAGCACCGCGCCGAGTCCGCGGGTTGGAAACAGGCCGTTCAGGAGCGTGATCGCGGCACCTATGACTGGACGCTGGACCGCCCGATGAACGCGCCAAAATGAGCCACTCTTCCGCTGATCGCAGTTACGCCTGATGGATAGGGGAACAGGCATCTTTTCTCGCTGGCGCACCGAATTCCACGCATCAGAACGCTATCTGAAGGCGCAGGATCTCATTTTGAAGCAGTTGTCTTGAGGGCACAGGCGGTATGACGCGCTCTGCAATGGACACAGCACAAGGAGACGGCCGCCCGGGCTGGCTGATCGCTGCGCCGCTGTTCTTCCTGCTGTTCTGGTCGGGCGGGTTCGTCTTCGCAAAGCTCGGCCTTCAGCACGCCGAACCACTGACATTCCTGGCGCTGCGCTTTGCGATTGTCGTCGCGGCGATGGCCATTGCCTTCGCTGTGTTTCGCCCGCCGCTTCCCAAACGCGCTTCGGATTGGGTCCACCTCGCGATCGTCGGGGTTCTGATGCAGTCGTTCTACTTCGGCTTCACCTATCTTGCGTTCGATTGGGACGTCAGTGCCGGGACAGTGGCGCTGATCCTGGCTCTCCATCCGATCCTCGTGGCAATTATTGCCCCCTGGTCAGCCGGTGAACGCGTAGGATCGCGGCGTTGGGCAGGCCTCATCTTGGCGCTGGCCGGGACAGCGGTAGTCATAGCGGCGCGGCTGGAGATCGCGGTTCCACCGATTGCAGGGCTGGTGGTGACTGGGATGGCACTCGCCGCCTTTCTGGCCGCGACCCTGTGGGAGAAACGGTTTGGTCAAAACCACCATCCGGTGACATCCAATCTGATCCAGTTCACAGCGGGACTGCTCGCGATTCTCCCATTCGCGTTGGTCTTGGAGACCGGGCGCATCGATTTGAACTGGGAGATGGGGCTTGCTCTTGCTTACCTGGTGATCTGCAACTCGCTGATCGCGACAAGCCTGTTGCTTGCGATGATCCGTTACGGCGAGGTTGCCCGTGTCTCGGCGCTTTTGTTCCTCGTACCACCTGGCGCAGCGTTCCTGGCTTGGTTGATCCTTGATGAAGCCATGCCGCCCCTGGCTTGGGCGGGAATGGCGCTGGCCGCCATTGGGGTTCTGATCGCAACGCGTCAGCGTCCGCAAAACGCGCCGTAACCTCAGCGACGTCGTTTCAGATAGACGTAGAACGCTCCTGCGCCGCCGTGTTTCTGATTGGCCTCGTAAATTCCGACGATGCTGTGCCCGAGCGGTGATGACTTGAGCCAGCCGGGCAGCGACTCGCGCAGGATACCCCTGCCCCGGTTCATGAAGTCACCGTCGTCGCTGACGCGGCCCTTGCCCGTGATCACGAGCACGACCCGCGCCCCTCGGGACAGTGAATCGGCCAGGAAACGCAAGCACGCGCGATGTGCGCGTTCGGCCGTCATACCATGGAGATCGATGCGCGCGTCAGGTTCCCTGGCACCCTTGCGCAAGCGCTCTGCGGTTCGACGATCCAATCCTGCTTCGGGTCGTCCGACCGGGCCAACCTCGGCATCGCGCCAGTCTACCGTTACATTGGAGTGTTTTTTACGATGCGATGTATCTGGCCTGAGCATCCGGATCATTTCGTCCGGAACCCGCATCTTCGCGTCGCGGTTTTCTGCAGACTCATCGAGCTTGGGTAACACCGTGAGCTTTGCGAGGTCCCTGTCTGTCGAATTGTCTTGCTGCTTCGACGGCCCGGTTTCCAAGCGTTGCGTCGTGCGCGCGACCTGATCCCAAAGAGATCGCTCTTCCGGCGCAAGATCCCGAGGCCCGCGCCGGGATCTGCCGCGCCCGGACAACTATTTTATACCGAAGACGCCGAGCGATCAGTCGCCCGTGCCGGTCAGCAGCCAATTCGGATCGACAGAGCCCATCTCGCGGCTGAACGTCCAGACATCGGATTGACGCCGTACCTCGTTTGGATCGCCCTCGACCACCCGGTTCTCGGCATCTCTCACTGCCGTAACCAGTTCGCCGACGAAGCGGACCGATACGTCAGCGACGCTTGCGTCATCGTCGAACTGAAGCTCTTCGACCGTTGCCTCACGTACGCCGATAAAGCGTGCTTCCACGCGCAACCCTGCTTCCTCGCGCGCTGCAATGCCTGACTGGAATGCCTGGAAGACATCCGGTGCCAGTAGTTGCTGGAGCGTATCGCGATCGCCTTCTTCGTAGGCCATCAGGATCATCTCGTAAGCGCTCCGCGCGCCATCGACAAACTCGGCAATGTCGAAATCATTCTCGACTGCGCGGATGCTATCCAGCGCCGATCTGCTGTGATCGGGCACGATCGCCGCGCCGCCGTCGTCTTCTTCTGCAAAGTCCGGGGCGGCAACCGGGCCCTGCCGAACCTCGCCCGTCTCGGCGACATCGGATTGACGTCTGACAATTCCAGGTGGTCCTTCGTGCCCGGTGCGCGTGCCAATCACCGACTTCAATCGGTACAGCACAACGGCTGCGATGGCGATAAGCACCACCAGTTCAATCATGTCGCTGCTCATGGCGCGCACCTCTGTTTCTACCCGTACCGCACATCCGATCGTGATCTCAGGCGCCGGGCGGTGTCATTTTGGACGTCATCTCTTATGTAGGGTGCAGCGCCGGACAAGTCCATCGCCGCAGGCGGGCCGACCCCGGGAAGATATGAGGAATGTGATGCTTCTATTCCTGTTGCTCGTCGCAGTGCCGGTGATCGAGATCGCGCTGTTCATCCAGATTGGTGGCGAAATCGGGACCTGGCCGACGATTGCGATCGTGATTCTAACTGCATTGGTCGGGTCGATCATGCTGCGGCAACAGGGACTCAGGGTCCTGCAGGATGTTCAAGGCAGATTGATGTCGGGTGAAGATCCCGGACGGCTCTTGGCGGATGGTGCAATGATACTTGTTGCGGGTGTCCTTTTGCTGACGCCCGGCTTTTTCACCGACGCCGTCGGGTTTCTGCTTCTTGTCCCGGCCGTCCGTGCGGCGGTTTACGCATTCCTGAAGACCCGGATCAAGCTGCGCACAGTTTCGGCAACTCACTCCGGACATAATCAGCGAGCCGAGTGGCCTTCGGGTTCTCAGACCGTAGATGGAACCTACGAGGACATAACCCCGGAAGACCGCGATACCGACCGACCGGAGCGTCCCCCTTCGTCTGGCTCACTGACGCACTGATCTGCATTGTGCAGCCGCGCTTGCCTCTGCGCGCCATGGACGTGACCCATCCTATCTGCTACGGCGCCGCGCGAGAGCAGATCAGGAGTGTTCAAGATGTCTGACGAAACGTCTCAGGCTGGTGCAGCGGATGAAAAGACCACCGCAGATCCAGATGCCAACGTGGATCCAAATCAGCCTCCGGGCTTGGCCATCGTCGCACACTACATCCGGGATCTGTCATTCGAGAACGTGGCCGCGCAGGAACCAGCGCAGCCACAGGGCCAGCCCGAGATAAACGTCACCGTCAACCTCGACGCTGCGGGTGGGCCCGAAGGCCGCTACCAGGTATCGATGAAAATCAATGCGACGGCCAAGACCGGTGACAAGACCCGGTTTCTGGTCGAGTTGGACTACATCGGGATCTTCAGCATCTCTAACGTGAAGCAGGAGCATATTCATCCGTTGCTCTTCATCGAGTGTCCACGGCAGCTTTTGCCATACGCCCGGCGTGTCGTTTCGGACGTGACGCGTGATGGTGGATACCCGCCCCTGATGCTCGACAACGTCGACTTCGCAAACCTCTATCGCCAGAAGCTCGAGCAACTTCGGGCCGAGCAAGGCGCCGCTGCAACTCAACCCGCCGCAGAGGAACAGGCCACGACCTGACCACTGGTTCAAGCTGAGCCAGATTGCTCAAAGGCAAAATTGCCTTCACGGCCTTATCCGGCGCGCACCATCTCCAGCGTGCCGGAACATGGTTTAGAGTCGTAAGACCCAACGCCTTTGCCTGTTTCCCCGTCGAGTTGAACGTCGGCGCGCGCGCCACGAACACCTGCCACTCCGATTTTGCCGTTCAACTTGCCGTCCGGCCCGATATCTCCCCAGACGTCACCCAGTTTCGAGCCGTCCCGGATCTCTCCAACCAGTTTTCCGAACCTGACATCGACGATGATCGTGAACGCGTAGCATCCTGCCCCTGCCGGACTGGCTTTTCCCGTCCAGCGCCCGTCATACGGTGTCGGTATGCCAGTTTCGGGAAGCTCCGGAGCGCATCCCGCCAGTCCCAAGCAAACGATACCTGCAAGCCATCTCATCGCGCGCCGCTCCCATCTGGTGTTCATTGATCCAGTGGTATCCGGGCCCAATCGTGAACTCTGTGGGAATCCGCACATCGAATGCATCAGCAACGGTTCTGCGCGCAATGCGTCCAATGCCAATGATGCCATCAGATCAGATATCCAAGACCTGATCGGGCCGCACTTCCAAGCGCCTGCCCGCCGGATTATGAGCGTGCGATGAACCTATACAGACTCTTGCAGGAACGGACACACCCGGTTCGCGTCGGCCTGATCGGCTGCGGAAAGTTCGGGACGATGTTTCTCAATCAAGTGCCGACGACCCCGGGGATCGAGGTCGCGGTAATCGCCGATCTCTCTCCGGATCGTGCGATCAAGGCGATGCGGCATGTCGGGTGGGAGGAGGACCATATCGCGTCCGTTCGCCTGCTGGAGAACGGGTCCGACCTTGCCGCCCACCCGGACGTCGAGGTTGTGGTCGATGCAACAGGATCTCCGTCCGCAGGCATTTTGCACGCACGAACTGCGATCCGAAACGGCAAACATGTGATCATGGTCAACGTCGAGGCCGATGTTCTGGCCGGGCCGCTGCTGGCGGAAGAGGCGCGCAAGGCCGGTGTCGTCTACTCCATGGCCTATGGCGACCAACCCGCCATGACGGCGGAACTGGTCGATTGGGCGCGCGCATGCGGTTTCCCTGTCATTGCGGCGGGCAAGGGCACCCGGTTCCTGCCGGGCTTCCACCAGTCGACGCCGAAAACAGTCTGGCAGAACATAGGGCTCGATCCCGAAATGGCCGAGCGGGACGGGCTGAACCCGCAAATGTTCAACTCGTTCGTCGACGGCACAAAATCGGCGATCGAAATGGCCGCGATTGCCAATGCGTGCGATCTGACAGCGCCCGATGATGGCCTGTCCTTCCCGCCGTGCGGAACTGACCACCTCGCCCATGTTCTGCGCCCACGCGCGGATGGTGGCATGCTCGAGGCAAAGGGTGTTGTCGAGGTTGTTGCATCGGACGAGCCCGACGGTCGCCCCGTGACGAACGACTTGCGCTACGGCGTCTATGTCGTGATCGAGGGACCGAACGAATATGCGCGGCTTTGCTTCAAGCAATACGGCGTAACGACAGACTCCACGGGTATGTACACAGCGCTCTGGCGTCCGTTCCATCTGATCGGGCTCGAGCTCAACATCTCGATCCTGAATGCGGCCCTTCGTGGTGAGGCGACCGGGTCGTCCCGGACCTTCAAGGCGGATGTCATGGCGACGGCAAAACGCAACCTCAAAGCGGGCGAGAGTCTGGATGGCGAAGGGGGTTTTTGCGTCTATGGCAAACTTGCCCCTGCTCGAAAGTCCGTCGCTGCGGGAGCTTTGCCCCTTGGCCTCGCGCACGGCGTCCGCCTGAAAACGGATATCGCCGCAGGTCAGGTCGTTTGCTGGCAAGACGTCGAAATCGATGCCGCTTCGGCAGCAGTGAAATTCAGACGAAGCATGGAACAAAGCACCCTCTCTGCCGATTGAATGCAACTTCTAGCTGTAGTCTTCAAGAAAGTCGTATTCATTTCTACGTGGAAAACTTGCTTGAAAACTGGGGATCGAATGCGGATCGTCGGCGAAGTGCTTGTGAGAAAACATTTTATTCTGTTTCGAGCGAAACTTTTATAAATTTGCAAAAATACCGGTGCTGAGGTAGGTGGTCAGTTGACGGGGTTATGATGATGCGAGGTCGGCATGCATGTGCCTCAGCCATTGTTGGTGCCGTTGAGAGAGCTTGGTGCCTCTCACTTCTCGATCGTCCTCAACATGGTCAGTGACCGCGGATATCGCGTCTACTGCGATTACCCGCAGCAATGGCTGGATCTCTATTTCCGGCAAATGCTGTATCTGTGTGATCCGGTTTTCTTCTGCGCGCCTCATCTTGAGGACGCGACGACGTGGACCGAGATCGCGGCCGAGTTTCCCACCGATCATGTGGTCCGGAAAGCACGAGACTTCGGGCTGGACAACGGCATGACAATCCCGGTCGACATCGGCGACGACCGCCATCTTGTCTCGGTAACTCTGGACGATGTCGAAACTCCGTCGCGGTCACACCGCGATGCCTTGGTGCTCGCAGCACGAGAGCTCGTGGCGACGCTGGCGGACATGGCTGACCCAGAGGTTTCCCGTTTCCAGAGCCGCGTCCTTTTCCTGCAGGAGCAGGGACTGTCCACAGCCGAGATTGTCAGGATTATCAGTGGTGTGTACGATGGCGCAGAGATCGTTCTCGGAGCCGATGCAGCCTGCCCCAAACCGACCACCACAAGACAGATCGGCCACGCCTGAGCCGACAGAGCGCCGTTGCGTCACGCTGCACCCCTTGCCATTCCACGCTATGTCACCCGATGAGGAGGCGGAATGGTCAGCACGGGTTATGAGCAGCATCTGAAGAAGGAGCATCGCGTCGGCGACGTCGCGGCATTCCTGAAAGAGATCGTCTACGGTGGAAACGACGGCATCGTCACGACATTTGCCGTGGTGGCAGGTTTCGCAGGTGCCGGAGCCGAGGGTGCCGCCGCAGTCGGCACGAGCGCCGTTCTGCTGTTCGGATTGGCGAACCTGCTCGCGGACGCGACGGCCATGGGTCTGGGTGCATTCCTGTCCTCACGCTCGGAGCGCGACGTCTACATGTCGAACCGGGCCAAGGAGCTCTACGAGATCGAACACAACGCCGATTTCGAACGCGCCGAGACGATCGACATCCTCAAGGAGAGGGGCGTTTCGGACGTCGACGCCAAGGCCTTCGCTGATCTTTACCAACGAAATCCGGAGCTTATGGCCGACTTCATGATGCAGTACGAACTCGGCATGTCAGACCCGCGCGAAGACAATCCCGCGATGAACGGCCTTGCCACGTTCATTTCTTTCATCGTTTTCGGGTCGCTCCCGCTGATCCCATACTTCCTGGCGGAACCTTCGGTCGAGATCTTCTATGCCTCGGTCGGGTCAACGGCTCTGGCTCTGGTGATGCTGGGCTTGTTGCGCTGGTATGTGACCCGCGAGAACCTGGTGCGCTCGGTCGGCGAGACGGTTCTGGTCGGTGGAACCTGCGCCGTCATCGCGTATGCCGTCGGGATGGCTTTCGGCTAAGGATTTGAGCGGACGCAGCAGGTGAAGCGCTGCGTGAGTTTCTTCACGTAATTCTCCATTGAGCGGATAAGTGG